>DASQUD010000126.1:0-3880 GCA_035641455.1 Propionibacteriaceae bacterium | reverse complement strand
ACGGTGGAGTCGGTCAAACAGGTTCGCGAGATTGTCCAGGCCGACTTGCCGACGGGTCTGACAGCGCAGGTGACCGGGGGCGCCGGCTTCACAGCCGATCTCAACCTGGCCTTTGAGGGCGCCGACTACCGATTGCTGCTGACCACAGCCATCGTGGTGGCGGTGCTGTTGTTGATCACCTACCGAAGCCCCATCCTCTGGCTGATCCCGCTGACCGTCGTCGTCCTGGCCGATCAGCTGACCGCGACGTTCCTCAAGATCAGCTCAGAAGTCACCGACCTGCCGTTCAACGCCTCGACCAGCGGAATCGTCTCGGTGCTGGTCTTCGGCGCGGGCACCGACTACGCGCTGCTGCTGATTGCCCGCTATCGGGAGGAGCTGCGACGAGAGCGCACTCGGCGGGTCGCCATGCGACGGGCCTGGATCGGTGCCGCTCCGGCCATCGCGGCCTCGGGTGCGACCGTGATCTTGGCCCTGCTCGCATTGCTGCTTGCGCAGACCGGAAGCAGCCGGGCGATCGGCCTCGGCGGGGCGATCGGGATCCTGACGGCCCTGATCTTCGGGCTGCTGGTCCTACCGGCGGCGTTGGTGGTCTGCCCGCGCGGCATCTTCTGGCCGCTCGTGCCAAAGGCCGATCCGCAGGACGCTCACCGGCACGACGGTGGCCGCGCGTGGCGACGGATCGGTAACGCCACAGCACGACGGCCCTGGCCGGTCATCCTCGGATCGGTGTTGCTGCTGGTCGGCCTGAGTACTGGTGTGCTGACCACAAGCTTCGGGCTCAGTCAGGCAGAGACGTTCCGGACCGAGGCGGAATCGGTCAACGGGCTGAAAACGATCTCCGCGTCGTTCCCGGCCGGTGTGGTGGCCCCAGTCGTGATCATGACCAACCCGGCTGATGCCGAGGCGGTAGCGGCGCAGGCGATGAGTGTCCCCGGCGTGTCAGAGGTCAGGCCCGGCGAGACGACTCCCGAGATCAGCGAGCTCAACGCTGTGATCACCGCCGAGCCGGACACACCGGAGAGCTACCAAACTATTCGCGACCTGCGGACCGCGGTGACCAACGCCGACCCCGATGCCCTCGTCGGCGGAGCCGTCGCCACCAATCTGGACGCCCGCGACGCTGCGATCCGCGATCTCAAGATCATCTCTCCGCTGATCTTGGCCGTGGTGCTGGTCGTGTTGATTGCCCTGCTACGCGCCTTCGTGGCACCGATCATCTTGATCTTGACAGTAGTCCTGAGCTTCTTCGCGGCGTTGGGCGCGGGCAGCTTCGCGTTCAGCTACATCTTCGATTACCCGGGCCTCGACTATCAGGTGCCACTGTTCAGCTTCTTGTTCCTGGTGGCGCTGGGAGTTGACTACAACATCTTCCTGGTGTCCCGGGCGAAAGAGGAGACCGTCCACCGGGGCACCCACCAAGGCATCATTAACGCCCTGGCCGTCACCGGCGGGGTCATCACCAGCGCGGGCATCCTGCTCGCCGCAGTGTTCACCGTACTCGGCGTGCTGCCGGTGATCGTGCTGACCGAGATCGGCATCATCGTCGGCTTGGGCGTGCTGCTCGACACGTTGCTGGTCCGTACGGTGCTGGTGCCGGCTTTGGTGCACGTGCTCGGCGACCGGTTCTGGGCGCCGGGACCGCTGTCTCGGCCACGCGGCACGCGTGCGGCTGATATCGAGCTAAGCGCCAATGCCCACGTTGCGCAGACAACGGAACGGGAGCCGGAGCCGCGCCGGGCCCTGCTCTGAGGTGCCGCCAGGCGGATCAGCTCCGCGGCTTGTTGACCTTGTCGCGAACCTTGCCGAAGCTTTCTTTGATCTTGCGCTGGTTCTCCGGCTTGGAGAGTTCGCGCTGGGCGATCTGAATGCCCTTCATGACAAGGGCGGTCTTCAGAAAACCTCGGATGCGACTCACAATTCCTCCAGTTTGGCGGGACTTCGCAGCAAGAGTACCCAGGCGGCACTAAGCCGAGACAAACTTGACCTGTGGCGGAACCGGTTCTCCAGAGGGCGGTTCAGATAGCAGCGGCTGGGGCGCTGCTGGACGGAGATCTTGCCGTCCCGCAGCAAGCGCAGGCAGTCGTGCTTTTCGCCCACGGCAGCGGCAGCAGCCGGCATAGTCCTCGCAACCGCCGAGTCGCCGGAGCCTTCCAGCAGGCCGGCTACGCAACGCTGCTGATGGATCTGCTCACCGGTCCGGAAGAGGATATCGACGCCCGCACCCGGCAACTGCGCTTCGACATTCCTCGCCTGGCCGCCCGGCTGACCGGTGCGGTGGACTGGCTCGCTGTCCAGGACGATGTCGCTTCCCTGCCCATCGCCCTCTTCGGCGCCAGCACCGGCGCCGCGGCAGCGCTGATGACCGCCGCCGACCGCCCAGACCTGGTGCGGCTGGTGATCTCGCGCGGCGGGCGACCGGACTTGGCCGGCGAGGCGCTGCCTCGGGTACGGGCGCCCGTGCTACTGATCGTCGGTGGACACGACCGCGATGTCCACCGGCTCAATGTTCAGGCGGCCAGCCAGATGAGCGCTCCGGTCGGTATCACGATCATCCCGGGGGCCAGCCACCTTTTCGAAGAGCCCGGCACGCTCGAGGCGGTGATCGACACAGCGGTTGACGCCCTGAGGCAACGGCTGCCCTGAGCTAGGCCTGCATGTCGATGAACCGCGAGTAGTGGCCTTGGAAGGCGACGGTGATCATCTTGGTCGGACCGTTGCGGTGTTTGGCCACGTCGAAGTCGGCCTCGCCGGCGCGTTCTGACTCCTTGTCGTACATGTCCGGACGGTTCAGCAGCAGGACGATATCCGCGTCCTGTTCCAAGGAGCCGGACTCGCGCAGATCCGCCAGCATCGGACGCTTGTCGTTGCGCTGCTCCGGGCCACGATTGAGCTGCGAGAGCGCCACCACTGGCACATCGAGCTCCTTGGCCAGCAGCTTGAGCTGTCGGGAGAACTCCGAGACTTCGAGTTGGCGGGACTCGACCTTTTTGCCGGAGGTCATCAGCTGGATGTAGTCGATCACCACGAGCTTGAGATCGTGCCGCTGCTTGAGCCGGCGTGCCTTGGCCCGGATCTCCATCATCGTCAGGTTCGGCGAGTCGTCGATGAACATCGGGGCCTCGGAGACCTGCCCCATCTTGTTGGCCACCCGCGCCCAGTCATCGTCGCTCATCCGGCCGCCTCGGATGTGGGACAGCGGGATGGACGCCTCCGCGGACAGCAGGCGCATGGTGATCTCGATCTGGCTCATCTCCAAACTGAAGATCACCGATGCCAAGCCGTGTTTAATGCTTGCACTGCGAGCGATGTCCAAGGCGAAAGTTGACTTGCCCTGACCGGGTCTCGCTGCCACGATCACCATCTGCCCCGGATGCAGGCCGTTCGTCAGGTCGTCAAGATCAGCGAAGCCGGTCGGAACTCCGGACAGGGTGCCACTCCGGGAGGAGATCGCCTCCATCTCGTCGAGCGTCGGCTGCATCAGCTCCGACAGCGCTTTGTAGTCTTCGCTGGCCTTGCGGTCGGTGACGGAATACACCTCGGCTTGGGCCCGATCGACGATGTCGTCCACGTCACCTTCACCCGCGTACGACATCTGTCCGATGCGGATGGAGGCGTCGACCAGCCGGCGGAGCACCGCCTTCTCGCGGACGATGGCCGCGTAGTAGCCAGCGTTGGCCGCGACCGACACGCTGGCCAGCAAGGTGTGCAGGTAATCCGCTCCGCCGATCTTGATCAGCGCGCCGCGCTTGCCCAGCAGGTTGGAAACCATCAGCGCATCGACCGGCTCGCCGCGCCCATAGAGGTCGGTGATCGCGTCGTAGATCTGCTCGTGCGCCGGACGGTAGAAATCAGCTCCGCGCAGCGTCTCGACCACGTC
>DASQUD010000125.1:0-2269 GCA_035641455.1 Propionibacteriaceae bacterium | reverse complement strand
GCACCGGTCATCAGCTGGAACGAGGTCGCCCGCCAGCTCATCACCCGCACCGACCTTGGCGCCGCCGACAGCGCCCGGCTGCTCGCGCTGCAGAACCTCAGCGGCGCCGACGCGGCGATCACCTGCTGGGACGACAAGTACCACTACGACTTCTGGCGGCCCTGGAACGCGGTCGTAGGCGCCGGCGAGGACGGCAACCCCGCCACCGAAGCCGACGCCACCTGGACGGCGCTGCTCACCGCCCCCTACCCGGAATGGACCTCGGGACACAACTGCCTCGACGGCGCCAACATCACCGTGCTGCGCACGTTCTTCGGCGACGACCCCACCGGTGGGCCCTTCCAGATCACCAGCACCTTCCCC
The DNA here is from genome assembly GCA_035641455.1 of Propionibacteriaceae bacterium. Taxonomy (GTDB): domain Bacteria; phylum Actinomycetota; class Actinomycetes; order Propionibacteriales; family Propionibacteriaceae; genus Microlunatus. Next base: position 1,906 of record DASQUD010000125.1, on the reverse strand, counting down.
AACCCCGGAGGAGCCGCAGTGCGCACCTTCGACACCTTCACCCAGCCACTGGACGAGCTGATCGAGGCACGCATCTGGGCCGGACTGCACTACCGCAGCTCGGACGTGGCAGGCCAGGTGCTCGGCCGGAACGTCGCCACCTACGGAACGGCGAACTACTTCCAGCCGGTCGGCGACTGACCGTTCACGGTCCGGCGGCATCATGGCGAGAGGGCCCGCTCACCCGCGGGCCCTCTCCGCGTGCCGGCGAGCTGTCATCGCGGTCCATCTCGCGTCGAAGAGCGGCATACAAGACAATTCGGCATGCCGATATCACCTACCGACGTGATTGGTGCCGACGAGTCGGTCCACTGCTGGAAATGAAACGCACCCCTTCGGCCGTCGAAGGCGACAACTGCCTCGACGCCACACACCCACGGGGCTCACGAGGGACTGCTGACGGTCTGGTTGTCACTTCCGGTGTGGTGTTTCAGGCCGCGTGAGCGGCTTGGTTGATGGTCTCAAACTCGATCGGGGTGAGCTTGCCGAGGGCGCGTTGCCGGCGCCGGCGGTGGTAGGTGCGTTCGATCCAGGTGACGATCGCGAGGCGGAGCTGGTCGCGGGTGTCCCAGCGGCAGGCGTTCAGGACGTTCTTCTGAAGCAGGGAGAAGAAGGACTCCATCGCAGCGTTGTCCGCGGAGGAGGCGACCCGGCCCATCGACCCGCGCAGCCCGTGCCGGTGCAGCGCGGCAACGTAGGGCCGGGAGCGGAACTGGCTGCCCCGGTCGGCGTGGACCACGCACCCGGGCACCTGGTCGCGGCCTCGGCGGGCGATCGCCATCTCGAGGGCGTCGACCGCGAGGTGGCTGGTCATCCGTGAGTCGATGGAGTAGCCGACGATCCGGCGCGACCAGACGTCCTTGACCGCGCACAGGTACAGCTTGCCTTCGGTGGTGGGGTGTTCGGTGATGTCGGTCAGCCACAACATGTTGGGGCCGGGCGCGGTGAAGTCCCGCTCGACGAGGTCGTCGTGCACCGGCGGCCCTGGCTTCTTGGACCGGCCCCGCTTCCTCGCGTGGGCGGAGACGATCCCAGCCTGGGAGCACACCTTCCACACCCGCCGCTCCGAGAGCTGGTGGCCGGCGTCGGCGAGCTCGTCGGCGATGAACCGGTACCCGAACCCCGAGTCGTCGCGGTGGACCTCGAAGGCGGCGTTGGTGGCGTAGGCGTCGACCAGATCCCGTTCGCTGACCGGGTCGGACTTCCAGGAGTAGAACGCCTGCCGGGAGAAGCCCAGCAGCCCGCAGGTCACCGCGACGGGGATCCCGTCGGCGGCAAGGTCGAGGACCAGCGGGTAGGTCATTTTGGGGACTGACCCAGCTTCAGGTTCGCCTGGGACAAGTACGCCGCGGCCCGGCGCAGGACCTCGTTCTCCTGCTCCAGCAGCCGGATCTTCCGCTTGGCCTCTCTCAGCTCGGAGTTCTCGGCCGCGCTCGTGCCGGGTCGGACTCCGTCCTCGACATCGGCCTGGCGCATCCAGTTGCGCAGACACGACTCGGAGATCCCGAAGTCGGCGGCCAGCTTCGCGATCGGAGCCTCGCCCTTGCGGGCGACCGCGACCACGTCGTCACGGAACTCCCTGGGGTGGGGTGCAGGCATGTCGACATCCTTCCAGCGGGGCCTCCCAGCCCCACAGAACAGGTGTCAACCGAACCTTCAGCAGTCCCAAGTCCCCGCGCGCGGGGCGTGGGATCACTGGCCGCGAATGGTTCCGCTGATCTCGACCTCGAAGCTGCCGTCCTCCTCGGTTGCCCCGGTGAACAAGCACGTCACGAGGTTCGTCGGCTCCTGACCGGGCCGGGTGTACGGATCGCCGGGAAGCAGGTGACGAGCCTTCAGCCCGTCGCCGCTGACCACCATGACCTCG
>DASQUD010000124.1:0-6455 GCA_035641455.1 Propionibacteriaceae bacterium | reverse complement strand
CTGCTGATCGCCCCGGTCACCCTGCTGGTCTGTGACCGTCTCGCCGTCAAGCCCGGCCCGTTCCTGATCGCGGAGGTTCTGGCCTCCAACATCGGCGGCGCTGCCACGTTGATCGGCGACCCACCCAACATCATCATCGCCAGCCGGTCCGGGCTGACCTTCAACGACTTCCTGCTGAACATGGCTCCGATCGCGGCCCTTTCCGTTGCGGTGCTCGTCGCCATGTTGCCGGTGTTGTTTCGCGGCGCGTTCAGGAGCGATCCCGACCGAGTGGCTGATGTGATGGCGCTGAACGAGCGGGAGGCGATCACCGACCGCCGGTTGCTGATCACCTGTGGGATCGTTCTGGCGGTCGTGTTCGTCGGGTTCGTCGGTCACGCCGCCTTCCACATCGAACCGTCGGTGGTGGCGCTGCTCGGCGCCGGCGTCCTGGTGCTGCTGTCCCGCAGTCAACCGCGCGACTTCATGCCGAGCGTGGAGTGGGAAACGCTGCTGTTCTTCGCCGGCCTGTTCGTCATGATCGGCGCCTTGGTCAAGACCGGCGTCATCGGTCGCCTCGCGGAGGGCGCAGCACAGGCCACCGGCGGCGACCCCCTCACCGCGACGATGCTGATCCTCTTCGTCTCTGCTCTGCTCAGCGGCGTCGTGGACAACATCCCCTATACCGCGGCGATGAGCCCGATCGTGCTCCAGCTGACCGAGGGCATCGCCGACCCGGTGCAGGCGGACGCCTTGTGGTGGTCGCTCGCCATCGGGGCGGACTTCGGCGGCAACCTGACCGCGATCGGCGCCAGCGCCAACGTCGTCGTCCTCGGGATCGCAATGCGGTCGGGTGCGCCGATCTCGTTCTGGGAGTTCACCAGGAAGGGCGCCATCGTCACCGTCGTGACGATCCTGCTCGCCGCGCCCTACCTCTGGCTGCGCTACTTCGTGCTCGCCGGCTGACCTCCGACGCGAGGTGGGCGGTCGCAACCTGACCACTATCCGCACGGCAGGCACCTCGATACACTCATCGAAGGAGTGCCGGGAAGCCTGGTCGGCTGTCTTGTTGTCGACCGTAGGAGCGCTAACCATGCCTGTTCCTGAGCAGCTCCAGCCCAACCCTCTATCCCCTCCCCCTTCGCTAGTCGGATTGGGTGAGAGCCGGCCCCTAGCGGCCGTCGACGCCGCAGCTCGATGGTCGGTCTCTCATCCCGATCACCGTGGGCTCGACGCCTCGGGCCTGTGCCGGTCGTTCGGTCCCGAGCAGGCCGTCGATCACGTCGATCTTCAGGTCTTCCCCGGCCAAATCCACGCGCTCGTAGGGCTGAACGGCGCCGGTAAGACCACACTGATGCGGCTCCTGCTGAACATGCTGCGGCCCGACCAGGGTTCGGTCACCATCTTCGGCCGCCCGGTCGCCACCGCCAGCAACAACCTGTGGCGCGCGGTCGGTCACATGCTCGACACGGCGTTCGGCTACCCCGAGCTAACCGTCACCGAGAACCTGCGCTGCGCGGCGCTGCTGCACGGACTGCCCGAGTCCACTGCCCGGGCAGCGGTGAACACCGGCATCTCCGATCTTCGCCTCAGCCACTGGACCGACCGCCCAGCCAGGACGCTCTCGACTGGGAACCGGCAACGTCTCGGGCTGGCCTGCGCTCTGATCGGCGAACCTGACCTGCTCCTGCTGGACGAACCGACCACCGCGCTGGACCCTGCCGGAGTCGTTCTCGTCCGAACCCTCCTGCGGGCTGCGGCCGCCCGGGGAACCGCTGTTCTGGTGTCCAGCCACCACCTCGACGAGATGGCCCGGATCGCCAACCACATCTCCGTCATGCACCGCGGCCGAATCGTCGGCGCCCTCGACCCGACCGGGGTCGACCTCGAACGCACCTTCTTCGACCTGGTCCTCAGCGTCGACGAAGCAAACGACGACACGGGGGTGGACTGATGCTCGCCGGCATCAAGGTCGAATGGCTGAAGCTGCGCCGATCCCGCATCTCCATGATCACCACGGTCCTCGTCGGGATCGGAGTCCCCGCGCTCACCGCCGGCTTCCTCGCCGCCGCCACCCGCGGCCCAGCCGACACACCCCTGGCCATCAAGGTCAACGCACTGCTGATCGGAGAAGGCTGGCCTGCCTACCTCGGCATGCTCGCGCAAATCCTGTCCGTCATGTCCTTTCTGGGCGTCGGCTTCGTGGTCGCCTGGTGCTTCGGGCGAGAGTTCACCGACCACACCATCACCGGCCTTTACGCGCTGCCCACCTCACGGATCACGATCGCCGCCGCCAAGTACGTCGTCCTGCTCGCATGGTCCCTGGGCCTCAGCCTCATCACCCTGGCCGCTGCGTTCACCCTCGCACCCTTGGCCGGTCTACCGGCACCGCCAACTGACGCGCTCGAACCGGCCGCCAAAGTGCTCGCCGTTGGCGTCAACGGCGCTCTCCTGGCCTACCCGCTCGCGTTCATCGCCAGCGCTGCACGCGGCTACCTACCCGCCGTCGCCGGGCTGATCCTCATCGTCGTGATCACCCAGATCCTCACCGTGCTCGGGATCGGCGCCTGGGTCCCGTACGCCGCCACCAGCCTATGGGCCGGAATGGGCGGACCCGCGGCAGCCGCCACCATCGCGCCGCACCACCTTGCCCTCATCCCACTAACCGCCGCCGCCGGCGTCGCATCCACTCTCTGGTGGTGGCGCAGGATGCAGGTGGCCTGACATGGGAGCAACGACAGTGCGCAGCCGTTTCGCTGACCTCAAACACAATGTCTTCGCTCGCCACTCCAACCCGTGGAGTGCCTGGACTCGCTGGCTGAGCACCCCGCTTGTGCTCGTTCCTCTGTGGACACGCCGATGGAGCCACGCCGCGATCGTCGGTGCTTGGATGGCCGCCAACCCCGTGATCTTCCCGAAACCGGCGGACGAGCACGCTTGGTCCACCCGGGTGGTGCTCGGCGAAGAACTTTGGATCACCGAGCGGCCCCGCGACACCGCGATGGCGGTAAACGCGGCGGCAACGCTGGCCGGCATCACCGCACTGACCGCCGCCCGGCGACGCCGCGCCGCACCGGCGGCCGGTGCCACCGCGGTCATGATGGCGCTGCTTCTGGTCTACTGGCGGCTCATGGCCGACTACTACAGCCGGCACCGGGGCGCCAACACCGGCTGAGCGCCGAATACGAGTCGGCTTCCGGTCGTCGTATCCGTCGTGGACGATCCGGACGAGGGCAGGCGGCTGATATCGACCCGGCGGCCGCCGCGGCGCACGCGGAGTCCGAACGCAACCGACTCGGGATGCGCGCGCGACCGGATCTCACCACGGAACGCGCTGTGGCCGCCACCTTGGTGCTCAGCCGGGAGCGCGAGGGGCGGAGCCCCCGCTGCAAAAGCGGCAGCATGGCCACCATTGGCGGCCAGATGATGCTCGGCCGAACGCTGGCGGACAAGGACAACCACATTGACTGGTGGCAGCGTTGCTGTACTTAGACTGCTGTAGTGCCGACCGCTGCCGTATCGAGCGTTTCCGGCCATCGGTAAACCGCGTCGATGTCGGACGCACAGAGGTGACGTGAAGCGATACGCGTCAATCGCCCGTGGCAGTCGAGCGAGTTCAGCGGCGCAGAATCCCCTTGATGATCGTGATGATCTCTGGGCCCGCTTGGTCGATAAGCCCGTCGTGGGTCGCCTGGACCCGGAGCTCCTTGACCTGAGGACCGAGCTGCCGCCAGTCCCTGAAGTTCTTCTTAGCGATCTTCGTTGCCAGCGCCTCGCAGTCTGGAGCAGTAAGTATGACTCCGGCCACCTCGTAGGACACCGACTTTTCACCGGGGGCTGTCGAACAGTCGTCGAGTTGCATCGCGCTCACCTCGGTGATGGGAATGTTCGGCAGGGGATGCCCGCGGTCAGCGATGTCCTTCTCGATCGACTTGGCTTCCTTGTCCTCGTCGTACCATTCCTGACACTCGGGCTTTGGACGCCCCGAGGCGGTACAAACCTTCATGTAGTCGACCGGGAAGTTCGTGTCCAGCGCGATCAGGCCTGCGGTCAGTTCGGGATGCTCCAAAGCCTCGGCCAGGATGATCGAGCCGCCGAAGGACCATCCGACAAGGAGATAGGGTCCAGAGACGCCGTATTGCTGGTGCAGCCGGTCAAGGAGGGTGAAGGCGTCATCGACGATTACCTTCCTGCTCAGGAGGCCTGCGACCGGCGTGCTGCCCTCACCCCCGGCCCGGCTGTACGCACAGACAGTGGTCGTCTCGGCCAGCGTCTGCATGAAGGTGGCCGGCCAATTCGTCAGGTTCGACGTCGTGCCGCCGGCCTCGAGGAGAATGGTCGGCGCTCCCGTGCCGTAGCACTTGACCAACAGTTCGCGGTCAGGCGTAACGGCGACCGGACCATCGACCACAAGCGCGGGGCCTTTCGCGGTTGCCGAGGGTGACCCCGACTCGACCGCTGAGGACGAACCTGAGGAACCGGCTGGTCCGGCCGGACCGGCGCAACCAACAAATAGGCCGATACCGGCGATGAGAGACGCCAACCGCAGGGCGAGAACGGAATTAGCCATCCAACCCTCCCTCCACCTCAGAGAAGCTCTAGGCCGCGCGTTACGGACCAGTGTCCGCGCCGGACCGGCGCCCTGATCGCGGACCCGTCATGGTGTTGCCGGACAATACCGAGGAACGAGTCCCCAGCCTCGCCGGCTTCTGATCGCCATCTGTGTTGTAGAAGTCCGCAGAGCACCCAATGCATGTCGGCTCCCGTCTCGTCCACAGGCTCCTCGCGATGAACCGCCACCGTCAAGTGGCCGAGTGATGCGGGCTAGGTCCAGGCTCGACCGCTGCCTTATTAGGTCGAGTCACAGTGCCGGCTCGGGCGATGTTGAGCATGACAGGGATCCACGAACGTCCATCGACAGCGCCGGGAGTCGTGTCCCGTTGTCACCCTCTTCCCCGGCGCGTTCCGAGCCTCTGCCTGCAAAGGGGCAGCATGAGCACCGCGGAGCCTCACTGAGGCGTGGCGAGACGCATCTGGATGATCGCGGAAGTCGCGAACGTACCCGCAGGAAGTCGCTGTCGGCGCCAGCCCGATGGCTCGGTCCGTACAACGTTCGATGCCCTGGCCGCCGTCAGCCAGAAGCTACCGAAAATCACCTCGCGGAGGCTCCGGTAGGTCTGGCCGTCCTGCGTTGTCTTTCACGCGTTGAGTGCCACACTCACCTTGTCGGGCGGACCCACACCGCGCCGCAGGTCCAAGCCGTGATGCACAAGCTCATGGTGGGCGCGCGCTAGCAGCAGCGCAATGCTTCGGGGTGAACCGTCGCTGCCCAGCCCAGAACGAATCAACTGGAGATCGTTAACTGGGCGCGCGATGTTTGCGAGTTCGCGGCAGGCGGCGCGCAGGTCGATCAGGACAGTGTCAATGTTGCGGCTGCGATACTCGCCCGCGTCGGCTGCGGCGTCGAAGTCGAACGGCTCTAGCTTCGGAAAGTCCTCGTCCAGGACTCGCCTGATGCGTGTGGCATACCAGCGCAGTGCTTCCCCGACATGGGCCGCGTACTCGATCGGCGCCCAGAGTTCAGGAACCGGGCGGGCCCGGATGCGTTCGTCAGGAGTCGACTCAAGAACATCCTTCACGATCTCCGGGAAGTCATCGCACAGTGCCACCAGGTTCGTCTTGTCTTCTGGAAGATGAAGCCGCACTCAGCACACCTGTTGGCTGGCACCTGACGATCCTAGTTGTGCCAAGCGTCTGCAGCACTTGGGTGAAAGGTGTGGCGCAAGTTGGCGGCGCGGCCCGGAGGGTACTGAGGACACGCGGAGCAGCCGGCCTTGACGGGTTAGAGCCAATATCGACAGGGCAGGCGAGCCGGGATCTGTCCTGTGCCAGGTGATGGTTGACAGTCGAATGCCAGCTGATGCTCGACACCGAGCGTAGAACTGCGTGGTCGGCGCGCGCTGGCTTGTTCACCTTGTCAGTGGCACGGACTCTCGATCGACCATCGACCCGGGCAACGAGGGGCGCGCCTGTCAGGCTGTCGGCTGACTCTCGGGCTACTGCGTCTTCTCGGGCTGGACGGCGATGGTCTCGGTGCCGTCGTCCCAGCGCCATCGCGGGTGCCTGCCGCGCAAGTGGACGCCGCCGATCCACCGGTCGATGCCGTTGAGCCTGACATGGTCGGCGTCTCCGGCCAGCACGCGGGCACCCGTGTCGGTCAAGCGCAGCGCGGTGGTGAGGTCAATCGGTCGTCGGGTCGGCTGCGCCTCAAGCAGCGGTACCCGTGCGCGCGCCATCCGGTCCATCATCGCGAAGCACCAGGTGTCTCCGAGGTATGGGCGCGTCTCCCGGCCCGTTGCCCGCACGAACGCGCTGGCGGCGTCGGTAGCGCCGTCGGCGACGGCGGCCAGGACCCGTCGTTCGGTCAGCGACAGCCCGTCCCGGGTGGACGGGTACTCCCGGCTGAGCCGGTCGAA
>DASQUD010000123.1:0-3983 GCA_035641455.1 Propionibacteriaceae bacterium | reverse complement strand
GACGGAGGAAAACCCGCGTCGCTATTGCATGCTGCTGATGCCCGGAGAATCAGAGGGCAAACCGAAGGCAGCATTGCTGAACCAGTTCAAATGGCAGCCTGGTACCGAGGTCAGCGTGCGATTCGTCGAGGGGGACCCAGGCCTGCAAGAGCGGGTCGCCAGAGTTGCCCAAGAATGGACGGGACCGCAGATGGCGAATCTGAGCCTCAAGGTCGTCGAGGGCGGCGATGCAGACATCCGGGTGGCTTTCGAACAGGGCAACGGTTCGTGGTCGTATCTCGGCACCATGTGTCAGCAGATTCCGGTTGGGGAGCCGACCATGAACTACGGCTGGCTGGGGCCGGATTCCGATGATGAGGAGTTGCGTCGGGTCGTACTGCATGAGTTCGGTCACGCGATAGGCCTGATCCACGAACACCAGAACCCCAATCGACCGATTGCTTGGAACCGGGCCGCCGTGATCGCCGACCTGTCAGGCCCCCCGAACAATTGGGATGAGGCGACCATCGAGAACAACATGTTCAGGCGTTACGACCCGGCTGAACTCTCCAGCACCCCGGTGGACGCGGATTCGATCATGATGTATCCGATCCCAGCTGCCTGGACCACCGACGGGTTCTCGGCGGCGATGAACCAAGAGTTGTCCGAGACCGACAAGAACTTCATCCGCGACGCGTATCCGTGGTGACGGGAACGATGGCCGAGCGGCTGGGGCGTCGCTCCGCGGAGCCGCCGCCTCCCAAGATGTAGGCGACCGGTAAGCGCTGTGGCGGATTTCGCCGTTGTTGTCGGTGTCGCCCGGTATCCAGAGTTGTCCGCCGAAGGAGTGGCGGTCGATCTGGACGGCCCCAACAACGATGCGCTGGCCGTCCGCGACTGGCTGATCGACCCCGACGGCGGCCGGCTCGAGCCAGCGAACGTACGGATGGCGCGCTCCGCCGACTTCGACCCTATCGATCCGCTAGATCCACAACCAGCAAGAGCGCGGATCGAGCGTGAGCTCAAGTGGGTCGAACAGCAGACCGAGGCTTCTGCTGGCAACCGGCTTTACCTGTACTTCTCCGGACACGGATTCTCGCCCGTGCTCGAGGAAGGTGCCGTTTTCACCGCGGAGGCAACGCAGACCAGCCCCGAGTACGTCTATGCGCATGCCTGGATGCGGTGGTTCCGTAAGGCGCAGCGATTCCGCGAGACCGTGCTGTGGATGGACAGCTGCATGAATTATGAGCAGTCGATCCCGGTCAACGAAGTGTTGATGCGGCCGAAGATCGGCACGGGCGTCCCGGGCCCGGCCTTCATCGCGCTCGCCGCACAGACAAAGAGCGCGCTTGAGCACTCCATGCCGGATGGCCAGGTGCACGGCGTGTTCACCTGGACATTGCTGCGAGGGCTGCGCGGCGGGGCAGCCGACGAGCGTGGTCGGATAACCGCGGAAAGCCTCCGCAACTTTCTCTACACGGTAATGCCCGAATTCCTGCCCGCTAGTGCGCGACATTCCTCTTCGGTGGACCTGCAGCCATTCGTTCGGGCTGACGAGGGAATGGTGTTCCGGCGGCTGCCGGCCCGGCCCAAGTGCCCGGTGCGGCTGGTTTTTCCCGCCGGCTCCGTCGGCGACGAGCTCCGTATCTGGACCGGCCGGCCACTCGCCCAAGTGACATCGGCGGTGTTGTCCAGCGCCGAATGGACGGGTGACCTTCTGCGCGGGGTGTACGTGGCAGAGGTGCCGGAGGCGGGACTACGGCATGGCTTTCAGGTTAGCGGAGCCGGTGCAGTTGAGGAGGTGGTCACCCGGACGGGCTCGGCAGTCATCGTGCCGGATGCGTCGGAACTCTTCACGCTCAGCGTCGTCGCGGGCAATCCGGCGGCTTCGATCAGTGTGATGGACTACCGATTCGACCGCATCTTCAGCGAAACCGGCGAGCTTCATGAGCGGGAGATGCCCGGGATTTACAAGATCAGGGTCGGGTTTGGCCGGGACATCACGATGATCTCCGACGACGTGGTCTTGCTCGACCGCGACACCGTGCTGTCCGGTCCAGGACCTGCTCGGATGCTGTCCTCGCCTGCGCCGGTACCGGGTGCCGCGTCGACCCATGAGTTTCACGTCGCGCCGTTCGAGAAAGCGGCCGATCGCCGAGCGGCCGTTTCAGGACTGGCTTCAGGCCGGTCGATGATTTCGTTGTTAGCCAGGTACGTCACCGATCCGGTTGACCAGGAGACGGCCGCGGTTGGCTCAGCGCCGCCACCTCCGCACCCCCTGCAGGGCATGCAGCTGGTCAATGTGGCTGGGCAACCTGTTGCCGATCTTTCACAGGAGAGTCGGGTCCTGAGCAGCGCCGAGACCGACAGTGCAGCGGTTTGGGAGCAGGAGGTGCCGCCCGGCGCCTACTTCCTGCGACAGGCTCTGGCCGGCGGCCGGCAATATGAAGGTGCCGTCATCGCCTCCCCTGACTGGGTCACCCACGTAGCGATACAGCGAGCAACTCCAACCGATGCCCTGGGCGGCGGGGCGGCGGATCGGATGAAGGCGATCCGTATGGAGCCGATCAGTGACGTGGCGGTGTTCATGCGCCGGACAGGCGTGAACCGCACGCCCGACCAGGATGCGGCCATCGAGGGGGCGCGGATGGCCTTGACGCAGGGCCGCAACCTCTTCGCTGACGGTCGTGGATCGCAGCTGGCAGAGCTGCTTCTGGTCGAATTCGCCGACCCGATCGCCGGCATCATCGGCGGCCACCTCTTGCTGCAATCGATGGACGAGGCCCAAGCCGATCCAGTCCGGACCGAGCAATTCGAGTCCGCTGTGACCAACCTGCGTTCGCTCGTCGGCCAAGACCACCCAGACGTCGAAGCGCTGTCCCTGCGGTGCACCAACGTCAGCCTGCGGACAACGCGCCCATTCATGGCGCCGCCGATGTTCCGGCATAGTTGGCAGCTGATCACTGCCGCCAGCTACCAGCGCCCCGACCTGATTCCTGCTGAGTTGTGGCGGCGTGTTCACGCCTCGGTTGCGCTCGGCGCGTTCTTCGTCTGGGCCACTGATGAGCCGACTCGGACGGCGCACGCAGATCAGCTGTCCCGCTGGATCAGCCAGTACGCCGACAGCGGCGCTCTCTCGGCAGCGGCGGCGGAAGGCGCGAGTGAGACGACGCCGGTACCCGAGGCGGCCAGGGAAGGTGCCTACCGGCTGCAGGTGCCAGCAGGCGCGGCCACGACGCTGTGGAGAGAACAGGAGAATTCTCGGCAGGACGCGGCGAGAGACTGATGTACGAATACGCTCTTACGCGGTCGATGTCGATCTCCTTCCAGCGTTTCCCCTACCCGCCTACTGGCCTCGTGACGGCGCTGCCGACGAGTCGGGGTGCGTTACCTCTTCTCCACAGCTCGCCCGGCAAGCTCGTCCTGCCCTGCCCCTCGGGTGAGGCATTCTGGATCGGGCTCGTCTCGTCGGGCCAAGCGCAAAACCGTCTGCGGGTGATCGTCTCGCTGGCCTCCGAGCACAGGGTTGACGCGCTTACGGGAGCCGACGCGGATGACATCCAGCGGGCCAGCGACATCCCTGCACCTCGGAATGGCATCCCCGGCATCTTCCGGGGCGACGGGAGCTGGTGGGCCTTTGCCCGCGACGCCGGCGACACCGCCGCCCCTGCATGCCTCGAAATCGAGCTGCTCTGCCGGTCCGTTGAGGCGACGGAACCTCTCCGTGTCACCAATGATCCAGGTCGACAGCACGCCGCACGAAGCCAGCGTGATGAGTCGCATCGACCGCCAGCCCCACAGTCACCACCATCGGTGAAATCGCCACCCGACCGTGAGAGCAGCTCATCCGTGCGGGTCGAAGTCGTCGGGCCAGAAGATTTCCAGGCGCTCGGCGGCATGCGCGTGCAGCCCCTGGAAGAGGCCAACCACTACGGCGGTTGGCGACTGCCCTGACCTGTCGAACGAACGCATGGCCGGCGATCGAGTAACCATCTTGCCGCGCC
>DASQUD010000122.1:0-19800 GCA_035641455.1 Propionibacteriaceae bacterium | reverse complement strand
TCGCTGGTCTCCTCGTCGTACTCGTCCGTGATCTCGCCGACGATCTCCTCGAGAATGTCCTCGATCGTGGCCATCCCGGCCGTCCCGCCGAATTCGTCGACCACGATCACCACATGGACGCGCTTGAGCTGCATCTCACGCAGCAGCTCGTCGATCGGCTTGGAGTCGGGGCACCACACTGGCTTGCGCATCATCGAGCCGACCCGCTCCGAGCGCTGGGCATCCGGCGCGTCGTAGACGCGTTTGATCACGTCCTTGAGGTAGAGCACTCCCACCACGTCGTCCAGCCCGTCGCGAACGACCGGTATTCGGCTGAAGCCGGAGCGCAGGGCCAGGGACACCGCCTGGCGAAGCGTCTTGTACTCCTCGATGAAAACCATGTCGGTACGGGGCACCATCACCTCCCGCACGATGGTGTCGCCCAGGTCGAACACCGAGTGGATCATGCGCCGCTCGCCCGATTCGATGACCTCGGTCGCCTCCGCCAGATCGACCAGCTCACGCAATTCCGCCTCCGTGGCGAAGGGGCCGTCGGAAAAACCCTTTCCGGGAGTCAGCGCATTGCCGATCATGATCAGCAGTCGAGGAAAAGGCCCCAGCACCGTGGTGATGACGAACAGCGGGCCGGCGGACGCACAGGCGACGCGGTCGGCGTGCTGGCGACCCAGCGTACGAGGTGCCACTCCCCAAAAGATGTAGGAGATGATGAACATCGAGCCGGCGGTGATCAGCCCCGCCAACCAGACCCGCTCTATCTGGGTGAACGCCACCTTCGCGACCAACACGATGGCGGAGATCTCGATCAAGCTGCGGACGAACAAGGCGGTGTTGAGATATCGCGGCAGATCATCGAGCATGCCGCGCAGCCGCGTCGCTCCCGGCCGCCCATCGGCGACGAGCCGGTCGGCTCGGGCTTTGGAGAACGAGTAGAGCGAAGCCTCACCGGCGGCCAACAACCCGGCTGCGACGACCAGCACCAAGGCGATACCCAGGAAGACCGCGTCGTTTTCAGTCATCGAAGTACCTTCGCAGCTTCCGGCCGTTGTTCCGCCCAGGCGGCGATGATCTTGTCCTTGAGCGCGAACATCTCCGCCTGCTCGGCCGGCTCGCCGTGGTCGTATCCCAACAGATGCAACAGGCCGTGCACCAGGAGGTACTCAGCCTCCTCACTGGTCGTCCGCCCATGTTGCCGCGCCTGGCGGTCCGTCACGGCGGGACACAAGACGATGTCCCCGAGCAAGCCTTCCGGGGGCTCCTCATCGTCATTCGGCGGTCGCAGCTCGTCCATGGGAAACGAGAGGACGTCAGTTGGACCGGTTTCTCCCAGGTACTTCTCGTGGTAAGCGCTCATCGTCTGTTCATCAACCAAGAGGATGGACAGTTCCGCCTGCGGATGGATCCGCAGCTGCCCGAGCGCAAAGGCCGCCAGCCGTACCAGGCCAGAATTGTCCGCGTCCAGACCGGACTCATTGTTGATATCGACCGTCACTCAGACACCGTCCGCGACGTCAGGCCCGACCGGCGCGAGGCGCCGGCGCCGGAGTGTGCGCCGGCTGATCAGCCTCGAACCTGTCGTATGCGGCCACGATCCTGCCCACCAGCTTGTGCCGAACGACGTCGTGATTCGTCAGGTGACAGAAAGAGATGTCCTCGACGTTGTCCAAAATCCCCTGCACCACGCGAAGCCCGCTTCGGGTGCCCCCGGGGAGATCGACCTGAGTGATGTCACCGGTCACCACGATCTTGGAGCCGAAGCCCAGCCGCGTCAGGAACATCTTCATCTGCTCCATCGACGTGTTCTGAGCCTCGTCCAAGATGATGAACGCGTCGTTCAGCGTGCGACCGCGCATGTAGGCCAGCGGCGCCACCTCGATCGTGCCGGCCGTTAACAGCCGCGGAATCGAGTCTGGGTCCAGCATGTCGTGCAGGGCGTCGTACAGCGGGCGAAGATAGGGATCGATCTTGTCATTGAGCGTGCCAGGCAGGAAGCCGAGATGCTCACCGGCCTCCACCGCCGGGCGGGTGAGGATGATCCGGTTGACCTGCTTGTTCTGCAGCGCCTGAACGGCCTTGGCGACTGCCAGATAGGTCTTACCGGTACCGGCCGGTCCGATGCCGAAGACCACCGTGTGCTGGTCGATGGTGTCGACGTACCGCTTCTGATTCAGGGTCTTGGGCCGGATCGTCTTTCCGCGCGACGACAAGATGTTGTGGGTCAGCACGTCGGCCGGGTGGGCCTCTTCCCGTCCGGCCAGCATGGAGCAGATCCGCTCGACGGCGTCGCTGGTCAACCCCTGGCCGGTACGCAACACGGTCACCAGTTCGGTGATGACATCGACAGCAAGTTCGACGGCGGCGTGCGAGCCGCTGAGGGTTATCTCATTACCGCGTACATGGATGTTGGCGTCCAGCTCCCGCTCCAGGATGCGCAGGAACTCGTCGCGGGGACCGAGGATGTTGACCATTTCGACCGACGCGGGAACTGTGACTCTCCGCATCTCCTCCAGGCCGACGTCGTTGGCGCGCGAGTTGGAGAGCGCACGGGTCGTGGCCGCTTCGGAAGCAGAAGCCGAGATCTCTGACCTACTCAGTGGGTTCCTCGCTGAAAATGGGAATGTCGCGCACCATCTTAATGAACACTGGCCGAGACCCCCAAGAGATTAGCAGGCCTAGCCGTCCCGACTGAGGCTTCGCGAGTGTCGTTGCTGGCGGCGCAAGAGCCGCATCGAGTGAGAAGCTAACTCCAGTCGTCCGGAACGATGTGCATTGCGGCTTCCTCTGCGCTCGCAGCCGCACCGTCGATACCGACATCGTCGCCGATGAGGTCCTTGTCGACGTCGGGCCCAATCCCCTGATTGGGATCGACCAGTCGGCCCGCCCGATCGCCACCGACTTCGCCGTCGTCAATGAAGTCGCCTCTGACAGCCTCCACGTTGACGTCGGGCTCCTCGGCCGCCAAGCGTTCGTCAAGGGTCTGGTGCTCGCCGTGGCGCATCAGCTCGGACGGCTTCTCTGGCGGCGAGTAGCCCTCGTCCAGTGGGTCGTCAACCCCCCGGTCGTCTAGAGAGCGCTCCGGCTCGAGCTGATCGAGCTGTTCGGAGCGGTCATCGTCGTCGTACACGTCGGTCATGATCTCAGCCTGCCACGTCGTTGGACGCGATCGAGGCCCGTACCATCGCTGGCTGTGACAACGCTCGACTCTGCCCGTCGGCCAGCTAGCCACACGGTCGCCTTTGCCACCAGTCCCAGCGGAATCTACGCCGTTGTGGTGGCCACCTTCTGCGGGCTGCTGCTGATCTCCAACGTCGCCGCAACGAAGACCATCACGGTCGTAGACGGTTTGCCGCAGTTTCTCGGCGGCGGCATCTTCACTGACGGCGGTGCCTTCTTGTTCCCGCTGACCTACGTCCTGGGCGACGTGCTTGCCGAGGTATACGGCCTGCGTCAGGCCCGGCGCGCCATCTGGGTGGGCTTCGGTCTAGCGGCCGTAGCCTCTCTGACCTTCCTCGCGGTCGGCGCCGCGCCGCCGGGCCCCGGCTATGAGAACCAGGAGGCGTTCGTCGCTGTGCTCGGCTTCGTGCCGCGCATCGTCATCGCGAGCTTGTGCGGCTACCTGGCCGGGCAGTTTCTTAACGCCTACGTTCTTGTCAGGATCAAGAGGCGGACTGCTGAGCGCCAGATGTGGGCGCGGCTGGTGGGTTCCACGGTCGTCGGCCAGTTCGCCGACACGGCGTTGTTCTGCGTCATCGCCTTCGTGGGCGTGTTTCCGACATTGAGCAGCCTGATTAGCTACACCGTGACCGGCTACATCTACAAGGTTGCCGTCGAAGTGATCATGCTCCCCGTCACTTACGCGGTGATCCGCGCGATCAAGAGACGCGAGCCTGGATACGCAGCCCGTCCGGTGGGTTCACCAGAGGTCCGCCAACTGCGACTCGTGGTCAAGGCGGAGCCGTACGAGGACGCCGTGCGGTTCTATCGCGATGAACTCGGTCTGGGGCAGGAGGAGGCCTACGAGACCGATCGCGGCGCCAAGGTGATGATCCTGGATGCGGGACGGGCCACCCTGGAGCTCTCCAACGGGGCGCACGTCGACTACATCGACACCGTGGAGGTGGGCCGCACGGGGATCAGCCCACATTTCAGGGTGGCGTTCGAGGTCGACGATACGGCGTCGGTCGCAGACAAGCTGGTGGCGGCCGGAGCCGAGCTGATCGCCCCACCGGTTCGCACCCCGTGGGACTCTCTCAATGCCCGGCTTCGCGGCCCGGCGAATGTACAGCTCACGATCTTCACCGAGCTCGGCGAAGCCCTGAACGATCATCGTGGTGAACCATCCACCGACTAGTCGGTGGTGTATTGATCACGTGGTTCGACGTGGCTGGCGGGGCGGCAGCAATACCGCACTACTGCGGCCGGATGGGCGGCACCACGCCGTCCTCGATGGCGCGGCGCAGGAGGTCCACCTTGCTGGGCGCAGGACGGGAGATCTCGCTGTACTTGGTGCGAATGCGACGCAGGTACTCCTTGGCACTGTTCTCAGTGATGAAAAGTCGACGGGCGATCTGCGGCACATCGATGCCCGATACGTAGAGCGTCAGGACCTCGCGCTCGCGGCTGCTGAGCTTGGCTTCCACAAAGGTCTGATCGCCGTCGATCATGGCCAAGATCTCGGTAGACACAAGTGTGTGACCACGCGCCACCTGCCGGATCTTGTCCGCTGTTTCGGCCAACGACTCAGACTTGCGGCTCAGCCCGTGTGCTCCCGCGGCGAGGGCTCGGCGGATCAGCCGAGGGTTGTCGGCGATGGAGTAGACGAGGACCCGACAGCCGTTGGCGACGAGCTCAGCGACGGTCTCGGCAGGATCCGATCCGTCGTCCAAAACCAAGTCAAGCACGATGACATCGCAGGCGTTTTCCTTGATCACCCGCTTCAGGTCGGTAGCGGTGCGCGCCTGGGCGACCACGCTGAGGCCAGCGGTACTCGGCAAGCGTCCGAGGCTGCCGGCGAGTCCTGCCCGAACCGCTACGTGATCGTCCACGACGACCACACGGATCTGCTCGGACGCTTCCCCGTGTCGCGCTACTCGGTCAGCCACCGGACTCGATCTCCTCGGATTGCCAGTTTCCTGCCTCATCAATGGTGGTCAGTCGGGTCCTCGGCCCATCCTGGTAGACCACCGAGGTGACCTGATGCGGACCTGGACCCAGCCGAACCACAACTTTCTGCACGGCGGACGATTCCAGCGCCGCTCGCACCTCCGATGTGACCGCCCTCCCGACGATCGGCGGAACGGGACCGCGCCGGCTGTCGACAAACGTGACGCTCACTCCCCGGCGACGTGCAGCGTCCGTCACGTCGGCCAGTTCGTCGCTCATCACGTTGCGAGCGACCAGCGCTTCCCGCAGACCGGCCTCCAACAGCCTCGCCTCGGTCTTGAGCGCGACCGGGATGTCGCGGTCGGCGGCAGCGATCTTCGTCAAGGTGGCGGATGCCGTCTCGATCAGATCGGCCACCCAGAGTGACCGCTGGACTCGAGCCGCGTACCAGCCAGCGGATTCTTCAGCGGCCACGATCTCCTGATGACGCGACAGGTCCTGGCGTCGGGCGATGGCCCGCAATCTCCGGGTCACGATGACCGCGAGCAGCAGAAACACCGCTGGACCGTAGACCGCGATCACCAGACCGGTCCAGCCGAACTCCGACCTCAGACTCCACCAGCCGTAACAGACGGCGAGCACCAGCAGTCCCAGGATCGCGATCTTGATCCGGCGTCGAATCGCCAGCACGACGAGAACGAGCTGCAGCGGATAGAAATGCCATAGAGCCGCATCAGGCCATCGGTCCCTCGGCAACGTGAAGTCCATCAGCCCAGCGACGACCGCGGTGAGGGCGACAGAGCTGACCGCTGCCCAGGTCGGCAGCCGAAGTGATCTTCCGGCGTGCAGGATCACCGCGGCGAGAACACACATCGCGACCATGGCCAGCACGGCCGGCGCCATCTCGATGAAACGATTGGCGTTGAGCAGACCGAGGAAAATCCCCATGCCGACCAGCAGCCAGGTCAAGGTCACCAGCTGTGCGACCGGGAAGTCTGCCGGAAGAGCATGCACGGCACGAGGCCGGGGAGTCCGCATGCGGGAATCTGGGTCTGTCGATGCGCCGGTCCAGGCCAGCTCGACGGTCGTTCCTTCTCCCGGCTCCGACGACACCGAGCAGCTGCCACCGGCATCGCGCATGCGCTCAGTCATGGACAGCCGCAGCCCGAGGCGATCTGCTGGCACGGACGTCACGTCGAATCCGGCACCGTCGTCCTCGACCCGGCTGCTCACCCGCAGCTGGGCACCTTCCCTGACCGCTCTCCAGCTCACAGCGATGTGATGTGGCTGTGCGTGGCGCACCGCGTTGCGAAGTGCTTCTCGGGTCGAGGCGAGCAACGCTTCAGCCGCCACTGCAGGCAGTTTCTCCCGGTTGAGCGACTCGGGGAGCTCCACCCCGATCACGACCGCAGGGCTGACCTGCAGCGCACTGGTCTGAGCGAGTTGCACCAGACCGCTCAGCGTGACGGCTCCATCCGTGTCGGCCTTTGAGCAGAGCGCCTCCAGCTTGACCAGCGTCGCGGACGCGAGAGATTTCGTCGCCTCGACGGCCGCACGATCCTCAGCATGAGCCGCCGCCGTCAGTGTGGTCAACACATCATCATGGACCAGTCGGTCGAGATCTTCTCGCTCGGCGGCCAGCGCCCGGTCCACTGCCGCCACTGCTTCACGGGCATAGGCCGCCTGAGCCAAATCGTCGGCCCGGCGAGCGGCCTTGAGCATTCCCAGGGCGACGGCAGCAATGGCCAAGGCGGCCGCGGGCGCAAACAGTCCCTGCGAGATTGCAGTTCTCAGATCGGCCGAGCCGCCAGCACTCGTGCTCCGAAAAACCGCGAAGCAGAACCCCAGGACCGCCCCGTACGCCGTACCCCAGGCCAGCCCCGCCCAGATCGCGGCGCAGACCACCGAAGGTCCGATAAGCCACCAGATCCATGGTTCGCGTGCGGCGGGCACCTCGGGTAACCCCCATGGTGCCGTGGCTACCGCGCCGAGGGTCAACAGCGCGTAGGCAACCGCTGGCCCACGCACGCTTTGAGCGCGAACGGCCCGAACGACCATCAGGACGGTGATGCTCACCAGGCCGGTGCAGAACACGGCGACCCACCACCACTGCGTACGCAACAGTTCCGGGCCTGCATATGGGACACTAGGAAGCCAGCTGATCGCGTTGTAGCCAGCCATCATGCGGCCGATCAGGACGGCAATCCCTAGCGTCACGCTCGCCGGCGACTCCGCACGACGGAACTCAGCCACGAGCAAATGATTCCGTTGTCGAAGGCTTCGACGCCAGTTGAGGGCCGTCACCCGTCGAGGGGACAGGGACTCGGGCCCACATTCAGCTCACAGCGGACAAGGCCGTCATCGGTCACCCGTCCGAGTTACATCCAGCGCGGCGATCCCGTTTAGGCCCTCCACTGGCGTGGCAGACGGTGCTAATTTCCCGACCGAACTCCGTCTGAGCGTGCTGAAGTACGTGTCGGGAGTTGGCAACGCCGATCGGGGGACATCGGCTCTGGCCGAGCTGTGACCTCACCCTCGCATCCCGCGATCGGGTGTCGGCTCGGCTCACCGGTAGCGATGCGTTCGACGATGCCGCTGGTGGCTGTCTGGAGGGCGGGAGCAGACAGCCACCAGCCGTCGACCGTGGGCGGTCGCGCGGATCAGGGTCGACCGTGGGCGGTCGCGCGGATCAGGGGTTAGGCGGGTTGGCGTAGTAGCGCGCCAGAAAGCTGATCTTGAAGTCATCGAAGGTGCCGTCGTCGATGCTTGCCCGGATCTCGTCAACGAGTCGGACGATGAACCGCTCGTTGTGGATGGTGCAGAGCGTTGAGGCCAGCATCTCCTTGGCCTTGAAGAGGTGGTGGAGATAGGCCCGGGTGTAGTTGGCGCACGTGTAGCAATCGCAGTCGTGGTCCAGCGGGCTGAAATTGCGCCGAGAGGCGGCTGTGGTGACGTTGAACCGGCCGTCACGGGTGTAGACCGCCGCATTGCGCGCGACCCGGGACGGTGAGACGCAATCGAAGGTATCGGCGCCGTTCTCCACGGCCGCGAAGAAGTCATCGGGCTCGGAGATGCCGAGCAGGTGCCGCGGACTGGCCTCCGGCAGCTCAGCGCAGACCCAGCTCACGATCGTGCCGAGATTCTCCTTCTCCAAGGCTCCGCCGATGCCATAGCCATCAAAGCCGACCCCCTCGATGGCCACCGAAGTCAGATCGCGGGTGGCCTTGCGCCGCAGGTCTTCGTATTGCGCACCCTGGACCACCGCGAAAAGAGCCTGGTAGGGACGGTCGCCGCGGAGGGCGGTCTGGCGACGGTGCTCGGCGAGGCAGCGCTCCGCCCACCGGTGCGTCCGCAACACGGACTGCTCTTGATACGGACGAGTGTTCATCAGCGTGGTGCACTCGTCGAAGGCGAACAAAATGTCGGCGCCGAGCTGATGTTGGATCTGCATCGAGACCTCGGGCGTGAAGCGATGCAGGGAGCCGTCGAGGTGCGAGGTGAACGTCACGCCGTCGTCATCCACCTGGGCCAGCCTGCTCCTTCCCTCGGCGATAACGTCGTCGTCTTCGAGCCCCGCGGTGCGCATGGCGAGCACCTTCTTGAAGCCCGCCCCCAGACTCATCACCTGGAAGCCGCCGCTGTCGGTGAAGGTCGGACCGGGCCAGTTCATGAACTCGCCCAATCCACCCGCCGCGTCGACGATGTCGGCGCCCGGCTGCAGGTACAGGTGATACGCGTTGGCAAGTACGGCCTGAGCACCGAGATCGGCCAGGCTTTCTGGCAGCACAGCTTTGACGGTGGCTTTGGTGCCGACGGCGATGAAGGCCGGCGTCCGAATCGTGCCGTGTGGAGTCGTGATGACGCCCGTGCGGCCGAGCCGTCCCGCTAGCCCGGTTACGGGCTCGAAGCCGAACCCTTCGACAGGCTCAGAACGCATCCAAACGCCTGCGGAGCTTGTCGAAGTCCGCCCTTCGACAGGCTCGGGACGCGGTCCATCGCCAAGGTCAGGAAGCGGTGGCTCGACAAGGTCACGGTGCGACGCGTCGAAACTCTCAGTACTCGCAGTCATCGCGACATCACGGTGGCCAGCGCGACCACCCCGGCGGTCGAGGTACGAAGCACGCCGTCGCTGATCGACACCGGCAGGCCCCCGGCGGCCACCAGCTCATCGATCTCCGCCGGAGCAATCCCCCCTTCCGGACCGATCACGATCATGACGGTGCCGTGCTCCGGCAGATGCACACCAGCCAGCGGTTCGGTGGCCTCCTCGTGCAAGATGAGCGCACAATCGACGGCGCCGACGGCTTGGACGAGCTCTGAGGTGTCGATCGGCTCGCGCACTGCAGGGACCACAAGGCGTCGAGACTGCTTAGCGGCCTCGCGGGCGGTCGACCGCCAGCGATGAAGAGCCTTCTCGCCGCGGTCACCCGACCAGCGGACGACCGATCGACTTGCCTGCCACGGAATGATCTCGGCGACACCCACCTCCGTCATCATCTCCACGGCGAGCTCGCCTCGATCACCCTTGGGCAGCGCCTGTACGGCGACGTAGTGGCGCCAAGGCCGCACCTCAACGAGCTGCTCGGCGACCCTGATCGTAAGAGCGGTCTTCGAGACTTCATCGACCCGGCCGGCGACAGCCCGCCCGCGGCCGTCGCCGATGAGAATCGTCTCCCCCGGCCGGATGCGCCGCACCAAGGCAGCGTGCCGACCCTCCTCCCCATCCAAGCGGACCGACGTGCCGACATCGGGCAACGGATCGGCAAGATCCTCCAGCAGGAAGAGCGGGATCACTGGCCGGCGAAGGCGTCCCGCAGCCGGCCGAACACTCCTCGACCGTGCTTCTGCACGGTGACCTCGGGTGCCGTCTCATCCCGCAATTCAGCGAGCTGGCGGAGCAGGTCCGCCTGCTCGGGGTCGATACGGGTCGGTGTCTGTACCAGCAGAGTGATGCCCAGTTGGCCACGGCCGCTGGCCCGTAGCCGAGGCACACCCTTGCCGTCGATCGCGATTCTCGTACCCGATTGGGTGCCCGCGGGAACCGCGACCCGGACCGTCTTAGTCTCCTCGTCGGCATCCTCAAGGTCCGCCTCAAGGGTCGACACAAGCACCTCGGTGCCGAGCGCGGCGGCGGTCATGGGAATGCGGACAACGACCTCCAGGTCGTCACCATCGCGTCGAAACACCTCGTGCGGGAGAACTTGCAGCTCGACGTAAAGGTCACCGGCTGGCCCGCCTCCCGGACCGACCTCGCCGTGAGCGGCGAGATGGATCCGGTTCCCGGTGCTCACACCCGGCGGAATCTTCACGTTGATCGTCCGGTTGGATCGCACCCGCCCATCACCGGAACATTCGACGCACGGGTACTGGATGATCGTGCCGTACCCGCGGCACGTCGGGCACGGTTGGGTGGTGCGGATGTCCCCGATGAAGGATCGCTGCACATGAGTGACGTCGCCCTGCCCATGGCAAGTCGTACACCGTACCGGCGATGAGCCCTCGGACGCTCCGGAGCCATTGCAGCGGGGGCAGAGCACAGCCGTGTCGACTCGGAGCGGTTTGGTCGTGCCAAATGCGGCCTCAGCCAGTTCCAGATCCAGCCGGACAAGTGCATCCTGACCTCGCCGGATCCGCGATCGCGGGCCGCGAGAGGTGGTTTGGCCGCCGAACATGGCGTCCATCAGATTCGTGAAGTCGAAACCGCCGCTGGTGAAGCCGCCATTGAATCCGCCCATGCCACCGCCGAGCGGGTCGCCGCCGCGGTCGTAGAGGTCGCGCTTCTTCGGATCCTGCAAGACCTCGTACGCCTCGGCGACCTTCTTGAACCGATCAGCGGCATCCGGCTCGGTGGCCACATCTGGGTGCAGCTTCATCGCGAGCTGCCGGTATGCCTTCTTGATCTGCTCGGGGGTCGCGTCGCGGGAGACTCCGAGGATCTGGTAGTAGTCCGAGCTCATCGTGTTTCTATTCATCCTTCAGAGAGGAAGCGGCCGACATAGCGCGCTACGGCACGGACCGACGCCATCGTCGACGGATAGTCCATCCGAGTCGGACCGACCACCCCCAGGGTCGCCAGCGTGTCCACTGCACTCCCGTAACCGCTAGCGACCATAGAGGTCGACTGTAGTTCCTTGTACGGGTTCTCCTGCCCGATCCGTACCGTCACGGAATCCGAAGTGGTCGCTTCCCCCAGCAGCTTCAGCAATACCACCTGCTCCTCCAGCGCTTCCAGGACCGGTTTCACGGTCGTCTCGAACTCGGCTCCATAGCGGGTGAGGTTCGGCATGCCGCCCACCACGATCCGGCCCGAGGCCTCGCTGCTGAGCATCTCCAACAGCGTGGCAATCGCCGCCTGGCCGATCATCTGCAGCGACGGTGGCAGCGACCCGAGAACCTTGCTGAGCCGAACGCCGGCCTGGGAGGAGGAATTCCCTACCGCGGCCGCGTTCAGATGCGCCCGCAGCTCGGCGAGGGTTTCGTCGTCGTGCTCGGGCAGTTCCAGCTGACGCTGCTCGATCCGGCCCGTCGAGGTGATCAAGATCAACAAGATGCGTTGGGTGGAGAGCGAGACGATCTCGACGTGGCGTACCGTCGAATGGCTCATCGTCGGATATTGCACGATCGCTACCTGCTGGGTCACCTGAGCGAGAAGCTTGACGGTACGGTGCAGCACGTCGTCGAGATCGAGAGCCCCCGAAAGAAACGTCTGGATGGCCCGCTGTTCGGCCTGCGATAGCGGCTTCACCGAGCCCAGCCGGTCGACGAACAGTCGATAGCCCTTGTCGGTCGGGATTCGGCCCGCGCTGGTGTGCGGCTGGGTGATGTAGCCCTCTTCCTCGAGAGCGGCCATGTCGTTACGCACAGTCGCAGGTGAAACACCCAGGTCATGCCGCTCGACCAGCGTCTTGGACCCCACGGGCTCCTGGCTGGAGACATAGTCGGTGACGATGGCCCGCAGTACTTGAAGCTTGCGCTCGTCCACGGTCGTCCCTCCTTGTCCTGCTCAGCCGGGCAACTGGCACTCAAGCGGTCGAAGTGCCAGTCTAACTGGATGAGCCAGCCCGGACCCGGCGCCGAACCGGGACCCTGGCGCGAGGTGGCGGCCGGCGTCTACCTCTGCGTCGCCCAGCCTGCATCGGTCAACCTGAGCCTGGTTCTCGGATCCGATGGCGCACTGATGGTGGACACCGGCTCGTCTCCACGGCAGGGGCGCCTGTTACGGGAGGCGGCGAGATCGGTGACCGACGTACCCGTCCAGGCGGCCGTGGCGACGCATTGGCACTACGACCACTGCTTCGGTTTGGCCGCCTTCACCGACGTGGCGACCTTCGCCCATGAGTCTGTACGGGACCGGCTGCGGGGACCAGAGGCGGCCGCGGCCGCCGCAGATCTCGGTGTCGAGGAGTCCGACTTGGCCGTGGCGTCGCGTGAGGTAGTGGTGGCGGCGGCGCTCGACCTGGGTGGCCAGCGCGTCGAAATCGCGCATCTTGGCCGGGGACATACCGACGGTGACCTGGTTGTCGTCGTGCCGGACGCCAACGTGATCTTCACAGGGGACCTGATTGAGTCGGCGACCGCACCGTGGTACGGCGGCGACAGTTTTCCGCACGAGTGGGCGGCAACCCTCGATTCGGTGATCGGCCTGATGACGGCCGACACCATCGCAGTCCCCGGACATGGTGAGCCCGCGAACCGGGAGTTCGTCTTCGGACAACGCGGCCGGGTCGCCGCCGTATCTGGCGAGATCCGGCGTCTCAGCGAGAACGGAGTCAGCGCCTCCGAGGCTTTGCAGGCTGGATCTTGGCCGTTTCCGGCAGAACACATCGCCGGCGGTGTCGAGGCGGGCTACCGTCAGCTCGAGATATCCAGTCGCAAGGCCCTGCCACTAATCTGAGGCGCACCGGGCGAGTCACCACCATCCGGGCGCGTCGAGCACCGGTCGATCATGGCCCGGTTGACGTCGCGCCATCCCGATCCTGACCGGGGAACGGTATCCTTCTAGAACGATTCAGTTCCTGAAGGGGATCTGGTGGCTCGTGTCACGGTGAGAACCCTCGCAGATGAGTTGGGCATCTCTGTCTCCACTGTGTCCAACGCGTACAACCGGCCGGACCAGCTGTCATCGGAGCTGAGAGCGCGGGTCCTGAGCAAGGCTGACGAACTCGGCTACGCCGGGCCTGACGCCGCCGCTCGGGCACTGCGCAGCGGTCGAGCCGAGGCGGTCGGTGTCGTGTTGACCGAGCAGTTGTCGTACGCCTTCTCCGATCCGTACGCGATTGGCTTCCTCACCGGATTGTGCGAGGTCGTGGAGCAGCGCCACATCAGCATCGTTTTGATGCCGCTGTCCTTTGAGGGCGACGAGCTCGACGTGACGGCGGTGCGGCACGCCAAGATCGATGCTCTGACCACCTTCGGGTTATCCGATACCCACCCCGCAGTCATGGTGGCCAAGGCACGAGGTATCCGGCTGGTGCTTTCCGACGCCAGCTCAGACCTCAACTCCAGTTGGGTCGCCATCGACGACGCCGGTGGTGGCCGATTGCTCGGCAGCCATCTGGCCTCGCTCGGACATGAGAACGTCGCGGTCATCGTGGATACCACTCGGCCAGCGGGGAGCCTGGCTTTCGAGCTAGCGGACGACGAGGTCGCATTTGTGGACTACGCCTCTCGAATCCGGGGGATCCGAGAGACGTTGTCTGGACGGATTCGCCTTGTCTCAGCGGGACACAACGCAACTGCGTCCGGCCGTAGCGCCGGTAGGTGGTTGCTCACGCAGCCGGACCACCCAACAGCCATCGTCGCACTGAGCGATGTGCTGGCTCTGGGCGTGTTGGAGGCGGCGGTTGAGCTGGGCATACAGGTCCCGCGCGATGTGTCGGTGTGCGGCTTCGACGACATCCCGGCTGCCGAGGCAGCTGGCCTGACGACCGTGCGGCAGCCCATTGCGGAGCGTGGCCGAAGAGTTGGCGAATTGCTGATCGATCCGGACTCTCGCGACCGCCAAATTATGCTGCCGATTGAGTTGATCATCCGTTGCTCAACCGGTCCTTCGACAGGTTCAGAACGCGCCCTTCGACGAGCTCAGGACGCACCAGTGACGCAAATTCAGAACACTTAGCAGCCCTTCGGCGCCCCGAAGGGCACGCGGCTGGGGCCTGCGTGTCGCAACCCTCAGTCAGCTGGCCCCTGGTCGTCGAGCCAGGAGGCGTCGTAGAGGATCGTGGCCTCGTTGATGAGTTTGATCAGCGTGCTCAGCAGGTCGTTGGCGGTGGTCGAGCGTAAGAGCATGAGCTGATCGATGGCGTTGAGCGGAGCGATTCCGGCCAGTTGCCACGATGCTTCGATCGGGTCTTCGGACAGCTCGATGACGGCGGGCCAGACGTTTTCGGTGAATTCGCTGGCCATGGCGAGGGTGCGGCGAACCAGGCGATCGGCCTCATGGCGGAGTGGCTCCAGACCGTCCTCCCAGATCAACTCGGGCAACTCGCGCACCTCGGCTCGAGGATGAGGCGCGTCGTCCAGCCAGCTGATGACTTCCAGTCTCGGACCGCCCTGCGCGGTCAAGTGGACGAACCCCTGGTCCGCGGTGACATTCAGCATTTCCGCGATCGTGCCGATGCCGAAACGCTGTTCGCCACCCCCGACCTCATGTCCGCGTTCGATCAGGACCACACCGAACCGCGTGTCGTTGGCTTTGACCAGGTCGGACAGCATGATCAGATACCGCTCTTCGAAGACGCGGAGCCGCAAGGGCATGTAAGGAAACAGCACTGTGCCCAGCGGGAACATCGCCAGCACAGCCATGGGGGAAGACAATCACGCTCACCACAGCAGGGGCTCCGCGGGATAGTGCTGACCTTTGAACATCTTGTCGCCTTAGTCACGTGTTGGTGGGCGCCCGCCGGTGGCGCACCGAACGCCGAGCCGCGTTACCGCCAGTCAATCGTCAAGCAGGTCGCGGACTACGGCGTCGGCCAGTAGCCGTCCCTTCAGGGTCAGAATCGCCCGATCGGCCACGCACTCAATCAGGCCCCGAGCTCCCAGGTCCGGCAGGCGCGTCTGTTCGGCGATGCTCAACAGCGCGATGTCGAGTCCTTCCGCCAATCGCAGCTCGAGCAGGACGCGCTCTGTGTGCTGCTCCCTCAAAGACACGTGCTCGCCGGCGTGAGCGGGGCTGACGCCAGCTGCCAGCCGGTCGCCGTACGTCGCCGGGTGCTTCACATTCCACCACCGCATTCCGCCGACGTGACTGTGCGCACCCGGCCCGACCCCCCACCAGTTGCCACTGCGCCAGTAGGCGAGATTGTGCCGGCAGCGGGCGGCGGTGGACTGAGCCCAGTTGCTCACCTCGTACCATCGAAATCCGGCGCCGCTGAGTCGCTCCTCCGCCAGCAGGTACTTGTCAGCGAGATCATCATCGTCGGGCGACGGCAGCTCGCCGCGGCGGATCCGGCTCGCCAGGCGGGTGCCGTTCTCGACGATCAAGGCGTACGCGCTCAGGTGATCCGGGTTAGCGGAAATCGCGGCCTCGAGACTGCTCCGCCAGTCGCCGAGCGATTCTCCAGGCGTCCCGTAGATGAGGTCGAGACTGATGTGTGGAAAGCCGGCGGCCCTCGCCTCCTGCACCGCCCGCTGGGGCCGCCCAGCCGAGTGCATCCGGTCCAGGACCGCCAGGACGTGTGGAACGGCGGACTGCATGCCGAACGAGATGCGGTTGAAACCCTGTTCCGCGAGCTGAGCCAGCGCGAAGGCGTCGACCGACTCGGGATTCGATTCGGTGGTGATTTCGGCGTCTGCCGCCAGGCGGAAGCGGTCGCCGACGGCTCGGACGAAGCGTCCAAGCTCAGCGGGCGGCAGCAGCGTCGGCGTCCCGCCGCCCACGAAGATGGTGGAGACGGGCGGGACGCCTGCGCCGAGCGCCCGGGCAGCGAGGTCCAGCTCGGCAATGGCGGAATCGATGTAGCCGGCCCTGCTGGCCCCTGGCTGATCCCCTAGCTCAGCCGCGGTGTAGGTGTTGAAGTCGCAGTAGCCGCACCGTGTGGAGCAGAACGGCACATGCAGGTAGACGCCGAAGCTCTGCCCCGCCAGCGCGGCCAGCGCCGACTCGGGTAGCGATCCGTCGACGGGCAGCGGATCCCCGGCCGGGAGCGCGGAGGGCATTGATCGAGGTTATCCGTTCAATGTGCGCGCCCCGATGGGCTCCGTTGATCGCCGCTCAATGCTCAGGGATGAGGACCAGCTTGCCGCGCGCGTGACCGCTTTGGAGCTGCGAATACGCCTCGGCCGCCCGAGAGAACGGAAATGTCTGAACCTTGATCACCAGCTTGCTGCTCTCCAGCAGCTCGGCCGCCTCAGCCAACGCCTTCTCCGGCTGGCTGTCCGCGCTGCCCCCGGTCACGCGAGCCCCGGCCTCGTCGGCTTTGAAGTTGGCGATCGAGACGACCTGGGCCGGCTCGGGTGCTATGGCGATGAGATCTTCGATCGGCGTCTTACCGGCCACGTCGAGTACGGCGTCGATGCGATCCACCGGAACCGCCCGGACCCGGCCAGTCAGCCCGGCTCCGTACAACACGGGTATGGCGCCGATCTCGCGCAGGTAATCGTGATTGGGCTGGCTGGCCGAGGCGATCACCGTCGCGCCACGGGCGACCGCGAATTGGGTGACGACCGCGCCAACCCCACCAGCGCCGCCATCGATGAACAACGTGCTGCCGTTCTCGACTCCCAGCAGGCGTAACGTCCGCTCGGCAGCCTCAGCCGCCACGCCAGCGGCCCCCGCAATACTCCAGTCGACCGAGGCCGGCTTGCGCGCCCAGGAGTCGAGCACAGCGAATTCTGCCTGCGTCTTCGATCCGCAACCGAAGACATCGTCGCCCACCGCAACGCCAGTCACCCCGTCACCGATTTCGTCGACCACCCCTGCGGCGTCGAAGCCGAGGTAGCCGGTGCCCTCCAGTGGCTTACCGCCCGACGTCAGGCCCGAGCTGATCTTTCGGTCGATTCCGTTGATGCTCGCCGCCTTGACCGTGATGCGGATCTGGCTAGGTCCGGCGTGTGGCTCGGGAGCCTCACCTAGGTGGAGCACCTCCGGCCCGCCGTACTCGTCGAACTGCACAGCCCACATCTCCGGGAACCTCCTGGTCAATTGGTCCTGCGAGCAGGCTAGCGACTGCGCGGCCTGTCCGCGGCCGCTGCCGACTCGGTCGTGGACAAGGCCGCGACGAAGGCTTCCTGCGGCACCTCGACCCGGCCCACCATCTTCATCCGCTTCTTGCCTTCCTTCTGCTTCTCCAAGAGCTTCCGCTTGCGGGTGATGTCGCCGCCATAACACTTGGCCAACACGTCCTTGCGGATGGCCCGGATGGTTTCTCGTGCGATCACGCGCGAGCCAATGGCGGCCTGGATCGGCACCTCGAATTGCTGCCGAGGTATGAGCTCCTTGAGCTTGCTCACCATGGACAGCCCGTACGAGTACGCCTTGTCCTTGTGGACGATGGCGGAGAAGGCGTCGACCGGTTCACCGTTCAGCAGGATGTCGACTTTGACCAGGTCGGACGGCTGTTCGCCACTCGGTTCGTAGTCCAGGCTGGCGTAGCCCCTAGTCCTCGACTTGAGCGCGTCGAAGAAGTCGAAGACGATCTCGGCCAAGGGCAGGGTGTAGCGGATCTCGACCCGGTCCTCGGACAGATAGTCCATCCCGTGCTGGACGCCGCGACGGGCTTGACATAGCTCCAGCACGGTGCCGATGTAATCGGCGGGCGTCAGGATCGTCGCTTTGACCACTGGCTCATAGACCTCGGCGATCTTGCCGCCGATCGGGTACTCCGAAGGATTGGTGACCGTCAGCTCCGTCCCGTCTTCCAAGATCACCCGATAGACGACGTTGGGTGCGGTGGAGATGAGATCGAGATTGAACTCCCGTTCCAGTCGTTCCCGGACAATCTCCATGTGGAGCAGGCCGAGAAAGCCGATCCGGAAGCCAAAGCCCAGCGCGCCCGAAGTCTCCGGCTCGTAGCTAAGGGCAGCGTCGTTGAGCTGGAGCTTGTCCAGTGCTTCTCGGAGCTCGGGGTAATCGGCGCCGTCAATCGGATAGAGCCCGGCAAACACCATGGGATGTGGGTGCCGGTATCCGCCGAGATCTTGGGTCGCCGGCCGTGCCAGCGATGTCACCGTGTCTCCGACCCGCGACTGGCGTACCTCTTTGACACCCGTGATCAGATAGCCGACCTCGCCAACGCCGAGAGAGCTGGCCTTCACCGGCTCCGGTGAGATCACCCCCACCTCGAGGGTCTCGTGAGCGGCCTTGGTCGACATCATGAGCACCCTCTCCCGATGCGACAGCGCTCCATCGACGACGCGGACGTAGGTGACGACTCCCCGGTAGGTGTCGTAGATCGAGTCAAAGATCAAGGCTCGAGCTGGGGCCGACGCGTCGCCAACGGGAGCCGGAACCTGCTCGACGATTTCGTCCAGCAGCCGTGCCACGTTCTCGCCGGTCTTGGCGGAGACGCGAAGAACCTCCGACGGATCGACGCCGAGGATTCCGGCCAGCTCGGCGGCGTACTTGTCAGGTTGTGCGCTCGGGAGATCGATCTTGTTGAGCACCGGGATGACGTGCAGGTCGGCATCGAGGGCGAGATAGAGATTGGCCAGTGTCTGAGCCTCGATCCCCTGGGCCGCGTCGACCAACAGCACTGCACCCTCGCAGGCCGCCAGAGAGCGGGAGACCTCGTACGTGAAATCCACATGCCCAGGGGTGTCGATCATGTTGAGCACGTACGTCCCGGCAGCGGGGGCAACTCGATTGTCACCAGGCTGACCGTCGCCACCGGCCACCAGCCACGGCATGCGGACGGCCTGGGATTTGATCGTGATGCCGCGTTCTCGCTCGATGTCCATCCGATCGAGATATTGGGCCCTCATCGATCTCTCGTCCACCACGCCGGTGAGCTGAAGCATGCGGTCAGCGAGCGTCGACTTGCCGTGGTCAATATGGGCGATGATGCAGAAGTTCCGGATGATCGAGGGGTCGGTCCGCCCCGGCGGCGGAGCAGGGATCGGACTCACGACGACTTCCTCAAATCTGCAGACGGATTCGGCACGCCATCATTCCACCCTCTGCCGAACGCCTCGGCCTCGAAGGAATTGGTCCCCTCGGTGAGCCGCTGGTAACCTAAGCGGTCGCGTCTGCACCCGCAGTCGCTCGTATCCAAATCCCGAAGGCCTGCACACGTGGCAAATATCAAGTCCCAGCTCAAGCGAATCAAGACGAACGAGAAGGCTCGTCAACGCAACAAGGCGACGAAGTCGGCGCTGCGAACCTCAATCCGCCGGTTCCGCGATGCTGCCAACGCTGGCGACACGGCCAAGGCAACCGAATTGGCCCGAGTCGCCTCGCGCGCGCTGGACAAAGCTGCGTCAAAAGGCGTGATCCACAAGAATCAGGCCGCCAATCGCAAGTCCGCTATTGCCGCCAAGGCTGCTCGGCTGGGCTGATCGAACTCAGGCCCATCACTAAGCCGAGGCGTCATCCCGATCACCGTGAGATGGTCGGGACTTTCTTTACCCTCGCCGGGCTCGGCTCACCGCCAGGACCGCCCGTTCGAGCGCGAAAGCCGAATCATCAGCGGCGCCCTTCACGTCTGCGTCGGCGGCCGCCACTACCGTCAGGGCATGTGCAATGCCGGCCGCGTCCCATCC
>DASQUD010000121.1:0-12977 GCA_035641455.1 Propionibacteriaceae bacterium | reverse complement strand
TGGTCACGATGGCGGGCAGCTGCTTCTCCGGCGGCAGCGGCACGGTGTTCGTGATGACGATCTCGCCGAGATTCGGCTCTTGTTTCAGGCGCTCGATGGCGGGCCCGGTGAACAGGCCGTGGGTGCAGGCCACGGAAATCTGCCGGACACCCTCCTCGCGCAACTTGCGGAGCAGCTCCACAATTGAGCCCGCCGTAGCGATCTCGTCGTCGAGCACGATCACGTCGCGACCATGGACGTCGCCGACAATGCGGTCGATGTACACGGCGTCGTCCGAGAGCCGCTGCTTCGAGCCCGCCGCCACCGGCAGATCAAGGATTC
Organism: Propionibacteriaceae bacterium; assembly: GCA_035641455.1. GTDB lineage: Bacteria > Actinomycetota > Actinomycetes > Propionibacteriales > Propionibacteriaceae > Microlunatus. Next base: position 12,656 of record DASQUD010000121.1, on the reverse strand, counting down.
GAGCGAACTGACTCGCCACCTTGGCGTTGCCCAAGTCCGGGGAGACGACAACGGTGTTGTGCAGGTCCTGGCCACTGAAGTGCTGGGCAAGTTCCTTAACAGCACTCAGGTGGTCGACCGGCACCGAAAAGAAGCCGTGCACCTGGGGCGTGTGCAGGGCCATGGTGAGGACCCGCGTCGCGCCCGCGGTGGCGATCATGTCGGCCACCAGCCGCGCACCGATGGAGATCCGTGGGGCGTCCTTCTTGTCTGAACGCGCATAACCATAGTGCGGGATCACCGCCGTGATGTGAGCTGCCGAGGCGCCTCGGGCGGCGTCAAGCATCAGCAGCAGCTCGAACAGGTTCTCCTGCACTGGCGGGACCAGCGGTTGAATGATGTAGACGTCTCGCTGACGGCAGTTAGCGCGCAGCTGCACCTGAAGGCAGTCGTTGCTGAATCGCGTGGTACGGGAGTGGGACAGCTCGACGCCAAGGATCTGGCACATCTCGTCAGCGAATTGGGGATGGGCTGAACCCGAGAACACGGTGATCTCCCCGGTCACAGAGAAACCCTAGCCGGATCCGACTGCGCTGGGATGCTTGGCTCGCTCAGCCCTCGAACTTGTAGCCGAGGCCGCGGACGGTGATGAGGTAGCGGGGGTTGGCGGGATCCGGTTCGATTTTCGTTCGGAGCCGCTTGACGTGAACGTCCAGGGTCTTGGTATCGCCGACATAGTCAGCGCCCCATACTCGGTCGATCAGCTGACCGCGGGTGAGCACTCGGCCGGCGTTGCGCAACAGAAGCTCCAACAGCTCGAACTCCTTGAGCGCCAGCCGGATCCGCTGGCCGTTGACCGAGACTTCGTGCCGCTCGACGTCCATCCGCACGCCGGCCACTTCGACGACATCGGGCAGTAGTTCGACGTCTTGGCCCCGCCGCAGTACGGCTCGGATGCGGGCCACCAGCTCACGATGGCTGAAGGGCTTGGTGACGTAGTCGTCGGCGCCGAGCTCGAGGCCGACCACCTTGTCGACCTCGGACTCGCGGGCGGTGACCATGATGACCGGCACTGGGCCGCGGAGGCGGAGCTGCCGGAATACCTCGGTGCCGGTGAGGCCTGGCATCATGAGGTCGAGGAGCACCAGGTCGGCGCCCATCCGGTCGTACTCGGTAAGGCCCTCCGCGCCGTCCGCGGCGTCCACAACCTCGAAGCCTTCCTTACGCAGCATGTAGGCCAGCGCTTCGCGATAGGACTCTTCATCCTCGATGATCAGTATCCGCGTCATAGCCTTCTCTCCTGATCCTCCGCGCGAAGCTCCGAGTCGGAGTCGGATGCTCGCTTGCCGCTGTGCTGCCCGCTGACGTGTTCCGGGATGCGGATCGTGAAAGTCGAGCCTTGACCCGGCTGGCTCCAGACCGACACCTCACCACCGTGGGTGGCAGCAATATGTTTGACGATCGCTAACCCGAGCCCTGTGCCCCCGTTGGCTCGGCTGCGGGCGTAATCGACACGGTAGAAGCGCTCGAAGATCCGCTCGAGCTCGCCGGGTGGGATGCCGATGCCGTTGTCCGAGACCGTGATCTCAACATAGTCGTCATCACTGCGGGCCTGTCTATGTGCGGCCACGACAACGCGTGCCCCGGGATCGGAGTAGACCACGGCGTTCTCCACAAGGTTGCCGACCGCGATGCTGAGCTGCCGGGAGCTGCCCAGCACTCGGCAGCCGGTGGCACCGGCCACGGTCAAGTTCACCTGATGCCGTTGGGCATCCACCTGGCAGCGGTCGACTGCTTCCGCCAGGATCTCGTCGATGTCGACCTCCTCCGCATTCGCCAGAGGGTCATCGGCCTGCAGCCGGGACAAATCGATGATCTGGGAAACCAAGTCGCCTAGTCGCGCCGACTCCACGCTCAACCGGCCAGCAAACTTCCGTACCGCAGCTGGGTCGTCAGCGGCGTCCTCGGCGGCCTCAGCGAGAAGGGAGATCGCGCCGATTGGCGTCTTCAGCTCGTGACTGATGTTGGCTACGAAGTCACGTCTGGTTTCCTCGATTCGTCGCGCGAAGGTCTCGTCGTCGGCCAAGACGACGACGACGTCGTCAGGTAGTGGGGCCACGCGGATCCTGAGGTAGCTCGTCGCGCTGCGACCCCGCATCAGCTCGAGATCGAGGCTACGGATGACACGTTCCCGGCGAACCTGGCGGACGAGGTCCAGCAACTCGGGCACTGCCACCCGGCTGCCGCGCGCAAGACCTTGCGTCCGAGCGCTCGCGGTGGCATCCAGCACCTCGTCATGTGGACCGACGACCACCGCCGAGGAGCTGAGCACGTCCAGCACCGACGAAATTCCCTCGGGAATCTGCGGCGATTCACCTGGGAGGTCGGTGATGACCTCACTCCTCCGGTATCGGAGGGCTAGCCACGCGATGCAGATGCCGATCACGAGACCCCCGAAAAGGCCGGCCACCAAGGTGGCGATCGGATGCACAGTCAGATAGTAGGGGTCTGTTTTCGGGTATAGAGCAATAGGAAGGGCCAATGGGCGCGACGCCACCGAGGGTTTGACGCACGTTTACGCGCTGTTCATCCGCCGCGAGCTTCGGCGTAGAGACCAGGCCTAGGGTGGAACGCGAGTGCTGCCCGGGAACAGACGAGGATCAAGATATGCGTGACACCTACCGCGAACAATTGGACGATATTTTGGCCGACCTGGTCCAGATGTCCCAGAGCGTGTCCTCCGCGGTGCGAAGCAGCACCACCGCGCTGCTGGAGGCTGACATCCACCTTGCCGAGCAGGTCATCGGCGACGATGAGCTGTTGGACGCCAAGCAGGTTGATATCGAGCACCGGGCTTTCTCCCTGCTCGCGCGGCAGGCGCCGGTTGCCGGGGAACTGCGGATTCTCGTGGCAACCCTGCGAATGGTTGCCGAGCTGGAACGAATGGGCGATCTTGCGGCCCACGTCGCCAAGATCGCCAGGTTGCGGTACCCCGAGCACGCCGTGCCTGAGGCGCTACGGGCAAACTTCATCCGGATGGGCGATGTGGCGGAGAAGATGGTGGTCAGCGCCGGCCAGACGCTGATCGACCGGAACATCCAGGTCGCCCAGGAACTCCGCGATCGTGACGAAGAGATGGACGAACTGCGACGCACCCAGTTCCGGGTACTGCTGAGCGACGACTGGCCCTACGGCGTGGAGGCAGCGGTCGACGTCGCGCTCTTGGGCCGCTACTACGAGCGGATCGCTGATCATGCCGCGTCGATGGCCCGTCGGGTCATCTACGTCGTCACTGGCGAGTTTCCGGAGACGGAGTACTGGCCGCAGCCCTGACAGGTGCACCCGCCTGCACTCCGGCACTCGATACCGTGGCCGGGTGACGTCAGCAGATCCTGCGCTCGACACCGGGACACTATCCGCTGAATTCGAGCGGCTGATCGAGTTCGGACGGCGGTTTCCGCACCCGGCGGGCGGTGCGGCGTGGCTGGATGACAGTGGTGATCCGGACCTGAGCCGCCCGGTGCATACCTGGATCACCGCGCGCATGGCCCACGTCTACTGCCTCGCGCACCTCCTCGGCGTAGCAGGTGCCGGCGAGCTGGCCGATCACGCCCTAGACGGATTGACCGGCCTGTTGAGGGACAGCAAGTCTGGCGGATGGTACTCCAGCGTGATGGACGGCGATTCGCCGGACGAGAAGGGCTGCTATGCCCACGCCTTTGTGGTGCTGGCCGCCTCGTCGGCGAGGGTGGCCCGGCGGCCGGGCGCCGACCGGCTGCTGAGCGAAGCACTCGACGTGTGGCTCGACCGGTTCTGGGATCCTGCATCGTCGATGTTCGTCGACAGGTGGAACCGGTCCTTCACTACTCTGGACCCCTATCGCGGGGTCAACGGGAACATGCACGCGGTGGAAGCGCTGCTGGCCGCGGGGGATGTCACCGCCGACCCCGACCTGCACCATCGCGCACTGGCGATCGCCGAACGCGTAGTAGCGAACGGGCGCGAGCAGGGCTGGCGAATCCCCGAGCACTTCGACGCCCAGTGGCGTCCGAAATTGGAGCACAACCGCGCACATCCAAATGACCCCTTCGAGCCCTATGGTGCGACCGTCGGCCATGCCTACGAGTGGTCCCGGTTGTTGCTGCATCTCCACGCGTCCGTACGGACCGCACCCGGGTGGCTGATCGAGGCCGCGATCGCCCTATTCGACCGTGGCGTCGACGACGGCTGGGCGGCCGACGGCCAGCCCGGCTTCATCTACACGACCGACTGGGACGGGCGCCCGGTCGTCCGGGACCGGATGCATTGGGTCGCGGCGGAGGCGATCTCCGCCGGGACGGCGCTGTATGGACACACCGGTGAAGGTCGCTACGGGGAACTCTGTCGAACCTGGTGGGAGTACATCGAGACGTACCTGATCGATCGGCAAGGCGGCTCCTGGCATCACCAACTCGATCCGAACAACCAGCCCATAGGCACGGTCTGGCCGGGCAAACCCGACCTCTACCACGCGGTTCAGGCAACCCTCGTTCCCCGGCTGCCGTTGGCTCCCTCGCTGGCCTCGGCGCTCGCCGCTGGACGGTTGGGGTAGGCAGGCCGTCCGCTCAAAAGCCAGACGCGGGACGCGACGTCGAGAAGCGCTACTTCCGACCCTGGTTCTTGACGGCCTCGATGGAAGCGGCGGCCGCCTCCGGATCGAGGTAGCGACCGCCTGGCGTGGTGGGTTTGAGATCGTCATCCAGCTCGTACAGCAGAGGGATGCCGGTGGGGATGTTCAAGCCGACGATGTCGGAGTCGCTGATCGCATCAAGGTGCTTGACGATCGCCCGCAGCGAATTGCCGTGGGCCGCGATCAGAGTGATCTTGCCGGCCCACAGGTCCGGCACGATCTGGTCGTACCAGTACGGCAGCGCCCGCAGCAGCACATCCTTGAGGCACTCGGTCTGTGGCCGAGCCTCAGTAGGCAGGCCGGCGTAGCGGGGATCGCGGAAGTTGGCGTTCGGGTCATCGTTGTCGATGGGCGGCGGCGGCACGTCGTACGAGCGTCGCCAGATCATGAACTGCTCTTCGCCGAACTCCGCCAAGGTGGCTGCCTTGTCCTTGCCCTGAAGTGCGCCGTAATGCCGCTCGTTCAGCCGCCAGGAACGCTTGGTGTCGATCCAGTGCCGATCCGCGGCGTGCAACGAGATTTCCGCCGTACGGATCGCCCGACGCAACACAGACGTGTGCACCACATCGGGGAGGAGGTCATTCTCGACCAGCAGCTCGCCGCCGCGCTCGGCTTCCCCCTCACCCTTGAGGTTGAGATCGACATCGACCCAGCCCGTGAAGAGGTTCTTCGCGTTCCATTCGCTCTCGCCATGCCGCAGCAGGACCAAGGTAGCCGTCATGACACCGGAGCCTAGTGGCGGTCAGACTCGGGGTCGAGGTGGGCGAACGCGGCGAGATTTGCCGTGGATTCGCCGCGCGAACGGCGCCACGCCCACTCCCGCCGGATGCTCTCGGCGAAGCCCAGCTCCAAGATTGTGTTGAAGCTGCCGTCTGCGGTCGCGGCAACCGCACCCATCAGGCGGTCGACCTGGGGTGCGGTGACTGAAGAGTTGCTGATCTTGCCCAGCAGATAGATGTCGCCCAGCGCGTCCAGGCAGAAGGCGATCCCGTACAGCTTGAGGTTGCGCTGCAGCAGCCATTCGTATACCGCCTGATGATTCTCGTCCGGCTGGCGGGCGACGAACGCGCGCACCTGCAAGGCATGGCTGCCGACCTCGATCGCGCACTCCGTGATCAATTTGCGGGTGCCCGGCAGGCTCACCGAGAACAGCCCCGGCTCACGTTCTGACCAGGGCAGGTCGAGCCCGCCGAGCGCCTCCCGTACCGCCGCGCTCGCCTGGTCTTGTGCCTCCCGTACCCCGTCCACCCCGCCACCCTAGGTTTCGACCGGTCGTCAGGCCTGCTGGACGAACCATCGGGCCTGGTAGCCCTCGACACGCAGGTCCGCATCGGTCAGGGGGGTGTCCTCGGTGAGGGCGTCCCAGGCCCAGTTGCCGAGCGGGATCACCCAGCGCGGGAGCATCTGGACTTCCGCGGTCATGTTGTAGACGCCCACCATCGTTTGCAGCTGGTGCCGCCGGATGAAGACCAGGACGGCCGGGTTCACCGGGTCGAAGATCTCCGTCTCCACCGATGCATGCAGGCTCGGCAACGAGGCTCGAACCATCACCGAGTGGTGGATGGCGTGCCACACCCGATGTTCAAGGGTGCCTTCGACGTGCCGGCGCGCAGCCCGTTCCCACGGCATCCGCGGTCGGTGCACCCACCGGTTGTCGTCGGCGTGGCTGGAATCGTCGACATAGTCGTAATCGTTGGTCAGCGCAAGCTCGTCGCCCATGTAGATCAGGGGCAGCCCACCGAACCCGAGAATGATCTGGTGAGCGAGGACGTGCCGCCGGATCGCAAGATCGAGGTGGGCGTCGTCGTTGTTGTCCAGCGCCGCCTCGACCCCGAGCAGTGACGCCGCCATGCCGCTGATCCGTCGATCGCCGGTGGCCAGATTCTCCTGGAAAACCAACCCCCGCGCGTCGCTCATCGGGTAGTTGCCGGCGTAATAGTCGGCGAGGAACCGCCGGTGCTCGAAACCGTTCAGCCCTACGGAGGCAGCATCACTGTCGTCGATCGCCCAGCCGATGTCGTCGTGGCAGCGCAGGTAGGTCCCCCAGACCGTCGTCGGGGGCTTGCTGGGAAAGCGATTCATGGCCGCGCACAGCAGCCGCGTGTCCTTGGCCGCCAGCGCCGACCAGACCTGCACCATCAGGGAGTTCTGATAGGCCAGGTCGCTGACTTTGCCGGCGTGCTTACCGACGCCCAGGTAGGGAGCGAGATCGGTCGGTCCCACGATCGCTTCCGCCTTGAAGACCAGCGCGGGGGCTCCGATCCGGGCAACTGTGCGCAGCGCTTGAGTGATCGCATGCACCTCCGGCTGGTTCTGGCAGTTTGTTCCCATGCGCTTGTAGATGAAGGCAATGGCATCCAGCCGCAGGCACTCGACACCAAGGTTCGCGAGCCACAAGATGAGGTCCGCGAACTCGTAGAACACATCGGGGTTGTGCCAGTTGAGATCCCACTGCCAGGTGTTGAACGTCGTCCAGACCCAGGACTGTGACTCCTCGTCATAGGTGAAATTCCCCGGCGCGAAGTCAGGAAAGACCTCCGGAAGGGTCTTCTCGTAGGCGTCGGGCAGCTCCCGGTCGGCGAAAAGGTGGAAATAGCGGCGGTAGTAGGGATCCCCGGTACGAGCGCTGTGCGCCCATTCGTGCTCAGCCGCGACATGGTTGAGAACCAGGTCAAGGGTGAGGGAGATGCCGCGGGAGCGCAGCACGCTCGCCAGCTCGCGCAGGTCGGAGATCGTACCCAGATCCTCGCGAACTGCGCGGTAGTCCATCACCGCGTAGCCGCCGTCGCTATCCCCGGGGCGCGGTTTCAAAAGCGGCAACAGGTGCAGGTACGTGACGCCTAACTCGGCTAGATAGTCGACCTTCTCGGCGACACCCATCAGGTCTCCGGCGAACAGGTCGGCGTAGGTCGCGTAGCCGAGCATCTGCTGGTGCTGAAACCATTGCGGATCGGCATGCCGGCGCAAATCGAGCAGTCGTAGGTCGGCGGAGCGCTGGCGGAAGTTGTTGGCGGCTATCTCCACGAGATGCTGGGCCATCTCGACGGCATGGGCGGGGTAGGCGCCGGTCAAACCACTCAGCAGATCTGCCCAGTAGCGGCGCAGTCGCGTCTCGAAGACCACCTGATCATGCGGCGGCTCTCCCTCGAGCAAGGCCCCAACGTCTGGCACGGACATTGGCCCGAGGCTATTAGAGCGGCGCCTGCTTGTCAGCCAGCGTCCACCGACGCACTACCGGAGCGATCAACTGCTGGTCAGCTAGCTCGGGCGGGTGGTGCCGACCTTGGCGTCATGCCGCAGCTCCTTGCCACCGAACTTCACTCGCTTGCGAAACTCGTCCAGGAAAACTTCACGAACGCTGTCGTTGTCGATGGCGCCGCCCAACGGTCCCAAGCCACCTTGAATCATCCGCTGGCAGACGGTCAGCCAGGCCTGGCCCATCGCGTAGGTGAAGGTGGACGCGACGCCCGCGCCAATGGCGCCGCCCACTAAAGTGCCCGCGCCCGGAACCATCTTGAGCAGACTCGTAAAGGCCGAACGTCCCACCTGGGTGGCCACCGCGGTCGAGGCGATGGCCAACAGGGCCGCCCGTTCGAACTTGATCTTGTAAATCTGGGCGATGCGGGCCATCATGCCGAGCTGGATGGGGACCAGAAGTGTGGCGTCGGAAAACGGGATCGGGCTTGCTGCCGCGGCCGCCGCACTGGTGGCCGCGGTCGCTATGTACTTCCTCGCTTCTTGCTCTTTCCGAACATGATCGATCTCTTGCGCCGCGATGAGGGCTCCGTGGACTCCTTCGGGCGCAACGCGAAAGGTGGCATCAAGGAGGTCCTTCAGTCCGTAGGCCGGCTGACCCGAAAACTCGTCCGCCATCGCGTACGTCATGAAGGGTCGGGCGCCAGCGATCGGCAGCCGACGAGCCATGATCTGTTCGGCCAGCGCGATGGCATCCGGATGGTAGTGATTGTCGCGCATCGGCACCTGAGTCAGAACGACGATGACTGGCAGGCCCAGCTCATCTAGCCGCCGGATGAATTCGGCTTCGGAGTCCTCGAAGCGACGGTCCATGCCACGGATGCAGAACCACGCGACGTGGATTTGTTCACTGAGCGGCTGGCGGCGCATGTCGATCATGGCCCGATTGAGCTCAGCCAGGATCTCCTTGTTGTCCTTGCCGATCTCCAGGCCGGCGGTATCGATGATGCCGAGATGACCCACCTTGTCCAGGTAGAGATGGCTGCCGTGGGTGACCGGTTCACCGATGCCGGTACGAGCCACCTCCTCCCCGAAGATCGCGTTGATCAAGGTGGACTTTCCAACGCCGGTCTTACCGAAGATCGCCAGGTTGAAGCGGCCGATCGCCGCGCTCTGCTTGTCGAACTCCGTACGGAAAGAATCTCGGAACCAGTCCGTGCCGCTCACCACTCGGGGCTCCTCTCGCCGATCAGGTGCTTCAAGCGTACGGGTGCAGCGCAGCTCCGCCGGGGTCACGCATCTTGGACGTCGCAGTTAGACTCACCGAGTTTGCCCGCGTACCAGATGAAAGCCCCTCTGCCATGCCCACCCGCACCGACCTGCGTAACGTCGCGATCGTCGCTCACGTCGATCATGGGAAGACGACCCTGGTCGACGCGATGCTGTGGCAGTCGGGTGCCTTCCGGGTCGGACAAGAGGTCGAGAAGCGGGTGCTTGACTCCCTCGCCCTCGAGCGCGAAAAGGGCATCACCATCCTCGCCAAGAACACCGCCGTACAGCATCATGCCGCGGACGGCACCGATGTGACCATCAACATCATCGACACCCCCGGTCATGCCGACTTCGGCGGTGAAGTGGAACGCGGTTTGGAGATGGTCGACGGCGTGCTGCTGCTTGTCGACGCCTCGGAGGGGCCCCTCCCGCAGACCCGGTTCGTGCTGCGCAAGGCCCTCGCCAAGCGACTCCCGATCATCGTCGTGGTCAACAAGGTCGACCGCTCGGACGCGCGGATCAGTGAGGTTGTCGAGGAAACGTACGAACTCTTTCTAGACCTACTCGATGAGGACCAGACTCACGTTCTGGACTTCCCGGTGGTCTACGCCTCGGCCAAGGCTGGACGCGCCTCGCTGACCGAGCCCGCCGGCGGCACATGGCCGGACAGCCCAGACCTCGGACCGCTGTTCGCGACCATCCTCGACCACATTCCGGCTCCGACCTATACCGAGGGCGCAACGCTGCAAGCCCACGTCACCAACCTCGACGCGTCGCCCTATCTCGGCCGGCTTGCGCTGTGCCGGATCATCGCTGGCACTCTGCGCCGTAACCAGACGGTAGCGTGGTGCCGCGCAGACGGCACTGTACGCAGCGTCAAACTGTCCGAGCTCTTGATCACCAAGGCCCTCGACCGGGAGTCGGCCGAATCGGCTGGCCCGGGTGACATCGTGGCCATCGCCGGCATTCCGGACATCACCATCGGCGAGACGCTGTCGGACCCCGACAACCCAAAGCCACTGCCATTGATCACCGTCGACGAGCCGTCCATCTCGATGACCCTCGGCATCAACACCTCACCGATGGCCGGCCGGTCAGGCAAGAACCTGACTGCCCGCCTGGTCAAGGGCCGCCTCGATGCGGAACTGGTGGGCAACGTCTCGATCCGCGTTCTTCCCACCGAGCGGCCGGATACCTGGGAGGTCCAAGGTCGCGGTGAGCTCCAGTTGGCCGTGCTGGTGGAGATGATGCGCCGGGAGGCCTTTGAGTTGACCGTCGGGAAGCCGCAGGTCGTCACCCGGGAGATCAACGGCCACGTCCACGAGCCCGTCGAGCGCCTGACGGTGGATATCCCCGAAGACTTTGTGGGCGTGGTCACTCAGCTCATGGGTCTACGGCACGGCCGCATGGAGCAGATGGTCAACCACGGCACCGGCTGGGTTCGGATGGAGTACCTGGTGCCGGCACGAGGACTGATCGGTTTCCGGACCGAGTTTTTGACCGAAACGCGGGGCACCGGCTTGATGCATCACGTCTTCGACGGATACGAGCCATGGGCCGGTGATCTGCGAACTCGAGCCACCGGTTCGCTGGTCGCCGACCGCACGGGACTAGTCACCGCGTACGCGCTGTACAACCTGCAGGAGCGCGGAACCATGTTCGTCGGTCCCGGGACTCCGGTCTACGAGGGCATGGTCGTTGGCGAGAATGCTCGCAGCGAGGACATGGACGTCAATCCGACTAAGGAAAAGAAGCTCACCAACGTGCGGTCGTCCACCGGTGAGGAACTTGAACGGCTGATTCCGCCGAGGTTGCTGAGCCTGGAGCAAGCCTTGGAGTACTGCCGCGGCGACGAGTGCATCGAGGTCACCCCTGACGCGGTGCGGATCCGGAAGGTCCGCCTATCCGCCGCCGAGCGGGCCCGGGCTCGGGCGCGGGCCAAGACCGCCTGAGGAGGCATGCGCCCTGAGGCTACGCGCTATTTCTTGGCCGGGACCTTCCTGGCCGGGGCCTTCTTGGCCGGCGCCTTGCTGGCCGGGGCCTTCTTGGCAGCAGCCTTGCGAGTGGCAGCAGCCTTGGCGACGCTGCGCGGGACCATGGTCTCCGTCGCGGTACGACCCGTGGTGGCCTTGCGGGCCTGGGTCACCGTCTCCTGCACCCGCTCCAAGGCTGGGTCGACCCGGTCCGCTACATCGGCCATGGTGTTGTCGACCGCGCGCTTGCCCCTTCCGGCCAGCTGCCCGTAGGTGCTGCTGGCCTGGGCCATCAGCTCATTCGCTTCGCGCTGCAGGTCGACGATCCTTGCACGAGTGGCATCTGGCAGGTTCTTGACCTGGTCGGGAAGGGTGATCACGAAAGTCCGCAGGTCCTCCGCGTTCTCTCGAGCGTGCTTGCCGGCACCGGCGCTCCGGCGCTGCAGCATGGAAAGCGACTCACCGGCCCGTTCCTGGGTGTCGGCGAGCGCGCCTTTGAACACTTCCGTCAAGGCATCGGTCAATCCCGCCACGGCGTAGAGCGGGGCGTATTCGGATCGGAGGGCCGCTATGCGCGCTTCAGTGAGCGTCTGCTTACGGGTGGTGACCATGGGAGTTCTCCTGGTTCTTCGATGTGATTCAGGCTGGGCCCCGCGAAGCGGTGCCAGCCTTCTTGGTTGTTTGCTTCTTCCGATTTGACGGCGGCTCTGCCGCGGCTGCGTTCTCCTTGACGAAGGAGGCGTAGATGTCGATCAACACGCGCTTCTGACGTTCGGTGATCGCGGTGTCGGCCAGTACAGCCATCTCAACCCCGGCGTTGGGATGATCTTCGGCATCGAGGATGCCGGCCCGGACGTACAAGGTCTCCGCAGACACACGAAGTGCGCGAGCCAGTTGCTGGAGCACCTCGGCCGACGGCCTCCGCAGGCCACGTTCGATCTGGCTCAGGTAGGGATTGGAGACCCCGGCCTGTTCGGCCAGTTGCCGCAATGTCAGCTCAGCGGCACGCCGCTGACCAGCGATGAACTCACCAAGCGAGCCCAGTTGACCGCCCAAGTTGGGGGGCTTCACGACCTTCACCCCTCCAGTGTGCTTGCAATTGCAAGCAAATGCAAACTTAGAGCAAGCAGACCAAGGAGCCCGGTGGCGGTGATCGCGTGCTGAACCGGCCATCGCATTGCCAGCGAGCAACACTGCAAGGCACGCTAGAGATCTGCCACCGAAGGAGCGACGGCCATGGCGCAGTCATCCCCCACCGAAGTCCCTGAGCGCGCGACATCGCAACCTGAGCTGAGACGGGTGATGGGCGCCAAGCTCCTGCTGCTCTTCATCGTTGGTGACATCTTGGGGACGGGCATCCTTGCCGTGACCGGCAAATGTCGCCAACGTGGTGGCGGTCTTGAAGCCGGTGAACCCTCCATCGCCACGATCTCCAAGCCGGCTCGCCACGCCTCGGAACGGTCAGCGAGCCAGTGTTGGAACGCCTGCTTCGAACGGCCCTCGACCATGGCCAACAGGCGCGCCGGCCCGGTCCCCGCGCGGACGCCGGTCAGGTCGATGATCACGGT
>DASQUD010000120.1:0-3349 GCA_035641455.1 Propionibacteriaceae bacterium | reverse complement strand
CCGGTACGCGCTCGGGCTCTCGCCGACCAGCTCCGTGAACCGCGAGCTGAACGACCCCAGCGAATTGCATCCGACCGCGAAGCAGACCTCGGTCACCCTCATGTCACCCCGTCGCAGCAGCGCCTTGGCCCGCTCGATCCGGCGGGTCATCAGGTAGCTGTACGGCGTCTCGCCGAAGGCAGCGCGGAAGCTGCGGGAGAAATGGCCCGGCGACATGAGGGCGGCGCGTGCCAGTGCCGGAACGTCGAGCGGCTTCGCGTAGTCGCGGTCCATCAGGTCACGGGCCCGACGCAGCCGAACGAGGTCCTCCAACGTCACGCGACCAGCTTCCCACAGCGGTGATGGGCTGAGCAGATCTCGTATCTGCCGGTCGGCAGCGGGCCAACAGACAGGGGCACCGCGTCCATCTCGCCGGTCCGCCGGATTGCCTTCCAGCGCAGCCGCAGCCCATCCAGCGCGGTCGCCGCTTGTCAGTCGCCTGCTACCCGGTCTCGCGTCCGCGACGACTGGCTGTCGACCGGGGATTAGCGTCTCCCGGTGCCGCAGCCTTTGGGCTTCGCGGCTTCGCGTCTTTGTCAACGGCCTTTGACTTCGTGCCACCCGATCCAGCGGTGGCTTTCGGGTTCGGCTGTGCATTCGCGGCAGGCGACGAGGCCGCTCCCGCCGGAGCGCTCGCTGTGGCGGACGGTGCCGCTACTCGCTGCACCGGGTCGGACCCGGCCGACCCCTTAGCCGGCAGGCTGCTCGTGCTGTGCGGCACCGCAGGTGTCAAGGCTCCCGACGTCGGCAGAGGAACCGTCGGCACCAACGTGCCGTCATCGGGCGAGTGACCACGCTCGGTGCTGTTCGTGGAATGGTTGTCATCCACCGACGGAGGACTGAATCGGGAGGTGTCGTCAGCCGGTTGGGGGAGGAATTGTGGCACGCCGCGAAGTGCGACGTGCGTACGGAGTGTCAAGACCAGGGTGGCTGCAACCAGGATGCTCAGCACGAGTAAGGCTCGGCTGGCCCACTGAACCGTGATCGCACGTACGCCTGAAGGGTCGTTGAACACTGGTCTGTGCACGAGCGATCACCTTCATCCCGCTGCTCTGGCTCCTCCGCCTGACGCCCGAAGGCCTTCGACATGTTAAGGCATGGCGATGGTGGTGGGTTGGCGCCGCACGCGTCGACTTGCGATTCGCGCAGGCGGCGGCGCGCTGTGTATCTTGGTGGGTCGGCACGACCGTTCAGCGGGCGTCCAGCCTGCCCCTATAGCTCAGCAGGCAGAGCGTCTCCATGGTAAGGAGAAGGTCTGCGGTTCGATTCCGCATGGGGGCTCGGTCCGCGACCCCGGTGCAACCGCGCACCGGCGGAATACGGCACCCATTCGGGTGCGTTGATCGGCCGGCACGCCGGCGGCGGGGACTACAGCGGGATAGCTCAGGCGGTAGAGCAAGCGGCTCATAATCGCTGTGTCGCGGGTTCGAGTCCCGCTCCCGCTACCACTGGTGCTAGACGAATCGAGCAGATCAAGGAAAACGATGGCCAAGACCTCCGACGTACGGCCGAAGATCACGTTGGCGTGCACGCAGTGCAAGGAGCGCAACTACATCACCAAGAAGAACCGGCGTAACGACCCTGATCGCCTCGAGCTGAAGAAGTTCTGCCCCCGCTGTCGTACGCACACGCCCCATCGCGAGACTCGCTGACCTGGCCGTCTGATCGCGTCTTTCCGCACAAAGCCATAGCTGTGGCTTAGTCGGCCAACATGGTCACGCGTCTCTCCGCAGAAAGCCACAGATGAGCTTGCGCCCCACTGAGCTTCCCGTTATCGGCCTTGCTCACGGTAGCCGGCACGCTGGCGTCGCCTCTGCCCTGGCGGACCTGATGGACGCTGTCGGCGATCGCTGCGGTGCGCCGGCCCGAGCTGCTTTCCTCGATCTCACCGAGCCCGACCTTGAGACAGTTGCCTCCGGTTTAGCGGCAGAAGGCTACGAGCGGGCCGTCGTCGTTCCCCTCCTCTTTACTGCCGCCTTCCACGCCACGATCGATGTGCCGCAGACCGTACGTGCTGCCGCTGACGCGTCACGCGTCGACTTGATCGTGGCCGACATCATCGGTACCGGAGACGACGTGGTGCAGCTGTTGCAGGCCAGCGCCGCAGATTCAGACATACCGAACAACGCGTCGCTGCTACTTTTCGCTGTCGGCTCTTCCCGGGAGGCCGCCAACGCGGCCGTTCACGACCTTGCCGCCCGCTTGGAATCCGTCCGGTCGGCGACGGTGCTCGCTGCCTTCGGCACCAGCGAGCCACGGCCGGAGGCCGTGATCGATCAGTTGCCGGAACCGCGTGCGATTGTGCCGCTGTTCCTCTCACCTGGGCTCCTGCTCGGTCCCCTCGCCGACCTGGCGGCCGAACGCGGCTGGCCCATCGCCGATCCAATCGGCGTCCGCGCCGCCGCCGTGATCGCCGACCGCTATGCGCGCGCGGTCAGCAGTGCGGGCCTCCGTTAACGTGGGCCCGTGCCCCTGTCCGAAGCGCATGCCGGCCGGAGTTACCCACCCACTCCGGCCTACGAAATCACGGCCGCCAAGATCTCAGAGTTCGCGGCCGCCCTCGGAGATGACAATCCGGCCTACCGCGGGAATTCGCCATTGGCACCTCCCACGCTGGTCGCGATGCTCGCTTTCGCTGCCTGGGATCAGATGTTCGCCGACCTCGACCTCGAGTTGGAGCTGCGACGCATCATCCACACAGACCAGCGGTTCACCTATGTTCGCCCCCTGCGCGCCGGCGATCGCGTTACCGCAACCCTGACGATCGACAAAGTGCGCACCCGCGCCACGACCGAGAGCATGTCCTGCTCGATCCAGGTGCGCGATAGCGGCGGCGAAGTGACCTGTACGGCTGCCTCGACCCTCTTGCACTCCAGGCAGGCGGCGTGAGCCCTTCCTCACTGGATGCCCAGCAGATCGAGGTGGGCAGCGACTTGCCCACGTTGACCGTACGGTTCACCCGGGAAACGCTGGTGCGCTACGCGGGGGCCTCGGGCGACTTCAACCCGATTCACTTCTCGGACCACTTCGCCGCCAGGGTGGGTCTGCCGGGGGTTATCGCCCAAGGCATGCTGACCATGGGTACGGCGCTTCGGGTGGTGACCGACTGGGTACGTGACCCGGCGAAGGTGATGTCCTATTTCGTCCGGTTCTCCAACCCGGTGGTCGTGCCGGACGACGAGAACGGCGCTGAGGTCTTGTTTACGGCCCGAGTGGCGGCCGTGGAGTCGAATCGAGTCAGCATCGCCATCGAGGCAACCTCCGGCGGGCAGAAAGTGCTGGGAGCGGCGCGTGCCGAAGTCGATCTTGG
>DASQUD010000119.1:0-10571 GCA_035641455.1 Propionibacteriaceae bacterium | reverse complement strand
GATCCATCTCCCGCGCCTCGTCGCTTGCCGTGGCGCGGTAGCACCGCTCGCTCGAGCTCGACGGCGACGCATCTGTTCGTCGATGTCAAGGGTGCGCTGGCAGGCGGCAGATTCCGGACCCCGGTCCGCCGCGGCTATCCGATGGAGCAGATAGGGCGGGATGAAACTACAGAACATAGTCAAAGTTCTCCCTTCACCTTGACGGCGGGCACCTTAGCAGGCCAGGCTGATGTTCTAGTCGGGCTTGCCGTCGGCCTTGCCGTGCATGCCCGATCCGCGGCCGGATTGAGGGCGCGCGCTCGGTGACGGCCACCCTAGGTGACGATTCCTTGGCCACAGGGGCCAGGGACCGGGTACGAACCCAACTTCGCCGGTGGCGGCGAAGCGGCGCGTTGGGAGGAAAGCACCTAACGCGGTTTTGCTATGTCCGGTTTAGGTCATGTCCTCAACCTGACACCGTTTTGGGATGACTTCCACGATGACCTCTGCTTACGGTCGTTGCAACGTCAGGGGTTCCGCTGTGCCGCACAAGGCACGCGGGCAAAATGGAAGGAAACCTAATGTCTGCAAATCGTGTTCCGGTCAGGGTCCGCGTGGTTGCCGCCGCCCTCGCAGTTGTTGCTCTGCTCGGTGGTGTGGCCGCGACGGAGACCGCCGCAAGCGCTGGGCGCGGCTTGAGCCAGGCGGGGCGCGGGCTCTAAGTCAAGCGTTCCTCGCTTCCAGGCTGCGGCCAGAGACCAAAGCCGAAGCCCTAAATCCCTCGGGGGATATGCCTGCGTCAGGCAGGCAAGGCCAACAAAGTTCAAGATCTTCCTCATGGAAGCCGGGATGCCTGACGTTTCCCGGAGGCGGGTTGCCGATGAGAGCGACAACTCGCCAAAACCGTGCGGATCTTTCCCCGAGATTCGTACGGATCTCCCCCTGGGTCACGCCCGCGGTTCACTTCGGACCGCGGGCGTGACTCTTGTCCGGCCCCCGGTCAATCGACGTGAAAGCTCAGGTGCCAGGCAGAATCGGCATCGGCTGCGGCCGCCTTCGGCCGTTGGCGCCATTCTTGCCGTTGAGGCCATTCGTGCCGTTGGCTCCGTTGGCCCCGTTCGGCGTCGCGCTTGACCCGTTCATCACGGGGGCCTTCAGGCTGGCGCTGTGTCCATTCTGCGTAGCGCCATCCAGCGCGCCGGGGGCATCCCCGTTCGCGCCAGTCGACGTGATGTTGGCGCCGTTTCGGCTTCCGATGGAGTCCGCCCGAACCAACGCGGCGCCAAGCTGCAGCCTGGTTTTCACGCCCAGCTGGTCCATCAGTTCTGAAATCCAGCGCCGGACCGAACGCACGTTGATGCCCAGCTGGTTGGCTATGGCGTTGTCGGTGGACCCTGCCATTAATAGCGAGACCAGCATCTGGCGGCGTGGGTCGCTATCTGATAGCGCCGCCGCCGCGATTGGGACTGCCGTATCCCAGACCGCCTCGAAGAGCCATTGCAGTGCCTCGACCAGGGTCGGATACTTCACCACGGACATGGTCAGCTCATGTCCAGACAGGTAAGAGCGCATCGAGGGAATCATGGCAATCTGCGCATCGACCAGGATCAGCTTCATTGGCACCGCGGCCGTACGGGAATTTTCCCCTTTCGCGGCGAACAGGGTCAGTTCCTTGAGCCGTTCGGCGTCGAAGCCGGGGTGGTAGATGCACCGCAGTTTGGCGCCGCGCTCCAGAGCCTGCCACTCGGACGATTCCTCGCTGATCGCCTCCTCGCTCCCCGCATGGTCCTCGGCGTATGGCGGCTTGTCGAACATGCAGATCTCTTTCTGCGCCGATGCGCAGATGTCGCGGTTGGCCGCCAGCATCGCCTCGCGACCGATGACGATGCGCAACTCGTCGTCGGTCTGGGATCGGGAGGAGGCCAGGATGTGGCTGTGCAACGATTCGGCGGCCGCGCTGGCCATCTCCACCTCGGACAGCCGCTGCGCTCGCAGCGCCTTGGCCACCTTGGGCAGAGGAAGCGCCTGCCACAGTCCGGGCGAGAGTTCGGTCGCCAAACCTAACCGCCGGAGTTCTTCGAGGCTTTCCTCGACTCCAGCCCTCTGGTGAGTCAGATCCATCAGATGGCTGGTCGTTGCCGCGCCAATGGGTGCCAGCGCGACATAGACCGCCTCGGCCTCGTCGCTCACGCCAAGCGGCTGTAGCATGACCTTCCTCCGTACCGGCTTGGAGAGACTGAACGTTATGGACAGCGATCCCCGGGACCAAACCGGTTACGCTCAGGCAACATCCAGCGACTTCGCTCGCACGACGATCGTCTCACACGACCCAAAGAGGGGTAGCGCACATGGCTGAACTGGCGCAAATCGGGGTGACCGGCCTAGCGGTGATGGGCCGCAATCTCGCAAGGAACTTCGCTCGCCACGGCCATCGCGTGGCCATTCACAACCGGAGCTACGCCAGGACCGAATCTTTGGTGGCAGAGGCGGGGTCAGAGGGGACGTTTCTCCCGTCGGAGACATTGGCCGATTTTGTGGCCTCTCTGGAGAAGCCCCGTCGCGTCTTGATCATGGTGAAGGCTGGGCCCGGCACCGACGCTGTGATCGACGAGCTCATTCCCCTGCTGGAGGAGGGGGACATCGTCATCGACGCCGGCAACGCGCATTTTCCGGACACGATTCGCCGGGAAGCCCAGCTCAAGTCCCACGGTCTGCACTTCGTCGGCACCGGGGTATCCGGTGGTGAGGAGGGTGCGCTAAACGGACCTTCGATCATGCCTGGTGGCTCGCGCGAGTCGTACGAATCCCTCGGTCCGCTGCTGGAGAGCATTTCGGCCAAGGTGGACGGCGAGCCGTGCTGCACCTATGTCGGACCGAACGGGGCGGGCCACTTCGTCAAGATGGTGCACAACGGCATTGAGTACGCCGACATGCAGTTGATCGCGGAGGCGTACGACCTGATCAAGCACGCGACAGGAGCAGGCGCGGCCGAGATCGGCAAGATCTTCCAGACGTGGAACGAAGGCGATCTGGAGTCCTTCCTGATCGAAATCACTGCTCAGGTCTTGGGTCACGTGGACGCGAGGACCGGCCAGCCGTTCGTCGACATCGTTCTCGACCAAGCGGAGCAAAAGGGCACCGGACGGTGGACGGTGCAGAACGCTCTCGATCTCGGCGTGCCGATCACGGGGATTGCCGAGGCGACGTTTGCCCGCGCTCTGTCGGGTTCGGTACCGCAGCGGGAGGCCGCTCGCGCGAACCTTCCGGGGCATACCGCCGAATGGAACATCGCGGACCGCGAGATCTTCGTCGAGGATGTTCGGCAGGCGCTGTACGCCTCCAAGGTCGTGGCCTATTCCCAGGGTTTCGATCAGATCGCTGCCGCGAGCGCCGAGTTCCGGTGGAACATCGACCGAGGCGCGATGGCACGCATCTGGCGCGGTGGGTGCATCATCCGTGCCCGGTTCTTGAACCGGATCACCGAGGCGTACGAGCGTAACGTCCAGCTGCCGCTGCTCTTGGCCGACGAATACTTCGCCGACGTCGTCGGCAACTGCCTGAGTGCATGGCGGCGCGTGGTGGCCGGGGCGGCGCAGAATGGCATCCCGACGCCCGCGTTCTCATCCTCGCTGGCGTACTACGACGGCATCCGGGCCGAGCGGTTGCCTGCTGCGCTGATTCAGGGCCAGCGTGATTTTTTCGGCGCCCACACTTATCACCGGGTGGATGCGAGCGGGGCTTTCCACACTGAGTGGAGTGGTGATCGCCGGGAGACCGAGGTCGGCGCGGCCTTCGTCCGCGAAGTGGTCGAGCCCAAGGAAGCGGAGAAGGTCGATACGCCCCCACAGTGATCGATCGTCGGGTAATCCTCAAGAGGGCCAGCCGGATGGCTGGCTCTGCGACGGGCAAGGTCTGGAACCAGGTGCAGGCACCACGGTTCAGCTCGCGGGCGCGACGGTCAGGCATCGTCCCCAACGGTGCGGTCGCGCTGTACTTCGCCACCGGGCCCGAGAACTTCTATCAGTTCGAGCTGTGGCGTCGACCGCTGGAGCGGCTGGCAGATCTGCGACCGGTTTTCGTGATCGTCGATCGGCCAGACACCGGCGAACGGGTACTCACCGAGACGTCGTTGCCCGTCGCCTTTGCCCGCGGCAGCGCAGCCTTGGAGGAGCTCGTCGACGACCGCGACGTGCGGGTCGTCCTTTATGTCAACCAGGTCGAGTCCAACTTCCGCATGCTCCGCTTCGCGGATCCGGTACACGTTCAACTCGGCCACGGTGAGAGCGACAAAGCGCCCAGCGTGTCCAACCAGCACAAGGCCTACGACCTGGTCTTCGTCGGAGGCCCGGCGGGACAAGAGCGGTTGGGCTCAGGTTTGCGGGGCTTCGACGCCGCCCACCGGGCGGTACCCGTGGGTCGCCCGCAGCTCGATCATAATTATCCGGGTGCACCGGATTGGGCCCGCGATGAACGGCTGCGGGTGTGGTACGCGCCGACCTGGGAGGGCGATAGGCCAAGCCTGGCTTACAGTTCTCTCGTCAGCCATGGGCTGGGCATAGTCGAAACGCTGCTCAGCGATCCCTTGATCCGTGTGATCTACCGGCCGCACCCCCGAACCGGGCTCATATCGCCGGTCCATGCGGCAGCGGACAGGAAGATACGGAGCTTGCTAGCTCAGGACGGCACTCGCCACCTGATCGACCTCGGCAGCTATGGCTGGCAGTGGAAGTTCGCGGACGCCTGTGTCACCGACATTTCAGCGGTGGCATACGACTGGCTGGCGACAGGGAAGCCCCTGGTGATCACTGAACCCACCGCGGTCAAGGCGTACCGTCCACGCTCGGCTCTCCTGGAACGCCTGCCTCAGCTTCGCGCTGAGGACGCCGGGCGGGTAGTCAGCTGGCTGCACGCTCTGGGGCTGGGACTTGACCAGCCGGCCAAGGACGGGCGACTGGTGGAGTTGGCGCGCTATTACTTCGGCGATACCGCCGACCAGGCCAGCAGCCGGCGATTTGCCGCCGCCATCGAGAAGGCCTACTCGCTCGGCCGCGTGCCATGATCACGCCCGAGGTCCAGCACCGCAGCTAGCTGTGTCAGAGACCCCGAAGAAAATCGACGTCGTCATCCGGCGCCTTTGGGCGATCCTGCTTCTTGTCGATCCCCAGCGATTTCGCGTTAGGCCGGCCGAGGAACAGCCAACACACAGAACCCGCCAGCGGAAGGCAGATGATGGCGGTTGCCCACAGCCAGCGCGGCATCCGGCGCACCGACAGAGGCGGCGCCTGGGCAACTTCCACAATGCAGTAGATCGCGAGCAGCGCCACCATGACGATTGGCAGGTAACGGCCCATACGTCAGATTATGCGTCCTAGGCGGGGTGGGGACAATACGCCATTAGCATGGGCGGATGCTCGCTGCCGGGACTGCCTCGAGCGCCAGGCCGTGTTGACTTCAGCAACCGGCAACGGCGCAGAGCGGCCGCCGCACCCGTCGATCGCAGAACTGAAGTTGATCACTCAGCCGGAAAGCGTACGTAGCCGAGCGGGGGCCGAGCACTGGGTAGCACACCTGTACCTCCGAGACATTTCTCCTTATCTGACGCGGATCCTGCTTCGAATGGGCCTGTCGGCGAACGGTGTCACCTGGTTGATGATCTTGACCGCAGCTCTGGCCGCGATCGTGACCAGCTGGCCCTCGATCATCGCGGCGGTCGTCGTCGTTCTGCTGGCCCAACTGCAGATGCTGCTGGACTGCTGCGACGGTGAGGTCGCTCGCTGGCGGCAGACGTCGTCTCCGGCGGGGGTGTACCTGGACCGCGTGGGGCACTATGTCGCGGAGTGTGGCATTGCCGTGGCCTTGGGCATTCGCGCTACGGGCGAGTTTCGGCTGAGCGGAATCTGGATCAGTGCTGGACTGCTGCTGGCGTTGCTGATCGCCCTGAACAAGGTGGAGAACGACTTGGTGCACGTTTCCCGGCACTATGCCGGGCTGCCGCAAATCGTGGACGCTGAGGACGTCCGCCGGCCCGTAGCGTCAGGTCCCGGCGGTGGCGCCCTACGATCGGCTCGGAGAGTGGCGAGGTATCTGCCGTTTCACCGGGTTTTCCATTCCGTGGAGCTTTCATTATTGATCTTGGTCGCCGCCGTAGTGGACCTGTTCGTCTCGGGCACGGCGACGAAGGCGCTGCTGGCTGGCCTCGTGGCGGCCGCGTGCCTCACGGTGGTGGGCCATCTCGTGGCCGTGCTGAGCTCGTCGCGGCTGCGGTGATAGTGCCGCGGTTCGGCGTGGTCGTCCTCACTCAAGGTAAGCGACCGGGAGATCTTCGCCGGGGCCTGGAGTCCTTGCTCACCCAGTCAGGGGTGGAGATCGACGCGGTGGTGGTCGGCAACGGCTGGCAGCCGACCGACCTGCCGGAAGGCGTACGCTCGCTGGCTCTGCCGGAAAACCTCGGGATCCCGGCCGGGCGCAACGCAGGGGTCCCACTGATCAAGGGCGAGTTGCTCTTCTTTCTCGATGACGATGCATGCCTGCCCGAAGCCGATGTCCTGCAGCGAATGGCGAGCCGCTTCGCCGCGGACCCAGAACTCGGTCTGATTCAGCCGCGCGTCGTCGACCCGGACGGGCGGCCGGCGCCCCGGCGCTGGACGCCTCGGGTACGGGTGGGTGATCCGGTTCGGAGCAGTCCAGCGATGTCCGTCTGGGAGGGTGCCGTAGCCATCCGCCGGGAGGCTTTCGATCGAACAGGAGGCTGGCCGGAACCGTTCTGGTACGCCCACGAGGGAATCGAGTTGGCCTGGCGGGTGTGGGACGGCGGTTACCACGTGCGCTACGACGGCGCCATCGAGGTCCATCATCCCGCTATCCAGCCCACCCGGCACGCCCAGTTTTACCGATTCCAGGCTCGTAACCGGGTGTGGCTGGCACGCCGAAATCTGCCGCTGCCGATCGGCGTAATCTACGTGCTGGTCTGGCTGGTGATCGGCGGCTTGCGGCTGCGATCAAAGGTGGGCCTGATCGAGACCCTCCGTGGTTACTGGCTAGGCGTGACGCGGCCCTGCGGGCAGCGCCGCCCCATGTCGTGGCGCACGGTCTGGCGGATGACCCGAGCCGGGCACCCTCCTGTGATCTGAAAGTCGTGAGGCGACGGACTCCGCGGCGGGAGATCAGAGTCGGGCGATCACCAGCCCAGCGGCCAGCGCCACGCCTGCGAGCAGCTCTGCCAGGCCGGTGACCTTGAGCACGGGGATCAGGTCGCGGCCTTGGCCGCTGCTGATCACGACACGCACGGCGGGAATGATCAGCAACAGGCCGGCCAGCCCCAACAGCGCCCACCACGACGTCAACGCAGCGACGGCGATGATCATCAACGCCGCCACGATGACCAACAGCAGATAGAGGGTCCGGGAGGCAGGATCGCCGATCCGAGTCGCGAGAGTGCGCTTTCCTACGGCCCGATCGCCCTCGATGTCGCGCAGGTTGTTGGCCACCAGAATTGCGCAGGCCAGGGATCCGACGCCGACGCCCAGCAAGAGCAGTGCTAATGAGACTCGCCCGATTTGGACATAGCCGGTGCCGCAGGTGGCCACCAGGCCGAAGAAGAGGAAGACCGCTACCTCGCCGAGGCCCAGGTAGCCGTACGGCCGCTTGCCGCCGGTGTAGTACCAGGCCGCCAGGATCGCCGCAGCGCCGACCGCAAGCAGCCACCACTGCTGGGTCGCCCCGACCAAAGCGACTCCGGCCAATGCGGCCGCCGCGAAAGAGGTGAAGGCCGCCGCCTTGACGGCGCGGGGGCGGGCTAGGCCGGAGCCGACCAGCCGCAGCGGGCCGATCCGGACTGCGTCGGTGCCGCGAATGCCGTCGGAATAGTCATTGGCGTAGTTGACGCCTACTTGAAGGGAAACTCCGACGATCATGGCGAGCAGCGCCCGCCAGCTGGAGAAGTCGCCTTCGAAAAAGGCGATTCCACTGGCCGCGACCACGGGCGATACCGCGGCCGGCAGCGTCCTAGGCCGAGCACCCGCTACCCATTGCGCCAGGGTGGGTGACTGCGGTGCCACGTCGGCGGTCAACGTCGGTCCTCCTCTGTTGGAAGGCCGCTCGCCAGATCCGCGACGAGCCGAATCCGGTCGATCTTCCCGGCGGCCGTCTTCGGCAGAGCGTTGAGGTGGACAAGGTCTCGAGGTGCCGCATGTCTCGGCAGCCTCGCGTCGAGAAAGGCCTGCAGCGCCGTCACCGACCCCGGACCGTTGGTCACAGCGACAATCTTGTGTCCCCACTGAACATCCGGCACGGCGACGACCGCGATCTCCGCACCGGCCAAGCCCGGCCAGGACTTGCAGGCGCGCTCGAGTTGGGCAAGATCGACATTGATGCCACCGGTGATCACTTCGTCGTCCACGCGACCGACAACCTGAAGCCGGCCGTGGCTGGTCCACTCGCCGCGATCCTGAGTGATCAGCGTGCCGTCGCTCAGCGCCGTCCTCGTGAGGTCCGGGCGAAGCCGATAGCCGGAAAAGATCATGATGGAGGAGATGCGGATCCGCTGCGTCCGCGGCTCCACCGCTACCGACACGCCGTCCAGCGGAAGCCCGTCGTAGACACAGCCGCCGCAGGTTTCCGTCATGCCATACGAGGCGACGACCTTGATCTTGGCTTGCTTGGCTCGCGATCGGATAGACGCGTCCAGTGCGGACCCGCCCACCAGCACGGCGTCCATAGCGCGCAACGCCTCGGTCAACTGCGGCTGAGCCAAGGCGCGGTCCAGCTGCGTTGGCACCACCGCGAGATAGCGACGCCCTCGCATGGCGTCAACCGCAGACGGCAGCCGCGCCAGGTCGCTTCCGACCTCGTGGATGGTCGTGTCCGCCGCGATGACCCTGGCCATCACCATGAGCCCGGCGACGTAGTACGGCGGCAAGGCCAACGCCCAATCGCCAGGTCCCCCGAGGCGCGCGTGAGCCGCATCCGCGGCAGCCCGCACCGCGGTCCGTGACAAGATGGCGCCCTTCGGCCGGCCGGTCGAACCCGATGTCGCCAGAACGACGGCGGCGTCCGGTTCCTGAACGGGTTCATCCAGCTGCAACATGTCGACCGCTGATGCCCGCTCGACGTCCGAGTCCGGCAGCGGCGCGATCGCGGAGCCGCCGTGCAGAGCCTCGGTCAGAGCGGTGAAGGTTTCAGCGGAGGTCACCGGCCGCAAGCTGGAATCCAAGCCGGCCGAGGTCACTCCACCAGGCTAATGAGTGACCAACAGCATGCCGCATGCCATGTGGTGGTGAAGAGGACTGCCCACCTTTGCCACTGCTCCGGCAGTCCTCAGCAACCCGCTTCAACGATCGGCAGCTAGCGGGCCGCCGGTCCGGTGGCAGGATGGGGCGCGTGGCGGGGGTGGCGCGGTCAACGAGCCCACGGCACTCGGCACGGTGGGCTGGGCCGGAGAGCGGCCAGGTCTACGAGATCGGCCTGCGCAGCAGATTTCGCGGGGTCACCGTCCGCCAAGGCTTGGTCTGGCAAGGGCCGGCGGGCTGGGCGGAGTGGAGCCCCTTCCTGGACTACGCACCACCGGAGGCGGGCACCTGGCTTCGAGCCGCGATCGAGTCCGCCGAGATTGGCTGGCCGGAAACCGTCCGGACTGTCGTGCCGGTGAACTGCACGATTCCCGCGGTGGAAGCCGAGGTGGCCTACGCCATGGCCGCCAAATCCGGTTGCACCACTGCCAAGATCAAGGTGGCCGAACGCGGCCAGGCTTTTGCCGACGACCTCGCCCGGGTGGAGGCCGTACGGCAGGCCCTGGGCCCGACTGGCCGGGTACGCATCGATGCGAACGGTGCATGGGATGTGGACACGGCCCGAGCGGCCATCCGACAGCTAGCGCGCTTTGATCTTGAATACGTCGAGCAGCCCTGCTCAGCAGTCGAGGAACTAGCCGAGCTGCGGCGGCGACTTGCCCGCGAAGGCATCGACGTGCTGATCGCCGCCGACGAGTCGATCCGTCGAAGGGGCGACCCGTACCGCGTCGCTCAACTCGGGGCGGCGGACGTGGTGGTGTTGAAGGTGCAGCCGCTCGGCGGGGTCCGGGCGTGCCTGCAGATCGCCGAGCGCATCGGGTTGCCCGTGGTGGTCTCCAGCGCCCTCGAGACTTCCGTTGGCATCCGAGCCGGGCTGGCGTTGGCGGCCGCTTTGCCCGAACTCCCGTACGCGTGTGGGCTGAACTCTGTTGCCCTGCTGACTGATGATCTAGTCGAATCACCCTTGATCGCTTCCGATGGCTACCTGGCCGTTGGAGATGTCGTGGTCGATCCGAGCCGATTGGCGGCATCGGCGGCGCCGTTGGACGTCGAGCAGGAGTGGCGGGTACGCCTTCGTGAGGTTCGCCATGCGATGGCCGAGGTGCACCATGGCTGAGGGGCGCTTTGTCTAACGCAACCCCGTGCGCTCGGGCGGTGATCTCCGAGTTGATCAGTTGGGGCGTCCGTGACGTGGTACTCGCGCCTGGCTCGCGCAGCGCACCGCTGGCCTACGAGGTGTTCGAGGCCGACCGGACCGGGCGACTGCGGCTGCACGTTCGCATCGACGAACGGACCGCCGGCTTC
>DASQUD010000118.1:0-12681 GCA_035641455.1 Propionibacteriaceae bacterium | reverse complement strand
ACGGATGCGGCTTGCCGGCGATGCCGACCAGGTTGCGTACCGTCGAGGAGGAGGTGAAGACCGCGGCGTCGAACTTGCCCGTCTTGATCGCTTCGCGCACCGACGCGGGCGGCGGGGCGGCTCGGACGGTGCGGTAAGCGGTGACATCTTCCACCTCCCAGCCGAGTCGCTGGAGTCCCGCCGCCAATGTTTCGGTGGCGATGTCGGCGCGCGGCAGAAAGACCCGATTGATCGGATCGAGAACGTCGTCGTACGGCGGAAACTCGGCAGCAAGACCTGCGGCGGACTGCTCGCCGGAGGGCACCAAGTCGGGCTCGATGCCCCAAGCCTGCAAGGCGTGCGCCGTCACGTCACCAACCGTCGCGACCTTGAGACCAGAGAAGGCGCGGGCGTCCAGTCCGTACTCCTCGAACTTCTCCCGGACGGCACGCACCGCATTGACCGAGGTGAAGGCAACCCACTCGTAGCGACCCTCGACCAACCCGCGCACGGCCTTGTCCATTTGCAGCGGGCTGCGCGGCGGCTCGACGGAGATGGTGGGCACCTCCTCGCTGTGCGCGCCGTAGGTCCGCAACCTGGCCACCATCGGGGCGGCCTGGTCGCGGGTCCGCGGCACGAGGACTCGCCAGCCGAAGAGCGGCTTGGTCTCGTACCAGCTGAGCTCCTGCCGCTGCTCCGCGGCGTTGCCCATGATCACGTGCACTGGATCGCTGGCCGGCGGGCGAACCGCGCGCACTGCGGCCACCAACTCAGCCAGGGTGGTGCTGATCGTCACCTGCTCGGTGCTTCCGCCGTGCAGGGTCGCCAGCACATGGTCGTCGTCGGGCCGGCCGGCGGTCCGCGCTGCCTCCACCAATCCGGCGATCATGGACACGACGGTGCTCACGACGACAGTCGGCACCATCCCCCACTGGGAGGTGTTCACCTTGTTGAACTTGCCGTCGGTCACGGATGCGAAGTGGACTCCGCCGGCGTGAATGAGGTCGATCCCCGCATACTCCGGCACGGCGGTCAGGCTCGAGACTCCCGGCACCACCTCGAAATCGATTCCGCCGCGGACGCATGCGGCCGCCTCGTCGGCCACCGCGTTGTCCAGGAAGGGATCGCCGCTCACCAGCCGGACCACCCGACGTCCAGCAGACGCATGCTTGATCACGATCTTGGCCCGAGCCGACGGGGTGAGCGGCTTACCCGCCTCGGACAGACCCAGGGTCGAAACCTCGGCTCCTTCGCCCAGCGTGATGGCCGGGTGCGCCAGGATCTCGGCTTGCCGCTCGTGGTCCAAGATCACCGCGCTGGCGTCGGCCAGAGCGGCGATGGCACCGAGCGTGAGCAGATCCGGATCACCGGGACCGGTGCCGACGAAGATCACCCGGCCACGAGCGGTCGGCGCGGGGGGATTTGCTGAAGACATCTGGCTGCGGGACTTGCGTACCGACGGTGTGCTCACTGACAGATCTCGCCGTTCTATTGTTCGGCCTCGGCACGCGGGCGCCGAGAGCGTTGTAGGTCGCGCAACTCCGCCAGAACCGAACGCCCGGTCGCCGCCCCGTAAGCGGCCGGATCCGAAGTCGAGCCGTGCACTTCGAGGCGAAGCGGTGGGCTCTTGGCCGGTTCTGACAAGCTGCTCGATAACGTTCTCCCAATAACAGCGGCCAGAGTCAAATCGACGCTTGTATCACGGACAGATTTGACAACAGCACGCGCACCCACCGGTGCTGTGCAGCCGGCCTCGAGGGCGGCCAGAAACCCTCTCTCCGCAAGGCATTCCGCCCGGGAGTGTGGATGATCGAGGGTCGCCACTGCGGCGCGTAGATCGGGGCTCAAACCCGTGGAGACCTCCAGGGCCAGCGCCCCTTGGCCCGGCGCAGGAAGCATCTCTGCCGCGCTCAATACTTGGGCCGGTAACCCCCTGACAACGATGTCTGAGTTGTCAGATTCCTCCAAACTGGCGTAGCCCAGCCGACGTAGCCCGGCCGCCGCCAGCAGCACCGCGGTGATTTGCGTGGTCGCGACCAGATCCAGGCGGGTACCGACGTTGCCGCGAACCGGAACGATCTCCAGCTGGATGCCTCTGCGGCGCGCCCAGTCCAACATTTGCAGCGCTCTGCGGGGCGCTCCGGTGCCGACCCGGGATCCGTCTTCGAGGTCGTCGAGTCGGCATCCAACAAGGACGTCGCGGCTGTCCTCGCGCTCCGGGATGGCGATGATCTCAAGATCATCCGGCTGCAGCGTAGGCAGGTCCTTCAGCGAGTGGACCGCGAGATCCACCGAACGGTCGCGGAGCGCCGCGCGGACAGCGTTGGCGAAGACACCGGTGCCACCGATCTCGGTCAGCTGGCGGGAGTCGACGTCCCCGGTCGTGGTGATGCCGACGAACGTCGACCTCACCCCGTGTGCCGCTAGCAGCTCCGCGACGACATCGACCTGGGCGCGGGCCAGGGGCGACTTTCGGGCACCGATCCGTAGTTCAGTAATCACCGCTCAGCAAGACCGCCGCATTTTGTCCAGGGGCGTCATCGAGGCACGTCGGTCGACATCACCGCCGCCACCGACTGCGGGTGCAGTGCGAACAGCTCCCGTAACGCGGCCGCATAGTCGAGCGCGTCCGGATCGGCTGCCAACTCTTGTACTCGTACGGTCGGCTGGTGGAGCAGCTTGTCCACGATTCGCCCTACGGTCCGCTGAACCTCCGCTCGTTCACGAGCACCGAGGTTGGGCAACTTGCCATCGAGCCGAGCCAATTCGGCAGCGACCACGCTGGAGGCCATGGATCGCAGGGCGACAACTGTGGGCGCCACCTGAGCCGAACGGCGAACACTGAGAAAGCCAGTGACCTCCTGCCGGACCAGGTCGCGCGCGAATTCCGCCTCAGCTCCTGTCCCGCTGTCCTTTTGCTCTGCCACCAGACGCTCGAGGTTGACCAACTCGATCCCAAGGTCAGCTACCGCGGGGTCGACATCCGCCGGCAGGGCGAGGTCGACGACGCTACTTACTGGCGTATCGGCGAGATCTGCCGCGGTGATCGACACGGTCTTGGCGCCGGTGCAGGTGACCAGCACGTCGGTCCTTTTCAGCGCACCCGACAGCTCAGACAGCTCCACCGCCGCTCCGCCGACGGCTGCGGCAAGCCGCTGAGCCCTGGTCAACGTACGGTTCGCACAGGTGACCGCCGCACCGGCGTCCGCTGCGGTGCGGGCGGCCAGACTGGCCATGGCCCCGGCGCCCACAACCAACACCCGCTGACCAGCCAGATCGCCGCCATTGCGGGTCAGCAGCTCGTACGCCGCGGTAACGAGCGAGCGTCCGGCCGAACCGATGCCGGTCTCGGAGTGCACACGCTTCGCCACCCGGATGGCGGACTGGAACAACGTGTTGAGTACGGTCCCGACGCTGCCCACAGCCTGGCAATGGGTGAGCGCTGCCTTCACCTGCCCGAGCACCTGGCTTTCGCCGACCACCACCGAATCCAAACCCGAGGCCACCGAAAAGGTGTGCGCCACAGCGCCTTCGTCGAAGTAGACCGCACACACGTCCTGCAGGTCGTCGAGAGTCATGCCGGCAAAGTCGGCCAACGTGGTTGAGATGTCGTCCAGGGCCCCGTGGAATCGCGACACCGCGGCATAGATCTCAGTCCGGTTGCAGGTCGACAAGACGATGGCTTCGTCGATGTGCTCACTGGCGAGCAGCGCGTCCACCAGCTTGGTCGAGGTCGGTGCGTCGAGCGCAAGACGCGCGAGAGCCTCGACCGGCGCGGTCTTGTGCGACACACTCACCGCAAGGATGCTCATCGCAGAGCTCCCGGGTCGTCCACGCGGGCGCGTTGCTCGTGGTAGGCGAGAATCTGGAGCTCCTGGCCAAGGTCTACTTTGCGCACGTTCACACCCTCTGACACCACGAGCACTGTCGGGGCGAAGTTGAGGATACTGGTCACGCCGACGTCGACGAGCCGGTCGGCGACTGCCTGTGCGGCCTCGGCCGGTGTGGCGATGACGGCGATGGCGGCCCCGGTGCTGCCGACCACGTCCTCCAGTTCTGCGAGGTCGCGAATGGCCAGCCCGTGAATCATCTTGCCGACCAGCTCCGGAGCCGGGTCAATGAGGCCGACGACACGGAAGCCGCGGGAGTAGAAGCCGGAATAGTTGGCGAGCGCGGTGCCGAGATTGCCCAGCCCGACGATGATCACCGGCCAGTCATATGTCGATCCAACCTGCCGCCCAATCTGCAGCCGGAGGTACCCGACGTCGTAGCCGACCCCGCGTCTGCCGTAGGAGCCGAGATAGGACAAGTCCTTGCGCAGCTGCGCCGAGTTCACCCCGGCTGCCTCGGCCAACGCCCCGCTCCGGACGGTGCTGATCCCCGCGTCCGCGAGTTGGTTCAGCACCCGGAGATACACCGGCAGGCGAGCGATCGTTGCGTCCGGTATCCCCTTGCTCGGGCCGGCGTCGAGTTGGCGCAGGACACCATCGTCGTGCGGGCCCAGCTCGGCGTTCGGAGCCTGTCGAAGAGCGCCAGCTTGTCGAAGGGGCGAGCCGGAGGCCTGTCGGGTGTCGGCGGCGGTCACGCAACTCCTCGGTCAACGGCCCTGCGCAGGCGAGCTAGTTTCACTCTAGGAGCTTGTGAAGGAGTGCACAAATACCTTCAGGCTCGCAGCGCCGCGCGTAGCCGGTCTGGATCGACTCGCCAGAAGTCGTGCTGGCGGCCGTCGACGAAGGTCACGGGGATCTCGTCGCCGAAGCGTCGCTTGAGCTCCGGATCGCGGTCGACGTTGCGCTCCTCGTACGAGTCTCCGGTCTCTGCGCAGACGGCGTCGATCACCTCGATCGCCTGCTCACACAGGTGGCAGCCCGGTCTGGTCAGCACGACGACCCTCGGTTCATCGCTGCTGATCGACATCTTCAGTAGGCCTTGGCCGCAGGCTCCGGCTGCGCATCCAGCAGGGCGTGCCTCAGCACGCCCTTCTGCACCTTGCCGGTCGCCCCTCGGGGTAGCTCGTCGACGAGCCGGACCAACCGGGGGCGCTTGAACTTGGCCAACCGAACCGCACAGTGTGCTTCCACGTCCTCAACGGTGACGGCGCTCCCTGTGACAAAAGCCACAACCTGCTCGCCCGTCCGGACATCGGGCCGGCCCACGACGGCCACGGAGTCGACCTCCGCGAGTTCGGAAATCGCTTCCTCCACCTCGGCAGGGTAGACGTTGAATCCGTTGACGATGATCAACTCGCGGGACCGATCGACCAGGAAGAGCTCCCCTTGGGTGCTGTAGCCGATGTCACCGGTGCCAAACCACCCCTCGGCATCCGGGCCACCCTCACCCGACGGCCAATAGCCCGAGAACAGATTCTGGCCACGAATGAAGATTTCGCCCGGTTCGCCGGGCTCGCTTCCATCACCGATCCTGACCTCGACGCCCGGCAACGGACGGCCGACATGGCCGTGTCCGAGCAGGGGACCGTCCAGTGTCGCGGATACGCCCGGACCGGCCTCGGTGAGGCCGTACCCCTGTTCGACGCGCAAGCCGGTGCGCTCGGTGAACGCCACCCGCAGATCGTCGAGCAGCGGCGCGGCACCCGAAACGACGGTGGTGACCGAACCCAGCCCATCGACCAGACGATCGGAAGCCAGGATGCGGGTCAGCAGAGCTGGCGAAACGGGCAGATTGGTGACGCCCTCTTCCCTCAGGATGTCGGAGAAGCCGTCGGTGATGCCGTCGACCACCACCAGCCGGGCACCGCCTCGTAACCAGCTGCCTAGGACGGCGTTCAACCCATACACGTGAAACAACGGCAGCACCGCGAGGATCGTCGCCTCTGAATTGACGATGCCGAAGCGGGCGATCTGCTCCAGGTGACTGAGCAGAGCTCGGTGGGTCAGCATGGCGGCTTTCGGCCGGCCGGACGTACCGGCGGTGTAGAGCAGCACGGCGAGTGCTTCCCGATCTTGCGGTGAGCTGACCTCACCGCGCCCCGTCAGTGCCAGGGCGCGGAATCCTTCCGGGGTTAGTCCGACAAGGTGGACATCGCCGAAATCGGTACTGCTCAACTGGTGGTCGGGTGAGACGAAGAGAACCCGCGCGCCGCTGTCGTGCAGCATCGCGCTGACGTCGTCGGCGGTGGACTGAGTGTTCATCGGCACCGCGACGTAGCCCGCGCGGAGCGCCGCCAAGTACGCCACCACGAACTCGATGCTGTTCTGGCCCAGGATTCCGACTCGGTGTCCAGCGACCAGGCCGTGAGCGACCAGGCCGGCGGCGACGGCGGTGATCTCAGTGTCGAGCTCGGACCAGGTCAGGGTCCGGCGTACGGCTCCCGGCTCGACGATCGCCGTGGTGTCCGGGCGCTGAGCCGCTTGATCAGCGACAAGTTCGGCCACGTTGGTGAAGGGCGACCCCGCGGAGATGGCGGTGGGTTGCAGCTGCTCCACGCGTGAATTTTGGCACAGCGTTGCGCCGTAGGGTTGATCGCGTGGTGGGACGCGGCAGGCGACGAGCGACGCCGGAGCTGTCCGCGGCCACAGAAGAGGTCGAGTCACTTCCTGGCGTTGAGGCATCGGCGGTCGAGGTCGACCAGACCAGTCCACTGGCTGCTGCCGGGCCTGCTGTCGAGCTGGAACACCAACCGGCATCGGCCAGGGCAGAGGCTCTGATCAGGGCCGATCCGTCCGCGGCGGCC
This sequence comes from Propionibacteriaceae bacterium, assembly GCA_035641455.1. GTDB lineage: Bacteria > Actinomycetota > Actinomycetes > Propionibacteriales > Propionibacteriaceae > Microlunatus. Next base: position 6,008 of record DASQUD010000118.1, on the reverse strand, counting down.
TTCTTCGACTTGGACAACACGGTCATCCAAGGGGCATCTCTCTTCCACCTCGCCAAGGGGCTCTATCGCCGAGACTTCTTTCCAACCCGGGTGATTCTCAAGGGGCTCTGGCTGGAGGTGTACTTCCGACTCGTCGGACGAGAGAAGCCGCAACACATCGAGGACGCGCGCACAGCCACGCTTGGATTTATCGCCGGCCGGCGGGTCAGCGAGGTGGAGGAGGTCGGCCGGGAGGTCTACGAGGAGTCGATCGCTGCCCGGATCTGGCCGGGAACGCGCGCGATTGCCCAGATGCATCTTGATGCAGGTCAGCAGGTGTGGCTGGTCACGGCCGCACCCGTCGAGGTGGCAGGCATCATCGCCGCTCGGCTGGGTCTGACTGGTGCACTGGGGACGACCGCCGAGCACCACGATGGCGTCTACACCGGGCGGTTGAAGGGTGAGCTGCTGCACGGCACGGCCAAGGCCGAGGCCGTACGTGCACTCGCCCACGAACACGGACTTGATCTTGCCCGTTGCTGGGCCTACTCGGATTCCTACAACGACCTGCCGATGCTGTCGCTGGTCGGCCATCCCTGCGCGATCAATCCTGACGGGCGCCTGCTGGTCCACGCCGAGGAGCACGACTGGGCGATCCGCGACTATCGCTCCGGTCGGAAAGCGGTCCGCCTGGGGCTGGTGGGAGCCGGCGCTACGGGAGCAGCGGCGGGCGCGGTCGCCGCGGGCCTCGCCGTGCATCGGGCACTGCGGCGCTGAGAAGTTCAGCCGCGCTGCCGTCCCAGGACGATGATCAACGCCGCGGCACAGAGATAGAGCGCGTAGCCGAAGAAGCCCAGCACGGCCAGAGCTTCGGCCACACCGCTGTGGCTTCGGGTCACGCCCAGGATGATCACCGCTACGGCCAGCAGCGCCAGCGCGCCGGCTCCGACATAGAGAAATCCCCGCAGCTGGACTGGATCGGAGGTCCGACTGCCGCCGACCCGCCGGGGCAACAGGGCGACGCCAACGGAGAAGGCGGCGGCGGCGATCAAAATCAACGCCAACGCCCAGAACACAAGGTCAGATTAGTCAGTCGGGCTCGTACGCCTCACCGTCCGGACTGGCGATGACCACGGTGTAGCCGTCGGGATCGGAAATCCAGATCTCGCGGTGTCCGGGACCGTTCCCCTGCCCTTCCGGTGGGTTTCTGTGTGGCGGCCGAACCACGGGAGCTCCGAGCTGCTGCACCCGAGCGACGACGTCGTCGAAGGCGGCGACTTCTCCGAACCAGAGCAGAACTCCGTTTCCTACCTCGCGGGTCGGATCACCGATCTGCCCGTGATGGTGAGCCGTCTCTCGCTGATGCAGCTGCAGGACCAGAGTGCCGTCGGACAGCAGGCGCTCGTACTCGGGACCGCCGTGGTCGCTTTGAAGTCCGAGCAGCTGCTGGTACCAGTGACTGGAGGCTTCGACATCGCGAACCGCGATCATCGTCTGCGGCTGTGCCCGGCGGGCGGGAACGACGACGCCGATCCGGTTCCCAGCCGGGTCGCCGACCTCGACGAGCCAGCGCTCCCCGTTGTCGAGCGTCGGGCGCCCCTGCACGGTGCCACCGCAAGCCACGACGTTTGTCAGGGCGGACCGGAGCTCATCGGCCGAAATCCAGAGGACCGGCCCGCCGGCGAAGGCCGGCGTCAGCTCTGTCGTGAACTGGCCGATCATGCCTGGTGCCTCGAAGCTGCCGTAGGAGAGTTCAGCGGACCAGCCGAACACCGTCTCGTAGAAGGCAGCCGAGCGGGCGAGGTCGACCGCCGGAAGCTGCAGGTAGCCGATCTGACCGTGCGGCGTCCGCGGGCCCTGCGCGCCGTGATCATGGTCATTCATCGGTGCTCCTCTTCGTCGTGGTGGGAAGCTCTGGGGACTCGGTGATCAGGAGTCGATATGCCGAGCCGGCGAACCACTCCTGGTAGTGCTGGCTCGTCCAGTGACGATGGCGGGTGAGACGGTCGTAGACCGCGGGATCCATCAGGATCCACATGGTGTCGATGGCCTCGGTCGGGGTGCACCCGGTTCGGAGCGCAGCCTTGGTGATCATGGTGTCGACCAGCCATCGGGCCGTTTCCGCCCGAGCGGTGATCATCTGGTCGGCCAGGCGCGCGAGTTCGGCGTCGGCGGAGGACCCCTCGAACAGCGCCAGTACCAATCCGGCCGATCGGTCTTGCGCCGGTCCTATGACACCGGCGGCGATCACGAGGAAGTCCTCGACCGTCGGAGCTTGCGCGGCGGCGCGCGCCCAATCCCGATCCAGAACCGCAATGTGCTCGTCGTCGCCAGCGATGGCCACATCGATGGCTGCCTTGAGGACGCGGGCCTTGGTTCCGAAAAGCGCCTCGACCATCGGCAAGGAGACCTTCGCCTCCCCGGCGATCGCTCGCATCGTGGTTCCCACATACCCGCGAGCGAGGAAGAGGGCTGTTGCCGCACTGAGCACGCGTTGCCTGGTCATCCGTGCCTGGGTCGCGCGTCGATCCGAGCGGTAGCTCCGAGCGGGGATCCGCTCGCTCTGCGTCACCCCGCCAGTATTGGCTATGGGACAACCATAGTCAATGTGTCAGAAGAACGTGTCCCGCCGCTGCATGAGTAGGGAGTACAGGGTCTGCTGAATGGTTTCTCGCACCTGGTCGGTGACGTTGAACACGATCATGGGATCGTCCGCGGCGCCCGGCGGCAGCTCGTCGGTGGCGATCGCCTCACCGATCGAGATGATCCATTTGCTGGGTAGCGGAATGAGGCCCAACGCGCCGAGCCAGGGAAAGAGCGGCGTGATCGGGAAGTAGGGGACGCCCATGGCTCGGGCGAGGGGGGGCAGGCTGGCGATCAGCGGATAGATCTCCTCGGAGCCGACGATCGAGACAGGGATGATCGGAACCTGTGCCCGTACGGCGGCCGACACGAAACCGCCGCGGCCGAACCGCTGCAGCTTGTACCGATCAGCGTACGGTTTTCCGAGCCCCTTGAAGCCTTCCGGGAAGACGGCGACGAGTTGATCATTGGCCAGCAGGCGCTCCGCATCCTCCTGACAGGCCAGGGTGGCGCCGGTCTTGCGAGCAAGATCGGCGGAGTAGGGGGTGGAGAAGACCAAGTCCGCACCCAGCATCCGGACATGGCGGCCAATGTCGTCGTAGACGACCGAATGCAGGACCATGCCGTCGATCGGCACGGTGCCGGCATGGTTGGACACCAGCAATGCTGATCCGGAGGACGGCAGATTTTCCGCGCCGCGCAACTCCACGCGGAACCACGACTGGACCAAGGGCCGGAGCAGCGGCAGGAAGATCTGTTCGGTCAGTTCGGGATCGAAGCCGAACTCGTCGATCGCGTAGTCGCCCGACAATCGCGCTCGCGCGAAGTCGATGGCGTCGTCCAGGCTGATCGGCCAGGCGACGCCGAGCCTCTCGGCGATGGTCATGGTGGTCCTGAGCGGATCGCCGGTGAGCTCGCGCAACGCGCGGATCGGGATCGAACTCAGTGCGGCCAGGCTCTGCCCGGCCAGCTGGACGAGGTCGCTGAGCAGGCCGACCAGATTGTCCGACGGCGAGGATTTTGTCGGCTCGTCGGTTTCGGGCTCACCCTGGTCAGCGTGTGGCTCGGCGGTCGGGAAACGGCGGTTACCTGGGCCGGCTGGCTCCCGGCTGGTGAAGTCGATGATCTCGGCGTCAGCCACGGCCGGTATCCGAGGCTGAGGCGTTGACCGCCCGGCTCAGGTGATCGAGCAGGGTGTCTACCCGATCCGGGCTCAGCACGCCCGGTGTGGTGGCAGCGACGAATTCCGTCAGTGCCTGCTTGCTGGTGTACGCGGGAGAGAAGCCAGTGGCCGTCCGGAACCGGCTCGTGTCCATGCCACGACCGTACGTCAACGCGTTGATCTGGTCGGTGGAAAAGTCGAGCAGCCTGGCCTGGCGGCCCATCGTGGCCACGACGGGGGCCAGCGGATGTGGGACGCCGAAAGTGGGTCGTCCCATCATCCGCAGCGCCTGCGACAAGGTCACCATGTCGTCGGCCGCCACGTTGAACGTGCCCGGCCGGTCCTGGTCGGTCACCAGCACAAGGGCGTCCACAGCATCGCTGGGGTGCAAGAACTGAAGCCGAGCGTCGAAGCCCATCACCCGCGGCACCACCGGCAACCGCAGATAGCGGGTGATCTGACTGTCGACGCCGGCTCCCATCAGGTTCGCCAGCCGGAGCGTGCTGACCACGACGTCGGGACGGCGTCGGGCCAGGCCGCGTACGTAGGTCTCGATCTCGACCGAATCCTTCCCGAATCCGGTCCTTGGCTGGACTCGCGGCGACATGTCCTCGGTGAACTTGGCCGGATCGCGCGGCGAGGCGCCGTAGACCGAGACAGAGCTCTGGACCACCAGTTTGCGCAACGTCTCGGTTTTCTGGCAGGCGGCGAGCAGTTGCATGGTGCCGATGACGTTGATCTCCTTCATCGACGACCGACTGCCGGCACCCAAGGGTGTGGCCACCATGGCCAGATGCACCACCGTGTCGACCTCTCGGCTCGTGATGACCTTGCCGATCAGGGGATTGCGAATGTCGGCGCGCAGGAAGGTGACGTTGCCCAAATCATGTCGAGGTGGCGTCAGATCGACTCCGACCACGGTGTGCTGATCATCCGCAGCCAGCGTGCGGGCGAACCGAGCCGCGAGGTCTCGTGAGACTCCAGTGACCAGCACAACCCGTGGCATGGGTTCCTCGAAGCGGCCTATTTGCCGGCGCGACGGCGCTGAATGCGAGTGCGCTTGAGCAGCTTGCGGTGCTTCTTCTTCGCCATCCGCTTGCGGCGCTTCTTGATGACCGAACCCACGATGCGTGACCTTTCATTGTCGGCCACCCGTCAGCCGACACTTCATGCGGCGTGACGTCCTTCGCCAGCCAAGTACGGAATGTTACCCATCTGGCGACATGGCGCGCGACTTCGCCGACTGAGCCGGGCCGCGACGACTTCGGCGCTTCCCGCCATGGTGGGCACTAGGCTCGTGCGCCGTGGCCCGCTATCTCGAAGACTTCGGTCCCGGCTCGGGGCGGCGGAGCACTCCCCGATCATGGGTGCGATCGGACGCTCCCCAGGTCGAACTCAACGGCGATTGGCGTTTCCGCTGGGCACCGTCCTGCCAAGGCTTGGCCGACGACGCCGCGCACGCCGACTTCGACGACTCGGACTGGGATGTGTTGCCTGTGCCGTCGCATTGGGTGTTGTACGGCGGTGACACTGCACGACGAGCTGGCGAGTACCGCTACGGGCGGCCGATATACACGAATGTGAAGTATCCCTTTCCAGTCGACCCCCCGTACGTGCCGGGCGAGAATCCGACCGGCGACTATCGCCGCGCTTTCGAGGTCCCGGACTGGGCCGTCGAGCGGGTGCTGCTCCGCTTCGACGGCGTGGAGTCGATCTACCGGGTCTGGCTGAACGGTGAGGAGATTGGCGTTGGCAAGGGCAGCCGACTAGTCCAGGAGTTCGACGTCACCGGTGTTGTCCGGACTGGTCGAAACGTGATCATGGTCCGGGTCTCGCAGTGGTCGTCCGGCAGCTACCTCGAAGATCAAGATCAGTGGTGGCTGCCGGGGATCTTCCGCAGCGTCACCCTGCTGGGCCGCCCCGCCGGAGCGATCGACGACGTCTGGCTGCGCACGTCGTGGCGGCGTGACGGCACAGGGTTGATCGAGCCGGAGTTGACGGCGTCGGCTGCCGCCTTTCCGGTCACCATCGAGATTCCCGAATTATCGGTCGTCCATAGCTTCGCCGCGCCGGAGGACGTTGCCCCGTTCTCGGTCGGGAAGGTCGAGCCCTGGAGTGCGGAATCACCCCGGCTGTATGGGGCGGTCGTTCGCTCGGCCGCGGAAGCCCTGGCGCTCCGCGTGGGCTTCCGGACGGTCAGGATCAGCGGCGACATTCTGACCGTCAACGGCGCACAGGTGATCTTCCGCGGCATGAACCGGCACGAGACGCACCCGCAGTTGGG
>DASQUD010000117.1:0-10818 GCA_035641455.1 Propionibacteriaceae bacterium | reverse complement strand
GCGATCCGGCCGTTCCTGCCGCTGACACCGGCGCTGGAAGGATTCCGAGCCATCGCGAGCGACGGCACCGGAGCCGTCGGCGCAGCCGGCCTCCTGCTCGCCTGGCTGCTCCTTGGATTGGCCGGCAGCGTGCTCGCCATCGCCCGGCGCCGGGTGATCGCTCCGTTGGTCGCGGTACCCGCGTAGCAGAGAGTCGGCGCGCGCGCTCCTCACCGACCGTCCGATTGCCGTGGTCTATCGCTGGCCAGGGCGGCGGGTGGTGTGCTCTGCAGCTCCCGGATCCGTTCCAGGATCGCCGGCATGGCCGCCTCGATGGCGTCGAGGGTGCCGTAGAACCCGGCCGGTGACCCGTACCAGGGATCCGGTACACCAGACCCCGGTTCGGCGCCGGGGTCGTAATCGGTCAACAGAGAGATGTTGGTCGAGCCGGGCGCGATGGCCAGCATCTTGCGGACATGGATGTCCTCCATGGCGATCACCAAGTCCGCTCCCACAATCTCGTTCGCGGTGATCTGGTGGGCTCGGTGGTGATCATGCCGATAGCCGCGTTCCGAGAGCACCGCCGCGGCCCGCCAATCCATCGGCTGACCGAGCTCCTCGGTGCTGGTGGCCGCGCTGCTGAACTCGACTCGATGCACGCCGGCCTCGGCGGCGGCGTGCTCCGCAACTCGCTCGGCCATGGGTGACCGGCAGATGTTCCCCCAGCAAACGAACACCACGCGGACTGGCCGCTCTTCCTGGGCGGAGGCGGTCGCCTCAGTCACGCCTGCCGTCCGGGTCGGGCAGGAAAGCGTTCACGAGGAAGCTCACGATTGACACGATGATCGCGCCGATCATGGCGACCCAGAAGCCGTCGACCTCAAAGCCGAGCCCGAACTTGCCGGCCAACCACGACGTGAGCAGCAGCATGCAGGCGTTGATCACCAGTAAGAAAAGTCCGAGGGTGAGCAGCAATAACGGGATGCTGAAGAATGCGAGGATCGGCTTGACGATGGCGTTCACGATGCCGAAGATCAACGCGACGACGAGCAGGGTGATTGTTTTGCTGCCCATAGTGTCCGAGGTCAGCGTTATGCCGCTGAGCAGGAAGGTGGCGACAGCCAGGGCGGCCGCGTTGGCCAGGATCCGGAGCAGAAATCTCATGCGGCCCATTGTCCCGCTCGCGTTTGCCGGCGCCGGTCGGTTTGGCTGACGTCTTTCCGCACAAGGCCACAGATGTACGGCGCGCCGGTCGGTTTGGCTGCCGTCTTTCCGCACAAAGCCACAGACGTACGGGCCTAGCTGGCGCCGGCGTCCAGAATGCCGGGCCGTTCGTCGGCGATGGTGGTGTCGTCGCCGTGCCCGGTCTTGACGATGGTCTGGCGGGGAAGCGACAGCAGTTGATCGGTGATGCTCATCAACAAGACGCCTCGGTCGCTGAAGCGTCGCCCGGTGGCACCTGGGCCGCCGTTGAAGAGGGTGTCTCCGGTGAACACGGTGGCGAGGTCCTCGGCGTAGAAGCAGACCGACCCTGGGGTGTGGCCTGGAGTATGCAGCACCTCGATCGTCAGGCCGGCAACGTCGACCTCATCCCCGTCGCGCAGCTCGCCATCGGGCGGTACGTCGTGGCTGAGCTGCCACAGGGGAAGATCATCGGGATGCAGCAGGACCGGTGCCCGGACAGTAGCAGCCAGCTCGGGGGCGACCCGAACATGATCATCGTGGGCGTGCGTGCACAAGATCGCGACCACCCGACGGCCGGCGACTATCCGGACGATCTCCGCCACGTCATGCGGAGCGTCGATGATCACGCACTCCTCGTCATCCCCGATGATCCACACGTTGTTCTCGACCCGAACCGTCTCATCGTCGAGCGAGAACGTGCCCGACGTCACGGTGTGATCGATCTGGGCGGTCACGCCCGAGTACCCGCTCGATCTGCATTTTCCATGATCACGACCGAACGCAGGACATCACCGCGGTCCATCTTGTCGAACGCCGTCTCGATCTCGCCGATGGCGATCTCCTCACTGACGAAGGCATCCAACGGCAGTCGCCCCTGGAGGTAGAGGTCGATCAGCATCGGAAAATCCCGATCCGGCAGACAGTCGCCGTACCAGCTGGACTTCAGCGTCCCACCGCGCCCGAAGACGTCGAGGAGCGGGAGCTCGAGCCTCATCCCGGGGGTAGGTACGCCGACCAGCACCACCGTGCCCGCAAGATCGCGGCCGTAGAACGCTTGGGCGTAGGTTTCCGGGTGGCCGACGGCGTCGATGGCAACGTCCGCACCGAACCCGCCGGTGAGCCGGTGGATCGCCTCGACCGCGTCGGTCTCGCGCGAGTTGACGGTGTCGGTCGCTCCCAGACTGCGAGCCACGGCGAGCTTGCGGTCGTCGATATCGATGGCGATGATTTTGGCCGCGCCGGCCAGCCGGGCCCCGGCGATCGCAGCCGAGCCGACGCCGCCGCAGCCGATCACCGCGACGGAGTCGCCCCGGCTCACGTTGCCGGTGTTCAGGGCGGCGCCCAGGCCTGCCATCACACCGCAGCCGAGCAAGCCGGCCACAGCGGGTCGGGCGGCTGGGTCGACCTTCGTGCACTGGCCGGCGGCGACCAGCGTCTTGTCGACGAAGGCACCGATGCCGAGCGCCGGTGACAGCTCCGTACCGTCCCCCAGCGTCATCTTCTGGCCGGCGTTGAAGGTGGCGAAGCAGTACCACGGGCGGCCCCGGCGACAGGCACGACAGGTGCCGCACACCGCTCGCCAATTCAAGATCACGTAATCGCCCGCCGCAAGGCCGCGGACGCCAGATCCCACCGACTCCACGATCCCGGCTGCCTCATGACCGAGGAGATACGGGTAGTCGTTGCCGATTCCACCCTGCCGATAGTGCAGGTCGGTGTGGCAGACGCCGCAGGCGAGCACCTTGACCACGGCCTCACCCGGACCCGGGTCCGGGACGACGATGGTGACGAGCTCCACCGGTGCGTCCTTGCTTCGGGCGATGACGCCTCGCACCTGCTGACCCTCGCCGCTGGCCCCAACCGGCATCGCGCTCCTTGTCTTAGTCCGCAAGCATCGTAGACGCAGGGGAATTCGTTTGACCTCAAGTGCGGTTGAACATGCATAGTGGACGAACGTCCGCTCAGCGCTTTCGACGAAAGGCGCGACTCCACCCCTGCATGAGAAGGCACGGTCATGTCTGCCGATCTTTCGGCTCGTACGTCGCAGGCTGCCACGTCGGCACCTGCGATCGAGCCGGCTTCGCCTGAGCGAGCGGCGTCGATTGCGCCGCCCGTTCAGCGGATTGGCCGGGACGGCAGGCCGAAGCACCGTGCAGGCGACTCCTTGTGGCGGCTGCGGCACTACCTTGGTCCTTACCGCGCCCGCTTCATCTGGTCGGCGGTACTTGCCGCCGTCGGAATCGGCGCCACCATCGTGGTGCCGCTGGCCACCAAGGCCGTCATCGACGGTCCTATTGCCAACTCCGACCACCGCGGTCTGTACGCGCTAGGACTCTTCGCCACCGCGCTGGGAGCCATCGAGGCGATCCTCATGTTCCTACGTCGTTGGGTGGTCACCCGGGCGACCCTCGGCACCGAGACCTCGATCCGCACCGACCTGTACGCCCGCCTGCAGCGGCTGCCGATGAGCTTCCATACGCGTTGGCAATCCGGCCAGCTCCTCTCCCGGATCATGAACGATCTGTCGACCACTCGCCGGTTCCTCGGTTTCGGCCTGCTGTTCATCGTGATGAGCGTCCTGCAGATCGCCGTGACCACCGCAATCCTGCTGCACCTCTACTGGCCGCTCGGTCTGGTCGTCCTTGGCTCGACCATTCCGGTGACCTGGGCTTGTCTGCGCAACGAGCGGGCATATACGCGGATCTCGAGGCAGGTCCAGGACCAGACCGGTGACGTGGCTTCGACGGTCGAGGAGGGGGCGTACGGGCTGCGGGCCATCAAGGCTTTCGGCCGAGCGCAGCACATCTTCGGCAAGTTCGATGCACGCGCGGTCCAGCTTTACGACACCTCGCTGGCTCGGGTACGGCTGAGCGCCAAGTTCTGGACCTTTCTGGAAGTGATCCCCAGCTTGACCTTGATCTTGGTGCTCGGCCTCGGGGCGGTGGCGGCAGGTCAGGGCCAGCTGACCCTGGGGACGCTGGTGGCGTTTCTCACTTTGCTGCTCTCGTTGGTCTGGCCGGTGGCGGCACTGGGCTTTCTGCTCGCCATGGCCCAAGAGGCGATGACGGCGGCTGACCGGATCGTGGAGATCTTCGACGCGGAGAACGACATTGTCGACGGCGAACTCACCCTCTCCAGGGTCAAGGGCAGAGTGCGTTTCGACGGCGTCAGCTTCCGGTTTCCTGACGCCGACACCGATGTTCTGCATGGCGTCGATCTGGAGATCGCGCCGGGGGAGACCGTCGCTCTGGTGGGTGCCACCGGATCGGGAAAGACGGTGCTGACCCAACTGGTCGCTCGCCTGTACGACGTGACCGCCGGTGTAATCACGATTGACGGCGTGGACGTACGCGACCTTCGGCTCGGCCAGCTTCGTCAGGTCGTGGCCACGGCGTTCGAGGACCCCACGTTGTTCTCGATGTCGGTCCGGGAGAACCTGACCCTTGGTCGCCCGGACGCGACCGCGGCCGAGCTCGATGCAGCCATCGAGATCGCCCAGGCCCAGTTCGTCCGCGACCTCCCTTGGGGACTCCACACCCGCATCGGCGAACAGGGCATGAGCCTGTCCGGCGGCCAGCGACAGCGACTGGCACTCGCCCGGGCGGTGCTGGCGCAACCCGCCGTGCTGGTTCTCGATGACACGTTGTCCTCGCTCGACATTCATACCGAGGCGTTGGTTGAGGAGGCGCTACGGCGGGTGCTCACTGACGTGACGGGCATCGTGGTCGCGCACCGGGCATCGACTGTGCTGTTGGCCGACCGGGTCGCGCTGCTCTCCGGCGGCACCATCACTCACCTGGGGACCCACCACGACCTCCTCGAGCGCGTGCCGGAATATCGAGCCCTGCTGTCGTCCGGCGCCGGGTTCCAGAGTCGGGCTTCAACAGGCGCAGCCCGCGTGCCACCCGAAGAGGAGATGGCGTCGTGACGGCGCCGGCGGACGAGCGGGAGACCTCCGAGCTCGAGGAGTGGCGCGGAGTCGCGGCGGAGCATTCGGACGAGATCACCGATCGCGCCAGCATCTTCCTGCGCCGGCGCAGTCGTGCGCTGCTCGCCGATTTGCTACGTCCGTACGGTTCCTTCCTCTGGGTCCTTCTGCTCGCGGTCGTGATCGAGAACGCGGCTCGGTTGAGCCTGCCCTGGCTGGTGCATCGAGCCATCGACTACGGCGTGCCTCCGCTGTTGAGCAGCGGCGACACCCAGGTGCTCTACCAGACCGTGGGATTGATGCTCGCGGCGGTGCTGATCCAGTCAGGCAGTCGGATGTTCTTCCTTCGGCAGTCCGGACGGGTCGGCCAGGCCGTGCTGTTGGAACTTCGTCGTCGGGTCTTTCGGCACTTCCAGCGGCTCGACGTCCGATTCCACGACCGCTACACGACCGGCCGGGTCGTGTCCCGGCTGACCAATGACACCGACGCCATCGCCGAGCTGCTGGCCGAGGGCTTCGACGGCCTGATCACCGCGGCCCTCACCATGATCGGCGTGGGCGTCTTGTTGATCATCTTGGATGTCCGGCTGGGTCTGGCGTGCCTGCTCTGCTTCCCCATCCTGGCGGTGCTGATCCGTTGGTTCTCGGCTACGTCCACCCGCATCTACCGGCGGGTGCGGGAGACCTCCGCTCTGGTCATCGTCTCGTTCGTGGAGACCATGACCGGCATCCGCGCCGTCCAGGCGTATCGGCGGGAACGGCGCAACGACGAGATCTTCACCGACCTGGCCGGGCGCTACGCCGAGGCGAACACCAAGTCCTTCCGCCTGATCGCGATCTTCATGCCCGGCGTGCGGCTGATCGGGAACCTCACCATAGGCGCCGTCTTGTTGTACGGCGGCTACCGCGTGATCGAGGGCCAGATGACCATCGGCGTCCTCGCCGCATTCTTGCTCTACCTGCGGATGTTCTTCGAGCCGATGCAGGAGATCAGCCAGTTCTACAACATGTTCCAGTCCGCCTCGGCTGCGCTGGAGAAGCTCTCCGGCGTGCTCGAGGAGGGACCCACCGTCCGACCGGCTGCTCGGCCCGTTCCGATGCCGGAGGTGCGCGGCGCGTTCGACTTCGACGACGTGTCCTTCTCCTACGTGCCGGAGCGCGAGGTGCTGCACCAGTTTGTCCTGCACATTCCTCCGGGCCAGACCGTCGCGCTGGTCGGCACCACCGGTGCCGGTAAGACGACCATCGCGAAGCTCATGGCACGGTTCTACGACCCCGCCGGCGGCCGGGTGCTGCTCGACGGTGTCAACCTGCGCGACCTGGCCGAAGATGATCTTCGACGCGCCGTGATCATGGTGACCCAGGAGAACTTCATGTTCGACGGCACGGTGGCCGACAACATCGCGTTCGGCCGGCCGAGTGCGACCCGGGAGGAGATCATGGACGCGGCGCAGGCGGTGGGGGCGTCCACATTCATTGCCGGGCTGCCGGAGGGTTACGACACCGACGTGGGCAAGCGCGGCTCGCGGCTGTCTGCCGGCCAGCGTCAGCTGATCACCTTCGCCCGGGCCTTCCTGGCCGATCCCCGGGTGTTGATCTTGGATGAGGCCACCTCGAGCCTCGACATCCCGACCGAGCGGGCGGTACAGCGGGCGCTGCAGACCGTCCTTTCGGATCGTACGGCGGTGATCATCGCGCATCGGCTGAGCACTGTGGAGATCGCGGATCGGGTGCTGGTGCTCGAACATGGGCAGATTGTCGAAGACGGTACGCCGGCTGAGCTGATCGCTCGCCGCGGCGGCCGCTACGCTTCGCTTCACCGAGCGTGGCTCGATTCTCTCGGCTGACGAAAGGTGTAACAGTCTTGCCCTTGCCACGGATGGAAGCCGGCCCGCAGGAGATCGACGAGCGCTTTGCCGGCGGCTTGGACTCCTCAGTCTGGACGCCGGCATACCTTCCCGCGTGGAGTTCCCGGCACGCGGCGGCCGCGACGTACGTCGTCGATGCCGATGGTCTGCACCTTTCGATCCCGGCAGACCAGCCGTTGTGGTGCCCGGACCTGCACGATGGCCCATTGCGGGTGTCCGCCGTGCAAAGCGGGAATTGGTCCGGACCGGTGGGCAGCACCCGGGGCCAGCAACCGTTCGTCGAAGGCCTGGTCGTCGCCGAGGCCCAGCCGACCCAGTGGGGTTTCACGCCGCATCATGGGCATATCGAAGTGGAGTGCCGGGCGACCATCCCCCCGCGGTCGATGTTCTCGGCATGGATGGTCGGTCTGGAGGATCAGCCCGAGCGCTGCGGCGAGATCTGCCTGGTTGAAGTGTTCGGCAACAGCGTCGTCCGCGGGGCCGACGGCGTCACGGTCGCCCTGGGTCGCGGCATCCATCGGTTCCGCGATCCGGCTCTCACCGAGGAGTTCTCCGCCGACCGATTTCCGCTCGACGTCAGCCAGCTTCACCGCTACGCCGTCGACTGGAAGCCGGGACGAGTCGACTTCTTCGTCGACGACGTTCACACCATGTCGGCTGCGCAGGCTCCGGATTACCCTATGGAACTGATCATCGGCGTCTTCGACTTCCCGGACAGGGCTGAGGTGGCGGAGAGTGTGCCACCGGTGCCGGAGCTCGTCGTCAGCCGTGTGCTGGGCAGACGGTTATAGCGTCGATCGCACTGATCGCTTCCGGGAGTCGGGGCTGACTCAGGCCCGGGTCCAGTCGATGGCAACGCCGAGATACTTCTCGGGCCCACGTGCCAGTCCGGCGAAAGCCTCGCCGGCCTGCGTCGGGACGATGGTATGGCTGATGAGCGGCTCGACGTCGAGCCGTTTGTGTTGCATGAGCGCGAGAATGACGCGACGGTTCGAAGCCTCGGTCCACGGGTCGTGCGGCGTGCCGACGACCGGAGCCGTCGAGACATGCGCGCCGACAATGGTGAGCCCCTTCAGGTGTGCGGCGTCGTACGGGCTGAACCCCTCCACCTGCCCTCGCGTGCTGCCGAGGAGCACGACACGACCCCCACGGCGGGTCATGGCCAAGGCTGGAACGAAGGCTCGGGGGGAACCGGTCGCCTCGATGATGACGTCGGCGCCGCCTCGGTCGAGCGACTCCATCACGGAGTGGGTCGTCTCGGCAGCGGGGTCGAGCACCAGGTCCATCCCGAACCGCTTGGCAGCATCGCGGCGCTCGGGAATGAGCTCGAGCCCGATCAGCGGAAGCGCTCCGTTCAGCTGCGCCAGGCGCCCTGCGAGGAGACCCACCAGACCGATGCCCACCACCACCACCGACTCCCCGAGCCCGATGCCGGCCTTCCGGACACCGTTCAGGGCGATACAGCCCAGCTGGCTCAGTGCCGCCTCCCGATCGCTGACGTCATCGGGGATGGAAGCAAACCGGGCCAGCCGCTCGGGGCGGCTCTCGATGGCATGGGCGGCGTGGCTGATCGGTCCGGCGATGCGATCGCCAGGGGTGAACCGCTCGACCCCCTCCCCGACAGCGAGCACCTCGCCAGCGAATGAGTAGCCGGGATGATATGGAGTCACCCGTTCCGGCGGCCGTTGGGTGGTCTGTCCGAGGTAGTTGGCGATCTCCGTCCCAGCGCTGATGATCGTGACGTGAGCAGCAACGAGAATTCCACCGGCAGGCGGCCGGTCAGGGACCTCGTACGGTTCCACCACCAGCTCGCCAATGCGAGGGGAGGTCAGGCGAAGGGATTGCAAATAACGTTCCTCCCTCAGGTGAGGCACTGATCTGGATTTACGACGCGATGGATCTCCCGACCGCGTGCGGCTGAGCAACGGTCTCCACCACCGCGTCGACGGCGGCGCTGCCGAAGATGGCATCGGCAACCATGGCCACTACGCCGCTGATGCCGGCGCGGTCACCGAGGACGGTCGACCTGATCACCAGATCTGCCGTGGCTAGCGGCTGGCTGCGATGCAAGACCGTGTCGCGGACGCCCCGTAAGAAACGTTCGTGGGCATGGGCAATGTCTCCGCCAATCACTAGCACGTCCGGATTCAGCAAGCTCACGGCCGTGGACAGCACATCCCCGAGTGCCCGCCCTGCGGCGGTGACGATCCGTACCGCGTCGGGATCGCCCCGCCGTACGAGATCAACAACATCACGTGTCGTGACCGGCGAGTGGCCAAGCCGCCTCAGATCTCGGACCATAGCCCGGCCACTGGCGATCGCTGCCAGGCAACCCGGCTCTCCGCAACTGCTGCAGGTTTCTTCGACACCAGGGATCTTTGCATGACCGATATCACCTTCCGCCGAGCCAGACCCACGCAGCAACTGGCCGTCGACGATCATGGAAGCGCCGATCCCAGTGCCGATCTTGACGAAGAGCACCAGGTGCGCCGTCGGATAGATCCGCCGTTGCTCGCCGAGACCGAGCAGGTTGGCGTCGTTGTCGACCACCGCAGGCATCTTGTAATAGCGCGCCAGGTGATCACGGACGGGATAGTCGTCCCAGCCCGGCATGCTGATCGAACGCGCGATCCGTCCGGTATGCCAGTTCACGGGCCCCGGCATTCCGAGGCCAACTCCTCGTAGTGACTCTGCCGGGCGACCGGATCGCTGCAGAAGCGCATCGAGCTCCGCCGTGACCGTGTCCAGAACGGCATCGGGTCCTTTGCTTATCGCGGTTTCGACGACACTATCGGTGATCACGTCGCCAGCGGCCGTGCTGACGGCCAGACGACCATGGTTGGCGCCGAGGTCGGCGGCGAGCACGAGCGTCGCCTCGTCGTTGACTCGGAGCCGGGTGGATGGGCGGCCGCGGCGCGGGTCCGCCACGCTGCCGTCCTTGGTGAGGTAGCCGGCAGCCAGCAGGGCGTCCACTCTATTGGTGAGCGTTGAGCGCGCGAGCCTGGTCGCCCGTTGCAGCTCGCTTCGGGTCGCAACCTGGCCGCTCCGGAACAGCTGCAGTAGCTCACCGGCGCTGTTGGGTCCCGACGACACCGGCTGCCTCCTCGCCGCGCCGAGCCGATGACGGCTCGTGTGGCAAGAGTACGGCCGTTACCGAAATTTGTCCTATGCGTGATCTATTTAAATCTTGCCATCAGTCTTAATTGAGGATTGGATGGCTGAAGTGCCCGGCCTGCGCCGGCACCACGCCCGGACCGAGTGTCGAGCGAGCTGCGGGCGTGCGTCAGCGAAGGAGAGGCAATTGCGCAGATCACGTTTGCTGGCCGGGATGGCTCTGACTGCCATGTTGGCCGTCGCCGCCTGTGGCGGCGGTGGCGATGGGGGTGGGGAGGCCGGAACCCAGGGCGGCTCTGAAGAGGACAACCAGTTATTGGTCTGGACCACCGAGGACCTGGCGGATCGCGTGGCTTCCCAGCAAAAGATCCTGGACGCCTGGGGCCAGAAGTCGGGCGCCACCGTCAAGCTCGTTGCCGTAGCGGCGGATCAGTTGACGACCGTGCTGACATCCGCGGCAGCTGGTAACCAGCTGCCCGATGCCATCGCCGCTCTCGACCTCAACGCCGTCAACCAACTGGCCACCGACGAGTTGCTCGACACCGGCGCAGCCAAGGAGATTGTCGACGGCCTGGGTGCCGACACCTTCCAGAAACGGACGCTGGAGCTGACCACCGCTGACGGCAACCAGCTGGCAGTACCCAGCGACGGCTGGGCGCAGCTGCTGTTCTACCGTAAGGATCTCTTCAACGCCGCCGGGCTGAAAGAGCCGAGCACGTACGCCGACGTCCAGGCGGCGGCCAA
>DASQUD010000116.1:0-2484 GCA_035641455.1 Propionibacteriaceae bacterium | reverse complement strand
GCTTGTAGGGCCGGGCGGTGTGGGCAAGACCCGCCTCGCCATCCGAGTAGCCGGGCAGATGCGGCACATCACCCCCGCTGGCGTCTGCTTCGTCGACCTAGCGTTGGTACGAGACCCCGCACTGCTGCCGCAGCAGCTCGCCGCCTCGCTGGACCTCCGCGACTCATCGACGCGATGGCTCGTCGCCAGCATCGCCGAGGTGCTGGGCACCCGCCGGATGCTGGTCGTGCTGGACAACTGTGAACACGTTCGCGACGCCTGTGCCATCCTGGTCGACGCCCTGCTGTCCGAATGCCCGAACCTGCGCGTGCTGACCACCAGCCGCCGTCCGCTCGACGTCGCCGGCGAGGTCCGGTTCGTCGTCGCCCCACTGCCGATAACGGCCTCGGCCGAGCGTCCGTCCGGTGCGCTGAGCGACGCGATCGAGCTGCTGGTCGACCGGGCCAGGGCAGTGATTCCGGAATTCGAGGTGACCGAAGCGAACGCCGCCGATGTGGCGGCGATGTGCCGACACCTGGATGGGCTACCGCTGGCCCTTGAACTTGCCGCCGTCCGACTTCGGACGCTGACGGCAACCCAGATCGTCGAGCGGCTCAGCGAACGTCTCGACGTGTTGCAGCACGTCGGACCGGCGGTACCGGAGCGACAGCAGAGCCTGCCCGCCACCATGGAATGGAGCTATCGGAATCTGCGGCCAGCCGAGCAGATCCTTTGGCAGCGAGCTGCGGTCTTCGTCGGGGACTTCGACCTGGCGGCCGCGGAAGCGGTCTGCGCAGACCCGACACTCCCCCGGGACGCCATCATGGATGCCGTCGACGGGTTGGTGGACGCGTCAGTGCTCGACGTGTACCGGCGACCCGGCCAGGTGCGTTTTCGGATGCTAGAGACCGTCCGACTGTTCGGTAGCCAGCTGCTCGAACACTCGGGTGGCCGAACCGCCGCAGCAGGCCGGCACCGTGACTACTACGCCCGACTGGCGGCAAAGGTGGATTGGGTCGGCCCCGCGCAGGTGGCGGACCTGAACCGCCTTGCCGACGAGCACGGCCAGCTACGCGCCGCACTCGAGTTCAGCGCAGACACACCCGGCGAGGAGTTGGCCGGCCTTCGCCTCGCCGCTGACCTCTGGCTCTACTGGCAGGCCCGCGGTCAAGTCGGTGAAGGACGGCGATGGTTGACCCGGCTGCTGGCGAAGTGCGCCGAACCAACCGCAACGCGCGCGAAGGGCCTGGCAGTAGCCGGCTACCTCGCCGCCGTCCAGGCCGACCCAGCGGCCGCCACACCGCTGCTCCAGGAGGCCCATACGGTTGCCACAGCTCTCGACGAACCAGGAACAGCGGCGTTCGCCACGCAGTATCTCGGCCTGGTAGAGCTGTTCAGCGGAAACTACGACAGCGCCGACCGACTGTTGCGGACGGCCAAGGCTGACCGCCGGCGACTCGGCGAGGACCGGTTCGCGGCCTTCGCGATGGCCGATGTCGGTGCCGCCGCGTTCTTCCGCGGTGATTACGACACGGCCGGGACGGCCTTCACGGAGAGCCTCGTGCTGAACTCCGGCGGCGACCCTTGGACGCGGTCGCATGCACTGTGGGGACTAGGCCTTGTCCGCTGGCGAACCGGTGCGCGGGGTCAGGCTGACCAGCTGCAGAGGGAGGCATTGGCCCTGATGCGAGAGGTCGACGACCGCAGCGGCATCGCGCTCGGCATTCACGCCATGGCATGGCTCGCTGCCGCCCATGGCGATTGGCACCGCGCGGCCGTGCTGGCAGGAGCTGCGGAAGCCACCTGGCGCTCCATTCCCGCGCGAACCCCCGAACCGCTCCGCCCGTTCATCGACGAATGCGCCTACCAAGGCCGCAAGGCGTTGGGCGCCGAGAAGTGGCAGGCCGAGTACGACCGAGGTGGAACCCTCGACCGGCCGGCCGCGCTGGCTCTCGCCCTCGGGCAGGTGCCACCGCGTACAGCACCCCGATCCGACGACGGCCCGCTCACCCGCCGGCAACGCGAGGTTGCGCAGCTGGTCGCGGAAGGACTGACCGACAGGGAGGTCGCGGCCCGGCTGTCCATCTCCGTCCGAACCGCCGAATCCCACGTAGAGCAAATCCTCGCCCGACTGGGCTTCCGCTCCCGAGCCCAGATCGCCGCCTGGGTCGCGGCCAGCGGCGACGCAAAGGCCGATACTCAGCTCGAGCGACGCCACTGAGTCATGCTGGTGCAAACGTGTGCCACCGACAGGTCCGGCGGATAACCGCGCTCGGCGAGCGCGAGCGCGAACTCGCGACCGGTCCCGAGGAGGCGCCGGTGACCACCGCCCAACCGGGCTGCGTGATTCGTGTCTGGCTACCAGGTTGTTGCATGACTCACCAGCCAGCCTCGTCATCATTCCTCACACCCGGCGTTTGAACGCCCACACCGATAATGGGGCGAAGACGGCCACGATGAGGGCTGCCCAGATCAGGGTCCAGGTGACCGCCTCGGCCGCGGGCC
>DASQUD010000115.1:0-2436 GCA_035641455.1 Propionibacteriaceae bacterium | reverse complement strand
AGGACTGCGATCACGTCGTCGGCGTAGCCAAGCACCGGCACCACATCCGGAATGAGATCTAGTGGGAAGGCCAGGTAGGCCAGGAGCAGGCCGAGGCGCACCCGAATTCCCTGTGGCAGCGTCTTGTCGCGGGCCAGCCGGGTTGCCAGCCGGAGCAGGTCCGGCATTAGCCGTAACGACTCAGTGATCACGTTCCCGCTGGGCCGGGCAACGAGCAACGCGGTCAGCAACGCCAGCCAGGCCACCAGCACCCCCAGGCCCACGCCGATCAGGACCTGCCACAGGTGGTTCACTCGTCCTCCCCACTCACTAGGCGCAGCCTGTCCTGAGGCTCGGCTTCCACGGTTAGGGACTTGGTGTCGGCGGCGAGCGCGGCGAGCTGGAAGTCGGCCAGCAGGTCGCGGCAGCGTTGCACGGCGGCCTCGGCGCCCGCCCGGCAGCTGGCACCGAAGTAGTCGCGGGCGGCGATGGAAGTAAGCCAGCGCTCGAACCGGTCAAGATCAGCCTCTGACTCCTCAACCTCGGTGTAGGTGGCCTTCCCTCGGCTCGACTCCAGCGCGATCTCATCCACGAAGGCAGCAGTCCGATCGATCACCTCGTTGTACTCACCATCGCGGTCCACGACCTGCTCAGCGATGATCGCGGCTTCCTCGGCCGGGTCGAGCAGTTGCGTGTGGAGCACCCGGGCGCGGCCGCCACCCTGGCGAACCCGCTGCACCAATGCCTCCACCGTGGCCGCCACATCCGGACGGTCGGGCAGCAAACACACCGAGCTGTGCAGATAGACAGCGCCCAACTTGCGCAGCTCGCGCCAGACGCGGACCCGGAGCGCCGCTTCGGAGCCGGAGACGATGGTCACCAGCAGCCACCGAACTGGCATTTCAACCGCGATCTTGTAACGATCGTACTTCCGGTGTTACGGTCGTTACATGCTACTGCCGTCTGGGGGTCGACGAGGTCGTAGAAGCCATCGGCGCGATCTATGTCATCGTCGTCGGGCTCGTCTTCTTGCTGGTCAGACTGGAGCGCGATCTCTACGCAGACCCTCACAATCTGCAAAGCCCGGTCGCTCCCGCCGGGAATCAAGAACGTCTCACAACCACCTCGACACCTGATCGGTTCCGACCTCCCGAACCTCAAGGTGCATCGCGACATGTGCTGAAGCGGCGCGTGCTAACAATCTGCTGATAGCACCCACGGACGGTGGTGGACGCCGATGGACGTAGCCCTTGGGTCCCGCTGGGGATGCATGCGGCAGATCACGCTCAGCAGACGCCCGAGAAGGTCTGAGGTGCCGCTGCCGCGCTGATTCGTGACGGTGCACTCCAGGCGCGTCCGCTCATTGGCATGTTTGAGTTGCGACGTACCGAGGTCAGGCGAGGCCGAGTTGCTGGAGCCGTCGGTAGGTGTCCTCGAGGCTCCAGGCTTTGCTGATGCGGCCATGATCGAACTCGAAGAAGTACACCTCCGGCACTCGGCGGAACCGTCGTCCGGTCGGCGGGTGCCCGAGCCATTCGCCGGTGTGGGTGCCGGAGCAGACGAACCGGGCGGCAACGGTCTGCCCTTCGGCGACGAGGCCGACGATCTCCATCTCTAGATCGCTGAACGAGTCTCGGAACGGGCCGATCCAGGCTCGAGCTCGTCCGGCAAGCGCCGGCGTGTAGAGCTCGTCGAGTGCCTGCTGCTGGCCGCCGTTGAACACCTCGGTTACCAGGCGGCGGATCACAGCCTTGTGGTCATCGGTGGTCACACGCTGCTGGCCCGGGGTGCGTACATGATGACGGCTACCCGGCGAGGCAGATGAGGGCGCCGGTGACGTCCCACCGGTCGGGGCGGAAGCCGTCGGCGACCATGCCGCAGGCCAGCGATCCGGCCACGAACACCCCACCGTAGGCGGCCAGGATCCGGCCGAAGTGCGCGTCGGGCTGAAAGGTGGCGACGAACCCGTAGAGGCCGAGCGCGATGACGCCAGCACCGATCCAAACCCAGCCCTTGTGCTCCCGCACGCCTTGCCAGACCAGCCAGGCCCCGCCGATCTCGGCCAGGGCGGCGAGAACGAAGATCGCGATCGACTTCAGAACGAGCATGGCCGGGAGCCTACGGGGCTTGGCTCGGCGACCGGTCGGTCATGCCGGCTTGCAGGAGCAGCCCGCACCACCGGCGCGGCCTTGTTGGTGGCGGCGGCGTAAGAACAACCACAGCACCGCAGTTGAAGCGAGCAGCAGGCCCCCGACCGCTGGCAGCCGCTGGCCGGTGATGGCCCAGCCACGGATCGACTGCGTGACGATGGGCATGCTGCAACGCCAAATAGTGCGCAACCTCAAGCAGGGCTATCCATTAAGGGTGTTACGCAAGGTCCGGCGCCACGGCAAGGTCCGGGTCCCGGGCGCCCGCGACCTGCGCCTATCTCTGACCATCCGGCCGGGCGCGCAACCT
>DASQUD010000114.1:0-4243 GCA_035641455.1 Propionibacteriaceae bacterium | reverse complement strand
GCAACGGCGGCGCTGCGCTCGGCGGCTGAATTCAAGAAATCCCAGGGCACGGCATCGGCATAACGAGCGGCTGAGGTGACGAATAGCCACAGGTCGGCCGCGGCCAGCAGCTGCGCCGCCAGCTCACGGTTCTCGACGACCACCGAATCGATGTCGGGGGCATCAAGGATGGCCAGCCCTGGTGGAATTGAGTCCTCGGCAACCAGCTGAAGTGATCGAGCATCCTTGTTGGCTCCGGTAGAGCGGGCCAACCCCGGCAGGATCCGATCGTCGGTGAACCACTCGGCGTCGAGGCTGTGATGGACCAGCACAGGTGCCCGCGTCGTGGGCCGGATTACGCCGGGCGCGGTGACCCGTCGACCCACCAGCGAGTTGACGAGCGTCGACTTGCCCGCTCCGGTCGAGCCCCCGACGACCGCGAGCAAGGGTGCGTCGATCGTGGCGAGCCGAGGCAGCACGTAGTCGTCCAGCTGGCTGGTGATCTCCCGGACGGCGCGTCGTTGCTCGGCCGCGCCCGGTAACGGAAGTGGCAGCGAGACTGGGAGGACTGCGCTCCGCAGATCGACCAGCGCAGACTCCAGCGGCCGCACCTGGCGGAGGGCTCTACTCACCCGGCGGCTTCCACTTCGGGTCTACCTCGGAGTAGGAGGTGGCAGTCTGTCCAAGCGGAGCGCTGGCAACCTCGTTCGTATCCGGGGAAGCAGGCACCGGGTAGTAGCCACCGATGCCGGCGGGACCCGGGTAATTCGGCGCCGGATAGTCAACCGCGGCCGGTGCCGCCCGACGCCGCAGCGCTGGGTAGTTAGCTCGCCCAGTCGGGTTGACGACTGCTTGACCGCGCACGGACTGAATCTTGGCGAGCAGCACCTTCTCTCGAGCGAGCCCGGCCCGGTCGACGATGCCGCGTGTCATGGCGTCGCGCAGGTACGCGAGTTCGGTCGCGGCCCGCTGCATTCGGAGCGTGGCGAAAAAGGCGTCCGGACCAATGAAGATCGCATGCCATAGCGCGCGTAGCCGGGTCCGTAACAGCGACAGGGGCCGCGGATCGCCTTCCGGTAACCAGCCGACCCGGACGTAATCGATGAGCCGCTCGCGAATCAGCCGGCCCTCACGCAGTAACTGCCGCACGACGAAGAAGATCATGCCGATTACCAGTGGCAGCGCGACGCCAAGATACATCCAGAGCAGGCTGGGTCCGCTGACCAGGGAGGCCGTCGTATTGAACGCCATGTGCAGGAACGACGCCGCGCAGAACCCAGCCAACGGAGCAACGACCCGGACGATTTTGCTCTTGGATCGCAAGGCAACGGCGAGGCCGATACCGGTCATCGCGGTAAAGAGCGGGTGCCCGAAGAACGTCATCAGCCCACGCAACATGAAGAGTTGCTGCAGGGCCTCCAGCGGAGGTACCTGACCGAAGGTCCGAGCGGCATATCGGTAGGCACGGCCGTAGTAAAGAATGTTCTCCACGAACGCGAAGGCTGTGCCTGAGAGACCGGCCAACACGATTCCGCTGATCCGGCTTACCCAGGCGTAGCGCATCAAGATCGCCAGCCAAAAAAGGACGGTGGCCTTCGACGCTTCCTCAACGAACGGCGCCACGTAGATCGCCGCGCGCGGACCGGTAGCAGGGTCACCGTCTCCGACGATGCTGAGATGGCCGGCGGCCCAGGTGTTGACCTGCGCCGAGACGAAGGTGGCCACGCAGGCGCCCCAGCCGAAGGTCATGATCCACACCCAGATGCGCTGCGGGCGGAATCGATCAGCCCAGAGGAAGATCAACGACAAGGGGATGGCGGTTATGGCCGCGTACCTGGCGGCAACGGGAATGGCTTCCGTGCCCAGCCCCGGCAGCGTGCCCCCCGGCACCTGCTGATCCGGCACGACCTGGCGATAGAGCATGATCAGCAGTGTCAGGTAGACGCCGAGCATGATCAGGGTCAGCCAGAACATCCTGCTCTTGAGCAGCCGCTTGGGTAGCGGCTGGCTCAAATCCGGGTCAACGGGGATGCCCGAGCGTGCCAATGCACGCCGATCGTCGGCCACCGTGGACATGGCGACAAGGCTACCCAAGCCAAGGGCGCGCGATTTCTTCAGCTATTCACGGGTCAGCTATGTCGCCCAGGGTGCGAGGAAGGGTTCGATGACCGTGTCGAACTCTCCCGGACGTCGAGCATGAAGGTCATGACCGCCGTCCATCGACTCGTAACGCGCGTTGGATATTCGCCGGGCCAACTCGGCCAGCCGGTCCTGACGGATATGGCTGTTGGTGCCCCCGACGATCAAGGTGGGACAGCTGATCCGTTCGGTCAATTGCCACCAATCGCTCGGTGGGCTGTTGCGCCAGCGCTGGATTTCGCTGGCGGCGCGCCAGTCGTACTTCTCGCCGGGCCCCGAGCGCCTGGGCACGTCCAGAGGTGGATCGGCGGGATCGGGCGCGGGCATGTCCTCCAGCACCAGAGCCCGTACCAAGTCGGGGCGGGTTGCGGCAAGCAAGAAGGCGACGAGCCCTCCGGCGGAGTGACCGAACGGAATGACTCCGTAAAAACCGAGGGCGTCCAGCAGCCGAACGACGTCGTTACGCATCAGTTCGAGGCTGTACTCCCCCGGCCAGCTGCTTTCTCCATGGCCACGAAGATCCGGAGCCACCACGCGGAACCGCTCGCCGATCAGCGGCGCGAAGTGACGCCAATCAGCCCCTGAGGACCCGAGGCCGTGCAGCAGCAGCACGACAGCGCCATCGGGGCGGCCCCACTCACGGTACGCAAGCGTCGGCCCGCCCGGCAGGGCCACGGACTCCGTCATAGGGCTGAGGCTAGCGAAAAGGCATCGTTGCGGACAGGGCCAGTGTCGGCGGGTTTTGATCAGCCGCGCAGTGCCCGCAGTCGGCGCATCAGCCGACGCCTGATCCGGCGGACGCGCCGGTTGATCCGGCGGTGCATCGGTCGGCGTTTCGGCTCGGCCGGGGCGGGCGGTTGAGCCGGGGCCTGATCCACCGTGGGACCGGGCTCCGGAAGTGGCCCGAACGGCCGCGGCTGGTACGCCGCCTCGTTGCGTTCCCGGTCGGTTTGTTCGCCCTGGTAGAGCCACCGCAGCCGGTCCAGCACCATCGCGGTCGATTCGGCGCCGCCGGCGTACAGAGAACGCACCCCGGCCGGGAAGTTCACCTCGGCCAGTCGGCGATCGAACTCCGGGTTTTCGTTGCCGGGCTGGTGGATGTGCGCCAGCCCGTTCTTTTCCAGGAAACCGAGGTAGTGATCGAACACCTCTGGCTGGCGCTGGTTGAACGCGGTGAAGTCGGCGCGGTCGTAGAGCGCGGCGACCTCGGTGTCCGGCGCGATCCTGGCGGCCGAGGCGTACGGGATGGCATGGTAGTCGGCCAGCTCGGTGGTCCGGGAGTCAAAGGCCAGCAGATAGGCCGGGGTGCCGACCGCAAGGGCGGCGATGCTGCCGTGGATCCGGGTCCCGAAGGCGAAATCGCGATCGGCCAGGAACCGGTGCCAGACCTGGGGGTCCAGGAAGAACCGGATCCGGTCCTGCCGGTAGAGCGGGTCGTCCGGCGTTGCCGGCATGTGATCATCGAGCGGCTGGGGCAGCGGCACTCCCCAGAGCAGCATCCGCAGTTCGTTGATCGTCTGCGGTACGTAGATCAACTCGGGATAGCGTTCCGCGGCCAACCTCATGATCTTGGCCGCGTTGACCTGGGAGAGCGTCAGGTTCGCCGCGATCCGGCTCTCCCGGGTAAGACCATGATCACTCTTGTGCACCGCCAGATCGCGGCCGGACGAGTACAGGGAGGGGCAGCCGATCACCTCGATGTGTTCGTCGCCGAAGCCGAGCGCGGCCAGGCAGCATCGGGTGATCTCACCGCGGACGCCGACCTTGGCCGATTTGTCCAGCACCGCGGACAGGAAGTCCTTCGCGGTCCCCTGCAGCGATTCCGGTAGCTCGACCGCCCGGGCTCTCGTCTGGGCACCGACTCCCACCACGACGACCGGCATCTGGAGTTGGCGGATCAGCCGGGTCAGCCGGCGGAGCTTGTTGCTGAACGACGGCCGGAAGGCGTTGGCCAGCGGGATGAGGAAGGCGTCGAACTCCTCGTTGATGCGGCCGATGGTCTCGCGCTGCAGGTCGACCCGATCGGTGACGAAGCCGCTGGAGACCACCTCCGTGTTCGGGACCGACAGCACCTTGTGCACCGCTTCGGCGAACAGCATGTTGCCGGAGTTGCTGGCGAATACAT
>DASQUD010000113.1:0-2217 GCA_035641455.1 Propionibacteriaceae bacterium | reverse complement strand
CAGGAGGAGCCGGAAGTCTCCGAGCTCATCGCACGCACGCTTCAAACTGAAGGCATCACGGTCCGCACCGGCGCCACGATCGACCGGACTAGCCATGATGGGAGACGCTTCGCTCTGCGCCTCGTAGGCGCGGAGCTACTTCACGCCGAAAGACTGCTGGTCGCGACATCCTGCAGCGCCCCGGCCCAGCCGCCGACTAAACGGCCATTCCACGGGTGACCTTCACCGACCCAGAGATCGGGGCAGTGGGGTTGACCGAGGCGCAGGCGCAAGAACGCGGCCTTAATGTTCGCATCGGCATCGGACAGGTGGCGTCATCGACCCGAGGCTGGATTCACAAGGCGGGCAACGACGGCATGATCAAACTGGTCGCTGACCCCTGACATCGGCCTCCTGGTCGGCGCCACCGCTACCGGACCCACCGGAGGCGAGGTGCTCGGCGCCCTCGCCGTCGCCGTGCATGGCCAGATCCCGGTCGAGCGCCTGCGGCACATGATCTACGCGCATCCAACGTTCCACCGCGCCATCGAAGACGCGTTGCGCGATCTCGATCGTGATGTCTAAGCACGCCGGGTTCGTCTGTTCGGTCCCGAGCGTGGCACCGCGGATTGGCTGAAGCAGGGGAGGCTTGCACCATTCGAGGAAACCTCGCCATCATCCAAGGAGCGCCATGACAGCTGTCGTGGCCCAGAAGCCGACATGACCATCACTGGCGTCCGATGCATGGATGCCGCGACCTGAAAGGAAGCTGCTATGACGCTGCCGAATCTTGACGTGCTGGTGCTGGACGTCAATGAGACGCTTTCCGACCTGGAGCCCCTCCGCGGCAGGTTCGAGAAAGCGGGACTGCCGGCAGAAGCGCTGGAGACGTGGTTCGCGGCAACGCTTCGGGACGGATTCGCCGTCACTGCAGCAGGCGGCTACGCGCCTTTCAAGACAGTGGCCGCCATCGCACTGCAGACGTTGATCGCCTCCCACGGTGTGGAGACCGCCGACACGGTCGACAGTGTGCTGTCCGGGCTGGCCGACCTACCGGCGCACGCCGATGTCGGACCTGGACTTCGTCGGCTCCGGGAGAACGGCATCCGGCTGGTCACCCTGACCAACGGCTCGACCGCCATAGCGGAGAAGGTGCTCGCCGCCGCTGATGCCCTTCAGCTGGTCGAGCAGCGGCTGTCGGTGGAGACACCGCAGCGGTGGAAGCCCCATCCTGATGCCTACCGGTACGCCGCAGAGGCCGTTGGTGTTGACCCGGCCAGGATGGGGTTGGTCGCTGTACACCCGTGGGACATTGACGGGGCCGGCCGCGCCGGTATGGCCGGCATCTGGGTGAACCGTAGGAACACTCCCTACCCGGAATTCTTTGTGGCGCCAACTGTGGAGGTTCCGGACCTTCAGGCGCTCGCTGACCTCCTTGCTGGAGGATCCTCATGAGCCGATGGCGGGTCGCGCTGACCGCCTCTGCCATCGCGGGAGGTGGGGGCGTCGTCGGAGTGGCTGCTTATCTGGGGCTGGTGACCGGTGCCGCGCCGCTCGACCTGCGCGTTGGGCGGCGGACCCGTCCACTCGGTCCCCTTTCGATCGACATCAACGCGCCACGCGACGTCGTCTTCGCCGTCGTGGCGGCACCGTACGCGGATCGGGCGCCCAAAACCATGCGGCAGAAGGTACGGGTATTGGAGCGTGGCAGCGACATGGTGCTCGCGGCTCACTACACACCCCTTGCCGGCCGGCTATACGCCACCACGGTGGAGACCGTGCGCTTCCAGCGGCCGAGCCAGGTGCACTTTTCTCTCGTACGCGGCCCGGTGCCCTACGTCAAGGAGACGTTCCACCTCGACGAGCACGACGACCAGACCATCTTGTCTTACCACGGCGAGCTCGCCACTGACCTGTGGGCGCCCGGACGGTGGTGGGGGAATGTTGTTGCGGCCAGATGGGAGGCAGTGGTCAGTTCGTCGTTCGACACCATCAAGGAACAGGCTGAGCGCCGCGGCAAAGAGCGCGGTGTGTGATCGGCCTCACTGAATGGGGCTGGCTGTGCTCCTAACGTCGCTGACGTAGCCGCCACGAGGTGCGGCTCCAAACGAAGGAGGGGCGATGGCCACCATCAGCGCGAGTCCCGGAGTTCGGGGCGTTTCACTTGGCCGGTTGGCCAGAGGAGTCATCGGTGGTCTGGCCGGCGGGGTTGTCTTCGGGATTCTCATGCAGGCGATG
>DASQUD010000112.1:0-4637 GCA_035641455.1 Propionibacteriaceae bacterium | reverse complement strand
GTCCAGTCGTGGGTGCCGGTCAGCACAGAGACGCTATGACCGAAGAAGGCATAGTCGCCGACAGTGATGTCGCCCGACGACAGGTTGAACAAAGCATTGTTGACGATCGCCGTCGGCGCGATGTGCAGCCGCGTCGGATCGCCGTAGATCAGCGGCCTGTGCAAGGCCGGGTCCTCGGTCGGTCGTCCCCGGGTGTTCCCCCCGTTGGCAGGCACACGCTCACGGACGGCGGCGACGGATTTCTCTACTGCCGAACGCGCCCTCTCCAGGAGTGACATGAACATCACCTTCCGCGTTGATCGAGGACCACTTTGCCAGGGTTCGCCGCGCTTGTCCCGCGCCCGTCCGCCGGCCGCCCGAGCGTAGACCTGTGCGTGTGTCGCGGCGATGGCGTCCCAGCTGTGGCGGGCGGCGACCGTACGCGCTGCCATCCTCAGTCGATCGCCCAGGACAGGTTCGCTCAGCACCCGAGCCAGGGCCTGAGTCAGTGCGGCCGTGTCGCCAGGCGGTACTCGCAGTACGCCATCGACTTCGGTCGGTTCGGTGAGCTGACCCGGTGGGGCCGTCGCGACCACTGGTACGCCGGCCGCAAAGCTGGCCAGCAGTGAGCCTGACTTACGCGTCACACCAGCATTGAGCGGCAGCGCCACGACGTCGACGGCACGAAGGAGCCGGGAGACCTCCGGGTCCGGTAGGTAGCCAGTGATGTGGACCCGCCCGGTCATGCCCGCGGCCGAAGCCGATTGCTGCAGGCTGTTCAGTAGAGTGCCGGCCGCCGCCTCGCTCACCGAATGGCTCTCGACTCCACCGATGAGCACGAGGTGAACGTCTGGCCAGGAGTCGCGAAGCGCGGCGACGCCGTCGATCAGCCGGTCGAGCGACTTCTCCGGATGCAGGAAGCCGAAGAAGGCGACAAGCGGAGCACCAGGAGCGACGCCCAGCTGACGGCGGGCCGATTCGCGGTCCCGGCTGGCGTCGCCGGAGGCTATCGCGACATTGAGGCCGATAGGGACTTCTAGAGCAGCGGGCACATGAGATCCGAACCGCTGCACCAAGACGTCGAGGTGCTCGCTCGAGCAGATCAAAACGCGATCTGCACGCGGCACGAGCAGCAACGTCTCCCGATCAGCCCAACCTCGCCGTTCAACCACCGACCACAGGCAGGAGAGCACGGGACGCCCCCGGCGACCCACCCCCCAGACGCCGTATTCGTGGAGAGTGACGATCAGCGGGATCCGTCGAGGCAGCAGCAGCGGCAGCAGGCCGATCGCACGCGAGAAGCGGAATACCGAGGGGGCGAACTGCACGTGAATCACGTCAAGGTGGAGGCGGCGAAGACGGGCGGCCGCGGTGAGCACTCCGAGAACGCTCCAGTCCCTGGTCACGCCCACGGCCCGACCGCTGCTTCGATCGGCCCACTCAGCGGTAGTCAACAGGACGGGCTCCAGGCCGCTCTCAGACAGTTGCCCGGCGAGCCGGCTCACGTAGTGGGCTACGCCGTCGCGGGTGGGATCGAGATATCCGCAGACAAGCCCGACCCGAATAGGCACAGCCATCAGTGAACACCACGTGAACGTCTGCCTCCCGTGCGTAGGCGGCAGGGACTCGAATGGGTACTTATCCTTCAGGAGCGACTAGCGCGGTGTCGTACGCTCGAAGGCGGCTCTGTCGGCGGAACGGGAAGGGATTCGGTGCCTGAGGCCCAAGCTCTCATCGCCGGGCGATATCGCCTGGTGCGCCTCGTGGGTAGCGGGGGCATGGGTGAGGTCTGGGAAGCCTGGGACGAGCGGCTGGAGCGACGGGTCGCTCTGAAACAGCTGCGTCGGCAGTCCGGCCTATCTGCTAGCGACGCGGAGCTGGCTAACCGCCGGGCGATGCGCGAGGCTCGAATTGCCGCCCGGCTGCATCACCCTCACGCGGTTCCGGTCTTCGACGTGATTGAGCATGATGGTCAAGCCTGCTTGACGATGCAGTTCATACCCTCGATCACCCTGTCGGCCGTGCTGGCCGAAGGCGGGCCGCTGCAGCCGGATGAAGCCGCTAAGGTCGGTGCGCAGATTGCTTCGGCACTGGCTGCAGCGCATTCGGTCAACATCGTCCACCGAGATGTCAAGCCGGGAAACGTCTTGATCGCCGAGGACGGAACGGCGCTGATCAGTGATTTCGGGATTTCCCGGGCACTGGGCGACGCCACCTTGACCACCAGTGGCATGGTCCACGGTACGCCCGCCTTCCTTGCCCCAGAGGTTGCCCGGGGTGAGGCCTCCAGCTTCGCCTCCGATGTCTTTTCTTTGGGCTCCACGCTGTATGCCGCTCTGGAGGGGACGCCACCTTTCGGGAAAGACGAGAACTCCATTGCGCTGTTACATCGCGTGGCCGCGGGACAATTCCAGCCGCCACAGCGCAGTGGAGCACTGACTCCCGTGATCCTGCAGATGCTGTCCGCGGATCCGGGAGCACGGCCGCCGATGCACGCTGTGGCGCACACGCTCACCGAGCTTGCTGCCGCACGCAGCGGAACCGCGCGTCCTGACCTCCGCCGACCGAGCCCGTTACCCGCACCCACCGCCGAGATCCCCGAAGTCGCCGGCGCAGCCACGAGATCACAAAGTGTCGCCCCGGCGTCGACTACCGCTGCCCCTCGAGACCAGCCACCGACGACGGCCGGAGACAACGATGAACTGAGCCGGCCGCCGACAGGTTCTGGGGATGGCCAACCTCCGCCCCGCCCGCAACGGTGGTGGCGGATCGCTGCGGCGGCGGTGGCGCTGGTCGCGCTCCTCGGTGTGGGAATTCTGATCGCCACCGTGCTGCCGGGTCGCGGTCGGGATGCGGATCCCCAGGCCGGCAGCGGGCAGTCGAGCGCATCGGTTTCGGCCTCCGCGCCGTCCACGTCGCCCACCACGGCCGGCCCAACCCGCACGCCCGAGCCGTCGCTCTCAGGCAGCCCTCGCACCTCAGCTAATCCGCCGTCGTTGGTGCCGTCGCCCAAGGCCACGTCCGCGCCGACTGTGAACGGGACCCCGACGGCGGCCGAGCTGCGGCGGGCAATCACGAGTTACTACGCCCTGATGCCGGGCAACACCGACCAGGGGTGGCCCCGTATGACGGCGTCGTACCAGAGCAACCACGCTGGCGGTCGACAGGGATACCAGCGGTTCTGGAACGAGATCGGCCGGGTTTCGGTGAGCGACGTGACTGGCTCACCTCCCGGTTCGGCGCAAGCCACGCTGACCTACTACTACAAGGACGGGCGCGTGGTGAGGGAGCGAACCGCGTACGGACTGATCAACGACGGAGGTGTCCTCAAGATCAACAGCTCCACCGTGCTCAACAGCACGACGATGTAGCTCGACAGGGTCCAGATCGAGCCGGAGCTTCACAGCGACTTCAGCAATCGTCAAGGGGTCGGATGGTTATCGAACCGCAACAGAGGCCAGACAGAGTTGATGGTTATGCACC
The DNA here is from genome assembly GCA_035641455.1 of Propionibacteriaceae bacterium. Taxonomy (GTDB): domain Bacteria; phylum Actinomycetota; class Actinomycetes; order Propionibacteriales; family Propionibacteriaceae; genus Microlunatus. Next base: position 1,175 of record DASQUD010000112.1, on the reverse strand, counting down.
GGCGCCAGACGTAGGCTGAAAACCGACATCTAAGCCGTGATCCATCTTCTTGACGAGGAGGCCCGCGGTCATGAGCACACACGGTATGTCACGCCGCCGGTTCTTGCAGGTTGCCGGCGCCACCATGGCAAGCGCCGCCGTTGCGGGGTGTCAAGCCGGTGAAACCGAAGTTCAGCCGACGCCCGCAACGCAGGTCCCAGCGCCGTCCCCGACGTTTACTGAGCCGACTCGCCAGTTGTCCGGCGACCTCAAAATCTTGCTCTGGAGCCACTTCGTACCGGCGCACGATCAGTGGTTCGACCCGTTTGTGCAGGATTGGGCTAAGCGGGTCGGAGTCAACGTCACCGTCGACCACATCAACCAGGCCGAGATTCCGCCACGCGCCGCTGCCGAGATTCAAGCCGGCCAGGGTCACGACCTCATTCAGTACATTGCGACGCTGTCGCAGTACGAGCCCAGCGTCGTCGACCTGAAGGACGTCGTGCAGGAGGCCGAGAAGCGGCACGGCAAGATGCTCGACGTTGTTCGGAAGTCGAGCTTCAACCCGAACACGGACAAGTACTACGCGTATGCGCCGGCCTGGGCCCCCGACCCGGGTGACTACCGCAAGAGCATGTGGGAGAAGGTCGGCCTGCCCCAGGGCCCCAGCACCTGGGACGAGCTGCTCAGGGGCGGTGCCGAAATCAAGAAGTCACAAGGCGTCCAGATGGGGATCGGGATGTCTCAGGAGATCGACTCGAACATGGCCGGTCGTGCCCTCATGTGGTCGTTCGGTGGCTCCATACAGGACGAAAACGAGAAAGTTGTTCTCAACTCGCCCGAGACGATTGCAGCCGTCGAGTTCATGACCCGGCTCTACAAGGAGACGATGACACCAGAGGTGTTCTCATGGAACGCTGCGTCTAACAACCAGGGTCTCATCGCGGGTCAGATGTCCTACATCCTCAATTCCATTTCGGCCTGGCGGACCGCGCAGGCTGAAAACCCAGCGGTGGCCGACGACATCTTCTTCCTCAAGGCGCTGAAAGGTCCCGGTACCGCTCTCGTTGCGCAGCACGTCATGTACAACTGGATCGTCCCGTCCTTTGCCAAGAATGTTGACGCCGCGAAGGAGTTCCTGCTGCACTACACAGCGAACCTTCCCTCCGTGACTTACCACTCCAAGCTCTACGACT
>DASQUD010000111.1:0-2416 GCA_035641455.1 Propionibacteriaceae bacterium | reverse complement strand
TGGTTCGATCGCCGGCTGCGCGGCCAGCGCCTCGGACGCCGTCGGCGAGCTGGCGGTGCCCTTCGCTGCCTGCTATCTGGGCAGCCGGTTGGTGCTCCTCGCTCTGTACGTCCGGGCCTGGCGGCACGTTCAGGAGGCCCGGCCCACCGTCGGCGTGTACCTGCTCACTGTGAGTTTGAGCGCCGCGCTATGGGCGGTGTCGCTGGTTGTGCCCAGCCCGGCCCGCTACGTGCTGTGGGCGATCGCCGTGCTGGTGTCTGCGGCCGGACCGGTGCTGGCCACCCTACGGTCGGACAAGGTTCCGCTGCAGATCGAGCACCTGCCTGAGCGGTTCGGGTTGCTGGTGATCCTCGTCTTGGGCGAAGCCGTGGCCAGCGCTGCCCGGGGCGTGCACGACGCGTCCTGGGCGTCGATTTCCATTGGCGTCGGCGTGCTCGCGTTCGCGGTCGTGGCCGGCGTCTGGTGGATCTACTTCGACATCACCGCGCCGAGCAGTGCCCGAGAGCTGCAGGATGTCGGGGAAGAGGAGGACGCCAAGTCGAGCTCGGACGCCGACAGCCACGTCAGCGACGCCCGGTACGACCTGTTCGTCTACGGTCACCTGCCGCTGACCTTCGGCATCGTGCTGGCCGGGGTTGGTCTGGAGGAGCTGGTTGTGCACCCGGACAAGGCGGCTCCTTTGGTCGCCGGCTGGGTGCTCGCCTCGGGGCTCGCCCTTTTTCTGGCCGGGGTGGCCCTGGTGATCAGCGGCACCACCCAGACGGTGCGCTCGATCTGGCCCTGGCCGGTTGCTGCCATCCCGATCGTGCTGCTTGGCGCGGTGGTGCCCTTCCCCGGCAGTCTCTTGCTTACCGCGACCTACGCCGTCGGGATCCTCCTCCTGGCCGCGCAGGGCACGCGGGCCAGCCGCAGACCCGACACCGCCCTGGCCGGTGCTGACTGAGGATCAGATCAACAACATTCCTCGAGACTGAGAGACCACGTTGGAACTGATCCAGGAGAAGCAGTCGCGCGGCCCAAACCGTCCAGCGGCGTCGCCGAAGAGGACCAAGCCGCGCGAGCGAAGTCGGCGGCGGCCGCCAGTCACCATTCGGCTTGCGGGACGCGCGTCGAGATCGGCCGCGACTAGCAGGTCACTTGCGGTGGATCTGGACGCGATGACCGTCGGGACCCTTAACGAAGGCGAAGGTTCCCCATGGCTGTTCGTCCGGATCGGACACCTCCGCCCCCTTGTCGCGCAGCTGGGCGACGGTCGCGGCGACGTCGTCGCACGAGAAGGTCAGGTAGGCGCCTTCGCCCGGCCGCTTGCCGTCGGCTGCGGCATCGTGCAACGCGATCGTGGTTGAACCGTCGGGTGGGGCGACTTCCAACCATCGGGCCCCGCCACCCATGTCTTGGTCGGTGACGACGGAGAAACCCAGGACGTCGCGATAGAAGGCCAGCGACTCCTCCTGGTCCGACACGTACATCATTGCGGTGCCGATGTGGGTGATCATCACCCGAACCGTACTCGACGAATGAACGGACCGCGCGCCACCCTTCCACACGCACCGCGGAACTCTCTCATCCTCTCAAGTTTCGTGCACCAGGTGCCGCCGGCACTGCCCAGATCTCTCCGGCGGCAACGGTGGACGACCGCCAGCCGAACTGTGGACCCGGCAAGGGCTCACCGCGCCTGCCAGGTGGGGCGGATGAACGGTGCCGGTTGCCGATGCACCAGCTTTCAGCCGCCCTCTTCCAACCGAGATCATCGTGATGGGTACAGCGACCGTCCCTTCGCTGGAAGCGAAGCAATCGATCAGTGGACGTGGCAGCTAGGGCCCGCCGATTATCCACCACGGCGTGCCGGTAGCGGACCCGCATACGAAGCAATCCGCTGGGTCTAGGCTTCTGCGGTGGTACTGGTGATCAGAACGCTGCGGTCCGATGACAGCGATGTTCTCGCGGAGGCATTCGCAAACTGGCCCAAGCCGCGCGAGCTATTTGAGACCTACGCCGGTCGAGCAGCCACCGGCGATCTCGATGTCCTTGTTGCGGTCGCGGACGGGCGGATGGCGGGCTTTCTGATCATCGAGCCGCACTCTTCCTACCCGCCTTTCAGAGACGGGAACATCCCTGAGATCGCCGACTTCAACGTGCTGCCGCACGAGCGTGGGCATGGAGTGGGGACCGCTTTGATCGACGAGGCCGAACGGCGAATAGCTGAGGGTTCGTCGGTGGTCGGACTTGGGGTCGGTCTGTACGCGGACTACGGCCCTGCACAACGAATGTATGTGCGCCGCGGCTACCTTCCCGACGGCGCCGGCGTCGTCCTTGACGGGGTTTCGGTGCCCCCGGGAACGCTGATCCGCCTGGACGACGATCCAGTGCTGATGTTCACCAAAGTCTTGCGTGAGGGGGCCGGCGTCTGAACTCA
>DASQUD010000110.1:0-2648 GCA_035641455.1 Propionibacteriaceae bacterium | reverse complement strand
CGGATCTCGACCCCTTTGTAGGCGGCGTAGTTGTCCATCACCAGGTGCAGCTCGCGGTCGGGGTAGGCCCGGGCCACATGCTTGAGGAAGGCCAGGAACTCCCGGTGACGGTGCCGGTTCTGGCACAGCCCGGTCACGGTCCCGGTCGCGATCTCCAGCGCGGCGAACAGTGTGGTGGTGCCGTTGCGGACGTAGTCGTGGGTGCGCTGCCGTTGTGGCCGGCTGCATCGGCAGCGTCTTCTGGGTCCGGTTCAGCGCGTGGATCTGGGATTTCGTGCGCCACGAGGCGCCGTATCACCGGATGGAGGTGAAACGACTCCATCCCCGGTCTGTCGCAGCAGGCTGGGGAAGCTGAGGGCAGCCGGGGCCGGGAGACGCCGGTTCGGGTGGGAGCAGCCCTGACAACGACGGGACGGGTCGGCACTGCCAGACGACCCGGGCCTGCCTAGCGAGACGGAAAGGTGGACGTGAGGAACCAGCGTGTAAAGCCCCTCAAGAGGTACACCGGCTCAAACCTGGCGGATCGGGGCCGGAGTGCGGTGCACGCCCACCCTGGGTGGGCGACTCCTGGGCCGGGTGAAGTCGCCGGCAGGGAGGCTACGAGGAAGGGCTGCGGCGTACTCGTGGCGAGGCCGCAGGGGCAAAGTTGGCCACCGACCCCGTCGACCGGTGTGTGGTGAACGTGGGAAGCGTTCTTGGTCGGTCCCGCCGGCTGGACATCCAGGGCAGTGGCGGGTCGGCGCGTCGTCGGCTCAGCGGCCAGGGACGTGGCGGAGCCGCCGTAGTAGTCCGAGGCCGGGAAAGCCGGCCACTCGGCGAAGGGCGGCAGCGAGTTCGCAATCGAGATTCTGGAAGGGTGGGAGATCGCCGGTGAACACCGACGTGCTGTGGCCGGACAGGGAACTGGCCGAGGCGCAGGTACTGCGGATCCAGATCAAGTTGCATCAATGGGCGATCGATGATCCTGATCGCCGGTTCGACGACCTGTTCAACCTCGTCTATAACCCGGCCGTCCTTGTGGTGGCGTGGGCGCGGGTCAGGGGCAACAGGGGGAAGCGGTCGGCGGGGGTCGACGGGTTACGGCCCGTCTCGGTCCTGTCCGCCGAGGAGGGATTCTTGCCGCAGCTTCGACATGATCTGAAGTCTCGGCAGTTCAGTCCCCTTCCGGTGCGGGAACGGATGATTCCCAAACCGGGCAGCACCAAGCTGCGCCGGCTGGGCATCCCGACCGCGCGGGACCGCACCGTGCAAGCGGCTCTCAAGTTGGTGCTCGAGCCGATCTTTGAGGCGGATTTCCAGCCATGCTCGTATGGCTTCCGCCCGAAACGGCGCGCGCAGGACGCGATCGCGGAGATTCACCAGTTCAGCTCCCGCTCCTATGAGTGGGTGTTGGAGGGTGACATCGAGGCGTGCTTCGACATGATCGACCATCCGGCCTTGATGGATCGGGTGCGTCGACGGGTCGGGGACAAACGCGTCCTGGGGATGGTGAAAGCGTTCCTGCATGCCGGTGTCCTCGGTGAGGACGGCATCATGCGGGACTCCACCACCGGCACCCCCCAAGGTGGCATCCTGTCGCCGCTGCTGGCCAACGTGGCTCTGTCGGTTCTCGACCAGCATTTCGCGGAGGCCTGGCAGGCGGCCGGCAACTCCTACCAACGGTTCAGGCGGCGCCGAGCCGGGCTGGCCAACTACCGGCTCGTCCGTTACGCGGACGACTTCGTGGTGCTGGTCGCCGGGACGAAGGCACACGCCGAAGCCGCGCGGGAGGAGGTGGCGATCGTTCTCGCGCCGATGGGTTTGCGCCTGTCGGAGGCAAAGACGACGGTGTGTCACATCGACGAGGGCTTCGACTTCCTGGGTTTCCGCATCCAGCGGAGACGGAAACGAGGCACCAGCAAGCGTGTGGTCTACACCTATCCGTCGAAGAAGGCCCTTGCCTCGATCGTCGGACGGGTCCGCACGCTGACCCGCAGGACGTCGCATCCGACGCTTGCGGCCCTGCTGCGCCAGCTCAACCCGGTTCTGCTGGGCTGGTGCACCTACTTCCGGCACGGTGTGTCGAAAGCGACCTTCGGCTACCTCGACCAGTACACCTGGCATCGAGTGGTCCGCTGGATCCGCCGACGACACAACAAGACGAAGTGGGACCTCCTCTGGCGCCGGTTCCTCCCGAACCGGCGGCCCGTCGAGGACGGTGTGGTGTTGTTCCAACCCCAAACGGTGCCGGTCAGCCGCTACCGCTACCGGGCCGCGAACATCCGATCGCCCTGGCCGACAAGATCAACAGGATCGGTCGTGCAGCCCGTCTGACACGGGCTCGTGGAGAGCCGGATGCGTGGAAACGCGCACGTCCGGTTCGGAGGGCGGGATGAGGAAACGTAACGCCTGCAAAGGCGTCAACGCGCCTCATCCCGACCCAACTCATCGGCGCTGATCACATACTCGTCCGGCCGCAGCCGACGGCCGTCCCAGACCCGCTCGTAGAGGTCGAGCACCCGTTCTGCTTTGGCGGCGAAGTCTGGGTCGCGGGGGAAGATCCAGGACCGGTGCCGCCACGGCTTGATCGCATCAGCGTCCAGCCAACGCCGCACCGTGGACCCGGACAAAGTGTCGGTGATGCCGCGCGCCACGGCCTCCTCGGCCAG
>DASQUD010000109.1:0-3815 GCA_035641455.1 Propionibacteriaceae bacterium | reverse complement strand
GGACGAGCACGCCACTCCGACGCCGACCAACTGGCGCGACTGACCCCCGTGCCGGCTCCGCTGTGGGCCGCCTTCTTCCTGGTGGTGAACTCGGCCGGATTGATCGTCGGCACGTTCCTGTTGCTCCCGGCGCTGCTTCAGGCGGTGGTCACCGGTGGCCGCCTCCTCAGCGGTTAAGTAGCCAAAGCAGACCCACCGGACTGTCTGGCGGGCGACACGAAGACCCGGTCTACGGCCTCCCAGCGCAGACCAGCTGTAGTCGCAGGGCAACAGCGTCAGTCATGCACCGGCTCGCCGCTGACTTGGTGGTCGGCATGGAACAGCGCCTCGGCCAACAAGTTCCTCACGTGCGCTCCGCGGAGGCGGTAAAACACTCGCCGACCATCCCGGCGTCCCTCGACCAGGCCAGCAAACCGGAGTTTGGCGAGATGCTGGCTGGCCACCGTTGGCCGGCACCCGGCCGTCCGGGCAAGGGAGGCCACGTCGGCGTCGTGTTCACGTAGCGCCCACAGCAGCCGGACGCGAGTGGCGTCGGCGAGAAGCGCGAACGACATCACTGCCGCCTGCACCTGCGCCTCGTCGAGTACATCAGGATGGGACGCTCCGGTGGACGTTCTCTCCGGGAGGGACACCACGGGCACCAGCATAGCGATAGCTGCACATATGCACGTCTGCGCAGGTGATACTATATTGACTTCATCTCTCACCTGCGGTGCCAATGAGCCATAGCCACGAGCACGTACCGGCCTCGGGCCAGCCCAGTCACGACCACGATCACCATCATCACCGCCCCGGTGAGCCCGGTCATGAGCATCAAGCGGGCCGCTTCAGCAGGCTGCGCCATGGGATGGCAGAGCTGCTGGGCCGACACTCTCACGACGCCAGCGATCAGATCGACGACGCCCTGGAGGCTAACGCGGCCGGCCGGCATACGCTCCTTATCAGCTTGCTTGGTTTGGGCGTCACGGCGGCATTGCAGGCGCTCGTGGTGCTGCTGTCCGGCTCGGTTGCCCTGCTGGGTGACACTTTGCACAACGTGGCTGACGCCCTGACGGCAGTACCGCTGCTGGTGGCCTTCACGTTGGCACGACGGCCGGCGAACAAGCGTTACACCTACGGCTATGGCCGCGCTGAAGACCTGGGCGGCCTTTTCGTCATCGCCATGATCGCGCTGTCTGCTGGGGTGGCCGCGTACGAAGCGATCGATCGCCTGTTGCATCCTCGAGATGTCACCTATCTTTGGGCGGTGGCCGGCGCCGGCGTGATCGGCTTTCTCGGTAACGAGCTGGTCGCCCGCTACCGCATCACAGTGGGCCGCCGCATCGGCTCAGCCGCCCTGGTAGCCGACGGACTGCACGCCCGCACAGACGGCTTCGCCAGCCTGGCCGTCTTGCTCGGGGCCGGCGGGGTCGCCCTCGGCTGGCGCTGGGCCGACCCCGTCGTCGGTCTGATCATCACGGTCGCAATCCTTGCCGTGCTGCGCTCGGCCGTCAGTCAAGTGGGCGCCCGCTTGATGGATGCCGTGGACCCGGCGCTCGTGGACCGCGCCACCGCGGCCCTGCTCATCGTCGACGGCGTCAAGGAAGTACGCGAGCTGCGCATCCGCTGGATCGGGCACCGGCTCAGGGCCGAAGCCGACATCACAGCCGACCCTGGCCTGACCATCAGCGAAGCTCACGAACTCGCCCACGAGGCGGAGGACCAGCTGCTCGCGGGCGTCCCCCGGCTCGATGCCGCCACGGTGCACGTCAGCCCAGTCGGCGCTCATCCCGCACCCGAGCTCGCTTGACCATGGTGGCTGAAGTCGGGCACCAGCTCGGATTGGTCGGACGGTGTCGATGGCTTGGCCAGCCGGATCGTCGAGCAGGCAGTCTTAGTAGCGACGCTGCGATTAGCGCTCAGGTAGCTGCTGCGCGGGGTTCGATTCGAATTTCCGGCGGCCGACCAAGTGATGTCTCGGACGCCACAGAGTCTCCCGATCCCGGGTTCAATCTGAGATCTCGATTGATTTCAGGAGAATCGCCGAGGCTGTTGACGTGCTCATTGAGTGCATCGAGCACCGCCTGAAACTGCACTTGCGCCACCTTGGTGAACATCCGGATGTACTCGACGTCCCGGATCGAGGGGTCCTCGCTGCCGGCCTGCTCGGCGATGGTCGTTGCGCGGGTGACAGCCCCCTTGGCGGCATCTTTGGCCTGCTCCATGATGTCGCGCTGCTGGGACCGCGCCGTCAGCAGCAAATCACGAGCGGACTGCATGGCTTCATCGATCAGGGAGTCAGCAAGCTGCTGCGCCTGGTTCAGGACGCTCACGGCCTGGTCTGTGGCCTGTTCCATCGGGTCTGCCCGAGATTCCGCGAGCTGGGCGCGTAGCGATTGGTTCTCCTGCGTCAATGTCGCGACCTGGCCCTGGATTTTCTCGAGGTCGTCGGCGAGCTTCCCGAGGTAGAAGCGGACCTCGTCGTGGTCGAAGCCGCGCATCCGGGCGGTGAAGTTTTTACGCCGTACCTCTTGTGGGCTGGCTGGGCTCATAGTGTCTACTCCCCGCCCCTACTACCTGGTCTCCATTGCGTCATGTAACTCCTCCGTCGGCGATGCCGAGCCCTGAAAATCGAACTGCTCGCGCCGGATCGAGGCGGCGGGAATGCCCGCGGCCGTCAGCTCCTGCACCGTGTAGCGGACCATGTCCGGCGAGCCACACACCATGGCCGTCCGGCCCGACCAGTCGCCGGCCTTTGCGGCCACTGTGCCAACGAGCCCTTTGGCACCCTGGTAGGTCGGGTCATCGGAGACGACCGGGGTGTAGTCGAACCACGGCTTGCGCGCGAGCGCGGTGAGGTGCTCGTGGTCGTAGAGGTTCCAGGGCATCCGCGAGCCGTGGAACAGACGAACCCGCGGGGCAGAGCCGGTAGCCTCCCAGGCTCGGTCAATCTGATCCAGTACTGCGCGCAGCGGAGCGAGGCCAGTCCCGCCTGCCACCAGAAGGAGGTCGGGAAGCGGCCCATCCTCGGGCAGGGTGAGCTGCTGGCCGACAGGGGCACCCATCCTGATGGTGTCGCCTTGGCTCAGCCGGCGGACCACCGCGCTGGAAACGAGGCCGCCTGCGATCGGCTGGATATGGAACTGCAGACGCCCCGAGGGGTCTGGGGCATTCGCCGGGCTGAAGTAGCGCCACAGGCGGGGCCGCTGCGGGATCTCCACCGCGACCGATTGTCCAGCGCGGTACGGGAACCGCTCCCTCGGCGCGACCTCAATCACGGCAACCTCGACGGATCGTCGTTCGACCCGCACCACCTCCGCCTCCCATACGGCAGGTGCGACGTCTTCATCCTGCTCGGCGGCGGCAACCATGACCTTGGCGACGAGTCCGTAGGCCTGCGCCCATGTGTCGGCCAGATCGGCGGTCCACGACGGGCCGAGGAACCGTCTCAACGTCGCGAGCAGGCTCGCCCCGACCGCTTCGTAGTGTTCGGTCACCACCGAGAACCGACGGTGGTCACGACCGAGCTGCTCGAGGAGTGGCACCACTTTGTCGAGTTCGTCGACGTTGGAAATCACGGAGCCCAGCGCGGCCACCAGCTTGTCACGCTGTCCCGTCATCTGAAGCGGGAACATCGCGCGCAGCTCAGGGTGGCTCAAAAACAGGTGCGAGTAGAAGTACAGCGGGACGTCGTCGCCGGCGGCAACAACATTCCGCCAACTGGCCTTCAGGGAGGTGGTATCCATCGGTCAGGGCTACGCAGATTCGACGATGTCGGACTCCGTGGCGACGACCGCCGCGCCGGCCCTCTCGATGATGTCGTCGGGCACTCCGGC
>DASQUD010000108.1:0-13018 GCA_035641455.1 Propionibacteriaceae bacterium | reverse complement strand
TCAAGGGCAGGTTGCTCACGTGTTACTCACCCGTTCGCCACTCGTGTACCCCCGAAGGGGCCTTACCGTTCGACTTGCATGTGTTAAGCACGCCGCCAGCGTTCGTCCTGAGCCAGGATCAAACTCTCCGTTGAAATCTATCGGTTGCGACCCCAGAAGGGCCGTTTTCCGTTCTCAACTAGTTCGATCGCTGACGTCAGATCCATTGCTGGATCTTGCTGTCAATCAATCAAAGGAACCGAACTCGAGCACTGGCGAACCAGGGCCCGAGTACGGGGTTTTTTGTGCATATTTGGCATTGACTTTTAGCACGCTGTTGAGTTCTCAAGCTTCGGGTGCACACCGTGTCGGAGCTTCCACTCCGGCTTGGGGCAACCTGACCAACTTTATGAGGTACACAAGACCGAGTCAAACTCGGCTCCATGTCCCCTCTTCCAATGGCGTCCCCAGCATCCGGACCAGATTCGCACTCATGGAGTGCAACCCCGCCCGGTGATCTCGTTAGCCGTTGAATTCCTCCGGGTCGGCCGCGTCGGATCACCGATCCGCTGCGTCCCGCACCCCGATGAGGCGTGTCTACTTTACGCCTCGCCGGCGCGATGGTCAAGCCCGTGGCTTACCTCCGCGGAATGCCCATCGGGGTGTCCGACCGCCAGAGCTCCGACGGTCTTCTTGCCACGCCTCAGGATAATGTAACGCCCGTGGAGGAGGTCTTGTTCCACCAGCGTGGCGTCCGGGTCGGTCACCTTGCGGTTGTTGACGTAGGCGCCCCCTTCGGCGATCGCTCGGCGCCCCGCCGCCTTGCTGGACACCACGCCGCTGCTGGTCAGCGCCTCGGCCACGCTAGGCAGATCGGTGCCTTCGGGGATCGGGACACCGCCGACCTCCGCTACCACTCCAGCCAAAACGGACTCGCTGAGATCCGCTAGCTCCGAGCGGCCGAACAGCGCCGCGGCAGCCGCAACAGCGGCGTCACGCTCGGCCGGTGAGTGCACGAGTGCCGTCACGTCGTCGGCAAGAGCACGCTGTGCCGCCCGAAGATGAGGTTGTTCGCCGGTCTGTCGTTCGAGCTCCTCGATCTCGGCGGGACTGCGCTCACTGAACACCTTGAGATACTCGATCACCTTCTCGTCCTCGGTGTTGAGGAAGTACTGATGGAAGGCATAAGGCGACGTCATGGCGGGATCGAGCCAGATTGTGCCGGACTCGGTCTTCCCGAACTTGGTTCCGTCGGCCTTGGTGAGCAGTGGTGTGGCGATGGCATGCACCCGGGCACCGTCAGCCCGACGGACCAACTCGACGCCTGCCGTGATGTTGCCCCATTGGTCACTCCCGCCGAACTGGAGCGTGCACCCGTACGTCCGGTGAAGCTCGAGATAATCCATGGCTTGGAGCAGGACGTAGGAGAACTCCGTATAAGAGATGCCCTCCTCGAGCCGGTTGCGGACGACATCGCGAGCCAGCATGCGGTTCACCGGAAAGTGCTTGCCGATGTCGCGCAGGAAGTCCAGCACTGGCATGGGGCCCGTCCAGTCGAGGTTGTTGACCAGACGAGCGGGATTGGCACCCGAGAAGGCCACGAACTTCTCGACCTGCCGGCGGATGCTCTCCACCCAGCCGGCGACGGTTTCCTTAGTGTTCAGGACCCGCTCGCCGGACTCCTTGGGATCACCGATCAATCCGGTCGAGCCCCCCACCAGCAGCAACGGATCGTGCCCAGCGCGCTGCAGCGCGCGGGCGACCATCAGCTGGACGAGGTTGCCGAAGTGGAGGCTGGGAGCAGTGGGATCGAATCCGACGTAGAAGGTGACCGGGCCCGCACTCAGGTGCTCGGCAAGCGCCGTCTCGTCAGTGGAGTGAGCCACCAGCCCCCGCCACTTCAGCTCCTCCAGCAGATCGGTCACGCGGTGCAGTCTTCCACCGCCCAGGAGAAGAAGACGGCTACATCCCAATTCGGCCGTGGCCGCGGCGAAAGTGAGAAGGATCGGAGCAACCTGGCCGGAGCAGGGCCGTCGAGCGACCTAGCGAAGGATGACGATGCCGTCCTCGTCAGAGTGCAGGATCTGTCCGGGAGCGATCAGAGTCCCGGCGATCTCTATGACCTCCCCAATCGATCCCGCTCCCGTCTTGGCGCTCTTTCGGGGGTTGGTGCCGAGCGCTTTGATGCCGATGGGGAGAGCGTCAAGGGCGACGCTGTCGCGCACGGCGCCGTAGATGACAAGTCCAGACCAACCGTGTTGTACCGCCGCACCAGCGATCAGGTCGCCGACCAGCGCCGTCCGCAGCGAGCCCTCACCATCCACAACGAGCACCTGACCAGGCGGCTCGGCCGGATCGGACAAGGTGGCTTTCACCAAGGCGTTGTCTTCGAAGCACTTGATGGTCTGCACCGGTCCTTGAAATTTGCGATGCAGGCCGAAGGACCTGAACTGTACGGCGATCGAGTCCAGTCCATCGCCGTACCTGTCGACCAGGTCAGCGGTGGACATCTGATCAGCGGCCTCAGCCATAGTGGTCAGACTTGACTGTCAGCACCGGGCACGGGGCGTCCATCAGGATGCGGTGGGCGTTGCTGCCCAACAGCATCTTGCCGACGGCCGAGCGACGCCGGATTCCGATGACGCACAGGCGCGCGCTCACCTCCTTCAACACCTCGAGCACCTCGGCAGCGGCCTCCCGCCCTCGCACCTCTTGCCGGATGGTGAAGGACACGCCAGCGTCCGTCAGCGTCGACCTCGCCCAGTCGAGGTCGGCAGGTTGCGCGAAACCTGGGTCGCTCAGCGCATCACCGCGGGAGGAGTTCACCACCACCACAGGCATCTGACGCTGCCCTGCCTCTTCGGCGGCTGCCAGCAACGCCGCGCGGCCGGCGGCGGTCGGCGTGAAGCCCACGACGACAGTCATCGCCTGGTGCGCTCTCGCGCCTCCGGGTCCGCGGGCGGCTCTGCGGTGGCGTCGTCTGCTCGCGGTGGATGGATCCGTTCCTCGTGCACTTCCTCAAGTGCCTCCTGAGCCTTCGCCGGCAGCGCTTTGCGGATGAGAGCGAACAACAACGGCCACAACAGCACTATCAGGATGATCAGGTACACCGTGACGGCAATCGGCGACAGCTGGAACTGACCGGTGCTGACGTTGACGCTGCCAAACAGGCCTTTCAGTTCACCGGAGGAGAGCTGCAACGCCCGCCGCCCTTGCAACTCGATCCGCGGACCGAGAATCACCGCGATGATCAACGGCAAGACCGGCAAACCGAACCGTCGCATGACGAAGCCCAGGACTCCCATCACAAGCAGCAAGATCAGATCGAACGAGGATCCGTTGACCGCGTAGGCCCCCATCGAGGCGAAGAACAAGATGCCCGAGTACAGATACGGCCGGGGGATGCGCAGCAGTTTGGCCCAGACCGGAGCCAGCGGCAAGTTCAAGATCAGCAACAGCGTGTTGCCGATGAACAGGCTGGCGATGAGCGCCCACACCAGCTCCCCCTCACGCTGCAGCAATAGTGGGCCTGGCTGAATGCCGTAGGAGACCAGGGCGGCGAGCATCACCGCTGCCGTGGCGTTGGTCGGCAGACCCAGCGACAGCATCGGCACCATGGTTCCGGCCGCGCTGGCGTTGTTGGCGGCCTCAGGGCCGGCGACCCCTTCGATGGCGCCTTTGCCGAACTCCTCCGGATGCTTGGTCAGGCGCTTCTCGGTGATGTAGGAGAGAAAGGTCGGGATCTCAGCACCACCGGCGGGCACAGCGCCGAAGGGAAAACCGTACGCAGTACCGCGCAGCCACGGTTTCCATGACCGTTTGAAGTCCTCCCGGCCCAGCCACGGCCTCCCGACGGGGATCACCTCCACCGCCCGACGCCGCAGATGGGCAGCCACCCATAGCGCCTCGCCGAGGGCGAAGATGCCGACCGCCACCACGACGACGTCGATGCCGTCGCTCAGCTGTGGGATGCCGAAAGTCAGTCGTGCCTGACCGCTGACCGAGTCCAAGCCGACCAGCCCGATGGTCAGGCCCAGCATCAGCGAGATGAACCCGCGCAGCCGCGACGCACCCAGCACTGCGGTGACAGCGATGAAGGCCAGCAACATGATGGCGAAGTACTCCGGTGCACCCAACGAGATGGCGAACTGAGTCACGAGCGGAGCGAAGAACACCAAGAGCGCCGTGCCGATGGTGCCGGCGAGGAACGAGCCGAGCGCCGCTGTGGCCAACGCCTGTGCGGCCCTTCCAGCCCGCGCCATCTGGTTACCTTCGATGGCCGTGACCACCGAAGAGGACTCCCCCGGCGTGTTGAGCAGAATAGAGGTCGTCGACCCGCCATACATGCCGCCATAGAAGATGCCGGCGAGCATGATCAGCGCACTGGTCGGTTCCAGCCCACCCAGGATGGGCAGCAGCAAGGCAACGGTCATAGCCGGGCCGATTCCGGGCAGCACACCGACCGCGGTGCCCACGATCACGCCGATCAGGGCTAGCAGCAGGTTGACAGGGGTGGCTGCCGTGGCGAATCCCTGCAGCAGCAGCTCGAGGTTGTCCATTACAAGATCCCCTGGAGGATGCCGGCCGGCAGCGCGACACCCAGGCCGATCCCGAAGCCGTAGAAGGTGCCCAGGCTCAGCGCTGCCGCAATCACCAGATCCCGGATGAAGTGCCGGCTGCCCAGCACTATCGCGGAGCCGTAGAACAGCAGCCCACCACTAATCACCCAGCCGAGGAGGTCGATCAGCAGGATGTTCGCTATGAAGACACCGATCAGCAGCAGCACCGTCTTGTAGTCGGCTCGGCTGTGCAGGTCGATATCCTCACCGGCCTCGGCCTGACCGCGGCTGCCGCGCGCCACGGCGACCGCAAGCGCGACCGCTAGGACGATGAGGGCACCGCCGACCAGCAGCGGTACTGGCTTCGGCCCGAGCGGATCCACGCCAGTGGTGTTGTTCGACAGCCGAGCTGCGTCGAGGAGGACGACGAGCCCGGTCAGGGCGAGGAAACCGCAAAGTCCGTACTCCGCGTAGTCCCGGTCCCGGGCCGGGGCGGTGGCCGTCGCGGCCTCGGTCACGCCAGACCTAAATCCCCAAGCACATCCTCCACGCGGGTCGTTTGATCCTTCACGTAGGTTCCGAACTCATCGCCGGTGACGAAGGCGTCGGTCCAGCCCTTCTCCTTTAGCACGTCCTTCCACTCCTGGCTGTCGTGCATCTTCGTGAACGCCCCAACCAGCGCCTGCTTATCTGCATCGGAGAGCTCCGGCGGCGCAACGACACCGCGCCAGTTGGTGAACACCAGATCGATGCCAGACTCCTTCAAGGTGGGCGCGTCGACCGCCTCGACCCGATCGGCCCCGCTGATGGCCAGCACTCGGATTTCGCCCGCTTCTATCTGATCCAAGAACTCGCCGTAACCGGACGCGCCGAACGCGACTTTGCCGCCGAGCACGGCCGGCAGCAGCTCACCGCCACCGTCGTAGGCGATGTAGTTCACCTGCTTGGGTTCGATGCCAACTTCCTGGGCGAGTTGCATCGGCAGCAGATGGTCAGGCCCTCCCGGGGAGGAGCCCCCGCCAACTGCCATGCCCTTAGGGTTGGCCTTCCAGTCATTCACCAGGTCGGTGATGTTGGTGTACTTGGAGTTCTTGGCCACCACGATGGCCCCTGCCTCCTCGATCAGCTTCGCGATCGGCGTGGTCTGGTCGAGCGTGCTGGTGGACTTGTTGGTGTACTGGGCACCAACCACGCCGAGGCCCATCATCATGATCAGCTTGCCGTTGCCCTTCTCCTGCACGGTGCGGGACAACCCGGTCGTGCCGCCGGCACCAGCGAGGTTGAATACCTCGATGCCCTTGGTGGCCCCGATCTGCTCCATCACCTTCGCAGCTTCACGGGCAGTCGTGTCGTAGCCACTACCCGGAGTGTTAGGGACCATGAACCGCAGCCCAGTGATCGCCTGCTGCGAAGTGGCCTCTCCACCTTCGGCGCCCGGCTCGGCGCGGTCGGCGGTCGCGCCACAGCCGGAGAAGACCAGCACTGCGACGGCGAGAGCCGCCATTCCCCATCGAGATCGTGTGAACATTCGTTGTTCCTTTGCGGCTAGGGTCCTCAGCTCACCCTGTCACGTGGCGAGAACTTTGTCAGCGGCTCATCACTGCAAGACCGCGTCAAGCTCGGTGAGCTGGTCCCGGACCCGTGCCTCGGCGGTGCCACCGCGGCCGTCGCGGCTGCTGATCGACCCGGAGACGGTCAGGACCTCCAGGACCGCCGGCTGCAGCAGTGGCGAGATCTCGGCCAACTGCTGCCGTGTGAGGTCGGCAAGGTCTAGCCCTCGCTCCTCGCAGTACCGGACGCATCTCCCGGCGATGTCGTGGGCTTGGGCAAACGGCACGCGTTGGCGAACCAGCCAGTCCGCCAGATCGGTGGCGAGCGCGAAGCCCATCGAAGCCAGCGTTCGAAGCCGGTCCGAATGAAAGGCGAGCGTCGCAACCATTCCCGCAACCGCGGGCAGCAGAATCAGGAGCTGATCAACGGAGTCGAAGATCGGTTCCTTGTCCTCCTGCAAGTCACGGTTGTAAGCCAGTGGCAACCCCTTCAGTGTCGCCATCAGCCCGGTCAGGTTCCCGATCAGCCTGCCCGCCTTCCCCCGACTGAGCTCGGCGACGTCGGGGTTCTTCTTCTGCGGCATGATGCTCGACCCGGTCGACCACTCATCGGCCAGGGTGGCAAACCCGAACTCGGAAGTCACCCACAAGATCACGTCCTCGCCCAACCGGGACAGATCAACCCCGATTTGAGCGCAGACGAATGCCGCTTCAGCAACAACATCACGAGCAGCAGTGGCGTCGATCGAATTGGCCGCGCTGGACGAAAATCCAAGATCAGCAGCGACGGCCTGGGGGTCAAGCCCAAGCGAGGTACCGGCCAGCGCCGCTGAGCCGTACGGGCTGACGTCGAGCCGCCGATCGAGATCACGAATGCGATCGCAGTCGCGCACCAAGGGCCAGGCATGTGCCAGCAGATGGTGCGAGAGCAGGACCGGCTGGGCGTGCTGCAGATGAGTTCGACCGGGCATCGGCTCACCGAGATGTGAGCGCGCCTGGTCGGAGAGCGCGCGAATCAGCTCGTGCACCCCCTCGGTGAGCTGCTGCATGGCCTCGCGCAGGTACAGGCGGATCAGCGTCGCAATCTGATCATTGCGGGACCGGCCGGCGCGCAGCCGGCCACCGAGTTCGGCACCGACGATCTCGATGAGGCGGCGCTCGAGCGCTCCGTGCACATCCTCATCCGTGTCTGCCGGCTGAAGGTCCTCAGAGCCGACCTCCGCTGCGAGGGTGTCCAGTCCGGACAGCATGCCAGCCAGTTCGTCGTCGCTCAGCAGCTCGGCTCGGTGCAACGCCCGGGCGTGCGCCCGGGAGCCGGCGATGTCGTACGGGGCTAGCCGCCAGTCGAACTGCGTCGACCTGCTGAGCGCCAACATGGCGTCGGCGGGGCCACTGGCGAACCGACCGCCCCACAACCGGCCTGAATCTTGGCCGGGGAGGCTCTGGGGGGTCGTCCCCCCCGGCTCAGGATCCGTTTGATCTTGGCCGGGGGGGCTCGGGGGGGTCGTCCCCCCCGGCTCAGGAACCGTTTGATCTTGGGTCAAGAGAGGCCGGCGTCCCGCCGGGCCGCGATCTTGCTCGACATGCCGTAGATCTCGATGAAGCCGCGTGCCTGGGATTGGTCGAAGCTGTCGCCCTCGTCGTAGGTAGCGAGATTGAAGTCGTACAGACTCAGCTCGCTCCGCCGCCCGGTCACGGTTGCCCGGCCCGCATGCAAGATCATCCGGATCTCGCCCGACACCACTGACTGTGCGTCGTCGATGAAGGCGTCGAGCCCACGCTTGAGCGGGGAGAACCACTGTCCGTCGTAGACCAGCTCGCCCCAGCGCTGGTCGACTCCCCGTTTGAAGCGGGCAAGCTCACGCTCGATCGTCACGTTCTCCAGTTCCATATGAGCCGCGATCAAGGCGATGGCCCCTGGCGCCTCGTACACCTCCCGGCTCTTGATCCCGACCAGCCGATCCTCGACCAGATCGAGGCGTCCGACACCCTGGGCGCCAGCACGCTCGTTGAGGATCTGGATCGCTTGCAGCATGGAGACCTTCTCGCCGTCGATGGCGATCGGCACGCCGGCTTCAAAGGTGATCAACACCTCGTCCGGGTCCCGAGGCACCGTCGGATCGTCGGTATAGGCGTAAACGTCCTCAATGGGTCCGTTCCAGATGTCCTCCAGAAACCCCGTCTCGACCGCACGGCCCCAGACATTCTGGTCGATCGAGTAAGGCGAGGACTTGCTGGTTGCGATCGGCAGACCCTTCTCATCTGCGTAGGCGATGGCCTTCTCCCGGGTCCACGCATAGTCGCGGACCGGCGCAATCACCTTCAGCTCCGGCGCCAGGTTCGCGATGCCGACCTCGAACCGCACTTGATCGTTGCCCTTGCCGGTGCAGCCGTGGGAGACCGTGCTAGCTCCGTGTGACCGGGCGGCCGCCGCCAAGTGCCGGACGATCAGCGGCCGGGAGAGGGCACTCACCAACGGATAGCGGTCCATGTAGAGCGCGTTGGCGCGCATGGCCGGCAAGCAGAAATCCTCCGCGAATTCATCCTTGGCGTCCACCACCACCGCCTCTACTGCACCGCAGTCGAGGGCGCGCTGACGGATCAGGTCCAGGTCTTCGCCGCCCTGACCGACGTCCACAGCGACGGCGACCACGTCCTGGCCCGTCTGTTCGGTCAGCCAACCGATGCACACGCTGGTGTCCAGGCCACCTGAGTAGGCCAAGACAATCCGATCACTCACGTCTCACTCCTTCGTTGCTGAGCCTGACAAGCCCGACGCCGGCTTGCCGGTGCGGCTCATGATCAAGAACCGCTCGGCGATCTCCGCGCCGCCCTGCGGATCGCGGCTGACCAGCACAATTGTGTCGTCGCCGGCGATCGTGCCGAGAATGGCGTCCCAGCCCACGCGGTCGATGGCCGAGGCGAAGTACTGGGCAGCACCCGGTGGGGTGCGCAGCACGACCAGATTGGCCGACGCTTCGGCGCTGACCAGCACCTCGCCGCAAAGCCTGGCCAAGCGACCTTCGAATGTGGCGAACTCCCCCACGTGGGGCGTGCGGTCGCCACCCTCAGCCGGAACTGCGTAGATCAAGTGGCCATCGCGGCCTCGCACCCGGACCGCCCCGACCTCAACCAGATCACGCGAGAGAGTGCCTTGGTTGACCTGGATGCCGTCGGTGGCGAGCAGATCGGCAAGTTCGGTTTGGGACCGTACCTGCTGGGTCGACAGCAAGGAGATGATCTTGGCGTGCCGCGCCGTTTTGGTCGCCGGTTTCTGTGGAGGGCTCGGAGTTCGGCCGCCCAAGCTGGCTTTGGGCGCCCGGGCATCAATGGTCATGATTGGCGTCCTGAGCCAGTCGAAGGGCGGTCATCGACCGGCTCAGACAGCGCTCTGTGCTGCTCGTCAAGGAAGGCAAGCACAGCTTTTTGCACGTGCCGACGGTTCTCGGCCTCATCCCAGACCACCGACTGGGGGCCATCGATCACCTCGGCGGCGATCTCCTTGCCCCGATAGGCGGGCAGGCAATGGAGCACGACGGCGTCCGCCGCAGCATGGCCCAAGAGTTCTTCGGTCAACGCGTACGGCGCGAAAATCGTCTGCCGGTCCTGCCCGTCACTCTCCTGTCCCATCGACACCCAGGTGTCAGTCGCAACGACGTCCGAGCCGGATACGGCTTCAACCGCCGAGCTGGTCAGGGTGACGCTGCCACCCGAGCCGGCCGCTGCTTTCTCGGCACGCGTCCACACGGCCGGATCGGGTTGGAACCCGGCCGGGGCGCCGATTCGGACGTGCAGTCCGGCTCGCGCGCCGCCCAGGGCGTACGAATGGGCCATGTTGTTGGCGCCGTCTCCGACATAGGCGAGGGTCAGTCCAGCCAGTGCGGCCTTGTGCTGCCGAATCGTCTGCAGGTCGGCCAGGAGCTGGCAGGGGTGAAACGTGTCGGTCAGCGCGTTGATGACCGGAACTTCGGCATTTGCGGCCATCTCCTGAAGTTGATCTTGACCGAACGTGCGCCAGACGATCGCCGCGCACTGCCGGCTCAGCACCCTTGCGGTGTCGGCGATGGATTCCCGGACACCAACGCCGGCCAGCCGTCCGTCGATGATCATCGGGTAACCCCCGAGTTCGGCGATGCCAGCGGCGAAGGACGCTTGGGTGCGCAGGGTCGGCTTGTCGAACAAGACCGCCACGCTTCGGGGCCCGGCAAAAACCGGGTGCCCGAACGGATCGTCTCTGAGCTCGTCGGCGAGGTCGAGGACATGGATCTGCTCGGCTTGTGAAAGGTCGTCGTCGGCGAGGAAATGACGCATGACTACGCCGCCTCTCCCGTGCGATCGATCAAGCCCGGCAGGGCAGCAACGAAGGTGTCGAGCTGGCCGGTCGTGATCACCAGCGGCGGGACGATGCGGAGCACGTCCGGGCGGGGAGCGTTGACGATAAAACCGGCGTCGAGAGCGGCGTCGGCTACGCCGGCGGCCACCGGCTCGGCGAAGGTGATGCCGCGAAGGAGCCCGCGGCCCCGGACTCCGGTGATCAGCGGATGCCCCAGCTGATCAATGGCGGTTTCCAGGTGCTCCCCCATCGCGGTCACGTGGCTAAGCAGATCATCTCGTTCGATCACCGCGATCACCGCGAGGCCGGCGATAGCCGCGACGGGATTGCCGCCGAAGGTGCTGCCGTGACTGCCGGGACCGAGCAGTCGAGCGGCCGGCCCAGTGGCCAGGCAGGCGCCGATCGGGAATCCGTTGCCGAGCCCCTTCGCGAGCGTGATGATGTCGGCGCGAATGCCCTCGTCGACGTGCACGAGCCAGCTGCCGGTCCGGCCCATCCCGGTCTGAACCTCGTCCATCCACAGCAGGGCGCCATGCTGATCACAGATCTGCCGAGCCGTACGGAGGTATCCCGGTGGAGGCATCACAATGCCGTTCTCGCCCTGGATAGGCTCCAGCACCACGGCCGCCACCTCCTCGCTGGCCGCCGCGGCCAGAGCGTCCGCATCCCCGTACGGAACGAAGATCACCTCTCCAGGCAACGGCCCGAACGGCTCGCGGTACTTGGGGTTGTGGGTCAGCGCCAGGGACCCCATGGAACGACCATGAAACGCGCCCTCCGTCGAGATGATCTTGGTGCGCCCGGTCATCCGAGTGATCTTGAAGCCGGCTTCGTTGGCCTCCGTGCCCGAGTTGGTGAAGAACACTCGAGCGTCATCGGCACCGGTCATCGTGGTCAGGCGCGAGGCGAGTGCAACTTGGGCCGGGGTGGCGAAGAAGTTGGAGACGTGTCCGAGGGTGGCGACCTGTCCGGTGATCGCGGAGAGCACTGTCGGGTGGGCGTGGCCAAGGGCATTGACCGCGATGCCGGCCAGCAGGTCGAGGTAACGCCTGCCGTCAGCGTCCCAGACGTAACACCCCTCACCCCGGACGAAGACTCGCTTGGGTGGGCCGAATGTGTTCATCACCGAATGCGCGTAGCCCTCGAGCACCGCACTAGACGAGCTCCCATCCGGTGGGCCCGACAGGTCTCGGCTCGTGATGATCGGGTCGGGCGTGGCCACAATGTGGCCCGGATTGGACGTGGCCACATTGTGGCCCGGACGGGTGGCAGTCACGATCTCGCCGTCACGATCGGTTCGCCGAGCGGGGCCGGCCCGAACTCGCCGTTGGCGAGCTCGTGCGGCGGGATGCCCTCGTCGCGCGGAAAGACCCGGCTGCCCAGCCGGATGAGACCGTCTTGGGTCACCATGGTGCCGATGCCGGCGTTCGTGAAGATCTCCAAGAGCAGGGCGTGCGGTATCCGGCCGTCGGTGATGGTCGCCCGTGTCAGCCCGCCTTCAACCGCGCGGAGGCACGCCTCCATCTTCGGCACCATGCCGGATTCGAGAGTGGGCATCAGGTCGCGCAGCTCAGACGCCGAGAGCTCGGTGATGACATCGGTGCTGTTCGGCCAGTCGCGGTACAGGCCCTCGACATCGGTCAACACGACAAGGCGTTCGGCAGACAGGGCAACGGCCAGCGCGGCGGCGGCGGTATCGGCGTTGACGTTGTGCACCACGCCGTCCCGATCAGGGGCGATGCTGGCCACGACGGGTATCCGGCCGGCCGCAATCAAGCCGGCGATCGCTTCCGTACGTACTTCGGCCACATCCCCAACCAGGCCAAGGTCGATCTCCTGGCCGTCAACCACCGCCCCTCGACGCTCGGCGGTGAAGAGCCCGCCATCCTCCCCCGACATGCCGACCGCCAGGCTGCTGCGGGAGTTGATCAACCCGACCAGATCGCGGCCCACCTGGCCGACCAGCACCATCCGGACGACTTCCATCGCCTCCGGCGTGGTGACCCGGAAACCGCCGCGAAATTCCGAGGGGATGCCGAGCCGGGTCAGCATGGTCGTGATCTGCGGCCCGCCGCCATGCACGACGACCGGATGGACGCCGCAACGCTTCATGAACACGATGTCGGAGGCGAATGCGCGCTTCAGGTCGTCGTCGATCATGGCGTTGCCGCCGTACTTGATCACCACGGTCTTGCCTGCATAAGTCTCCAGCCACGGCAGCGCCTCGGTGAGAATGGAGGCCTTCTGGACCAGGGTCAAACCACTTGTGGCAGGCGCGCTCATGTCGAGTACTCCGCGTTTTCCTTGACGTAGTCGTAGGTCAGGTCGTTCGTCCATATGGTCGCCCCATGGCGGCCGTTGCGGAGGTTCACAACGATGTCGACCTTGCGGCCACTGAGATCGACCAGCTCACGCGGCTCTCCGATGCCTCCGTCGCGGCACACTTCCACTCCGTTGAAGGAGACGTCTACTCGATCCGGTTCGAAGTCAGCGGCGGTCGTGCCAAGGGCGGCCAGCACTCTGCCCCAGTTCGGATCCTGGCCGAAGATTGCGCACTTGAGAAGGTTGCTCCGAGCGATGGTCCGGCCAACCTCGAC
>DASQUD010000107.1:0-6946 GCA_035641455.1 Propionibacteriaceae bacterium | reverse complement strand
CATCCTCCTTGCGTCAGGCGCCGGACCCGCCGGGAGAGAAGTTTTCTGGGGTCGGGTTCAAGCTGATCACGACCAGTGGCCCCCGGACAAGCAACGGCTTGATCTTCACGCGATCGAGGATGGCGTCTTTCCGCACAAGGCCACAGCTGCGGGCTGGGATGACGAGGGTGGGGGTGCGTCTTTCCGCACAAAGCCACAGATGCGGGTCGGTTCGGGAACTGTGGGGTGCGTCTTTCCGCACAAGGCCACAGATGCGGGCCTGGTTCCGTCAGGCAGCGGGTGCCAGACTGCGGCCATGTTCGAGGTACGTCCGCTCACCGAACAGACATGGAGTGACCTGGAGGAGCTCTTCGACTTGCCAGGTGGGTCGATCGTGCGTGGCTGCTGGTGCATGTTCTACCGGAAGGTCGGTCAGGTGAGCGTGAGCAAGGCCGCCGGGCCGGGTCATAAGAAAGAGCTGCATGCACTGGTGCGATCGGGCGTGACACCTGGGTTGGTTGGCTATGCCGACCGCACCCCGGTTGGCTGGATCAGCCTCGGACCGCGGGAGGAGTATCGGAAGCTGGAGCGGTCGCGGGTCATGAAGCCCGTCGACGACACCCCCGTTTGGTCGATTGTGTGCACCTTCGTCGCCAAAGTCCATCGCGGCCAGGGCTATCAATACAAGCTGCTGGAGGGGGCCATCGACTTCGCCCGTGATCAAGGGGTGCGCATGCTCGAGGCGTATCCGGTCGACAAGCCGGAACGCAGCCATGATGACTTCATGTTCTTCGGATCGCGCAGCCTGTACGAAAGAGCCGGCTTTCGCGAGGTCGTGCGTCGTTCGCCGACGCGGCTGGTCATGAGGCGCGCGCTTCGTCCTCGAGCATCGGCCGTCCTCAACTAGCTCGACTCGTTGCTGAAGTCCCAAGTGACGGGCTTTCCGGGCGTTACGATCCCGGCGTGAATGAGCGGTGTGACGTTTCCGTTATCGTCCCGGTCTTCAACAAGGCCCGCTTTCTTCCCGTGCTTCTCGACTCATTAGCGGCCCAGGATGTCAACGGGATCACCTTCGACGCGATTTGCGTGGACGACGGGTCTACTGATGGCAGCGGCGAAATCCTGGATCGCTACGCCGCGAACCACAGCTGGCTGCGGGTAATCCATCAACCGAACTCCGGATGGCCTGGCCAGCCCCGTAATCGCGCGGTCGCCGAGAGCACGAGCCGGTACGTTTTTTTCGCTGACGCCGACGACTACCTGGGCACCGAAGCGCTCCGCCGGATGGTCAGCTGGGCCGACGAGCTGGGCAGCGACATCCTGGTCCCGAGAGCGGTGCGGACCTCCGACCCGTACGCGCCCTTCCACCGGTTATTCCACGAAAACCGACCCGACCTTCCGATCCCGCTCCAATTCAAGAGCCTGGGGCCCACGAAACTCTTCCGGCGGGATTTCCTCACCGAGCACAACCTGCGCTTTGTCGAATACCGCGCACCTCTGGAAGATGGCATGTTCACTTCCCGGGCCTATCTGCTGGCCAAGCGGGTGTCGAGCGTCGCGGATTATGCGTACTACTACATCGTCGACGGTCAGGAGACGAGCATCAGCTCCCGCCGGCGCGACCCCTGGGAGCAGCGGCGCAGCGTCGAAACGATCTTGCGGACGATCCGCGAACTGTGTCCCGACCCCAAGATCGCCGATCAGGTCTACCTCGACGTCTATGTCCGCAAGGGAATCCGCTACATCGCTCCCAACCGGTTGCCCAACTACCAGCCGGAGTTCCGCAAGGAGCACGTGCTCGCCGCGGCCGATCTGGCTGATGCGTGCATGCCCGAAAACCTGGAGCGCCGACTCCCCCTGGCTCACCGATTCCGCTCCCGTCTGGTACGCCATCGCGATGCCGAGGCCTCCTACCAGCTGGCCCTCGCCGAGCTCGGTGGGCCACCTCCCGTCCGCGTGCAGGGCAACCGACTCGTTCTCGACACAGGCGCAGGACGGGCCACTGTCGATGTCACCGATGAGGTTGCCGTCCGCGTGGAGGACGCTCGAATCAAGGCCACTCAGGATGGTGCGACGGCAACGGTCCAACTCATCACGCAGGGGATCCGGCTCACGAGCAGAGACACCATGGTTCTGGCCGCGATCGGCGCCGGTGGTGAAAGCACACGGTTGGCCCCAGTGACGTCGACCAGCGGCCAGACGCCGGACGCGCTTGAGCTGACGGCGCAGCTAACGCCCGCCGTCTTGAAGGCCGCCGCGACTCTTCCTTCCCCGGTCAGTCTCGCGGTCGAGATCCAAAGCCGCGATGGCGTCCCCGTCCTCAGCGCCACCGCTCCAGCACCCGTCAACTTCGCCGCGGTGCTGGCTGGTCGAACGGAGCTCAGGCGAGCGGCGGCGAAGCGCATTGTGCAATTTCTCCCCGCTCGGGTTGCCCGCCCGCTGCTCGCGCGCGGGCGCACGCCCGAGCTGCCCGACGGTGTGATCGTTAGCTCGATTACTCGAGGACTCGGCCGCACCCTTCGTCGAGCCGGGCTGCATGTCAAGGAACTGAGTCCCGGCGGGGTGGTCGTGAGCCGCCGACCCGGGATCGAGATCATGCGGGTACGGCGCGGGCTCTCGATGATCATCGACCAGGGCCTCCTACGTAAGCCCACGGAATCCCCCGCTGGATTCCTGACATCAGTGCTGGATCCCATTTCCGCGCTCGAACTCAGCACGACCGAGATCAGTCCCCGGGCGGCGCTGGTGACTCAGTCGGACGCGAGGGTCGGCATCCGAGAAATCAGCCCGGGCACCTCGCTGGTTACCGAGCCGTCCCTGGTCCGGCGCCATCGCCATGAGCAGGACGCGGGGCTGTCCAACTACCTCATCGTCCAGCAGATCCTCAACGTGGTACAGCTGTACGGCGTCAACGTGGTCCTTGATGTCGGCGCCAACCGCGGGCAGTACGCGAGGTCGCTGCGGCGTGCCGGTTATCGGGGGCACATCGTCTCCTTCGAGCCAGTACGCCACGACTTCGAGGAGCTCAGCCGACGGGCCGCTAGGGATCCAAAGTGGACGGTTCATCAACTCGCCCTTGGCCGTGCGGAGGGTTCCATCGACATCAACGTCGCGCCGAGCGGCCTCAGTTCGGCGCTGCCACCAAGCCAGTACGGCGGCCAGCGTTACCAGAAGCTGACCGACGCGATGACCGAGACCGTTCCGGTGGTCCGTCTCGACGAGATCCTCGATGAGGTGCTGGCCCATGTGCCGGACCCTCGGCCGTACCTGAAGCTCGATACCCAAGGCTTCGATCTCGAGGTCTTCGCCGGTCTCGGCGAGCGGGCCAAGGACTTCGTCGGCATACAGTCCGAGGTGGCGTTACTCCGCATCTATGAGGGCATGCCCCGCATGCCGGAATCTCTGGCGGTCTATGAGGCCGCCGGTTTCGAGGTGGCCGGGATGTACCTGGTCACCCGTGAGCGAAGCACCGCGCGGGCACTGGAGTTCGACTGCCTGATGGTTCGCGCCGCCGCCCTGCCGAGCAGCGCAGCCTGACGTCACTCAGACATCGAGATCCTTCAGGCGCGCCTGCCGAGCTGCATCGCGGCTTAATGCTGAGCCGGATCAGTGCACTTCGACGATGGGCCCGAACTGCTGCTGGTAGGCGTTGACGTTGCCCTGGAGTGCGCTGATCAGCGACGGGATCAGCGTGGGCGGCAGATGCAGCCGGCTGACCACGTACGCCGGAATGGGGTCGGCCGTGCTGGCCGGCTCGGTCTGGCAGAAGTCGATGGTGAACTCATGCCCGGAGTGGCTGACCAAGGAGACGTTCGCGTATGTCCCGTGACGGTTCTCCGCCGGAACTCGCACGCTGACGGTCCGCGAGGCCTCCTCGGAAACGTCGATTCGATCGCTCATCGTGATTTCTCCGTGAAGACGAGGTGAGGTGCCATTTTCCTGCCATCTGGGCCGTGGCGTAACTCTATCCAGGCGGCCAGCCGCCATACGCTGCGGTCATGACGCTGCTACTTCCCCGCAGCGAGGTTGTCGACGTTGCTGGCAGGATCGACCGCCTCCGGGACCCTAACGCCCCCGACTCCAATGGACCGCAGGACACGCGGACACCCACGCACGTGGCTCCGCCGTTCCGCCTCCGATGGTCGCATGCGGAGTACGCCCGGAAAGACGCCGCTGCCGTCGACGGGGAGCCAGCGGCAACATCGGCGAAGCGAGGCACTTTCACGCTCGACGACGTGCGGGCGACGTACAAGAAGCGAGACGCCTGGTGGACGGTCTTTCTCGTCGACCCACTGGTCGCCCGGATGATCATTCCGCTCGCTAATCGCACCAAGATCACGCCGAACCAGGTGTCCTTCACCTCCTTCGTCGTGGGTTTGCTGGCGGCGGCGGCGTTCTGGCAGGGAGATCACCCTGCCCTTGTGGTGGGAGCGCTGCTTTATCACATCAGCTTTGTGCTGGACTGCGTCGACGGCAAGATCGCCCGGCTCAAGGGGACCGGGTCAGTGTTCGGGATGTGGCTGGACTACAGCTTCGACCGGTATCGGGTGCTGGCGTGCACCGGAGCGCTGATGTACGGCCAGTACCAGCGCAGCGGCGAGATTTACTTCATCTGGCTGGCGGTGCTGGTGACGTTTCTGGACATGTTGCGCTACATGGATGCGCTGCAGGTCTACAAACTGCGCCAGGAGATGGGCCGTCGGCTCCGCGGCGCGGCACGTCCGAAATCTCGTACCGTGCTGCACCATGTGCCCGCGCATGGGGCCGTGCGCTTTCTGCCGGTCGGAGGGGCGCACGATCTCGGCTATTACCCAGTCCCGACCGCCAGTTCACGCGAGGCCGTGGTGTACGCCAGGCGACGAGCAACCCGCCGGAAGCCGCCAGCGCTGACCTACGTCCTGCAGCAGGAGTTCTGGTCGCGCTTCGGCTGGTGGGCGCGGGTGCGTGAAGTCACCATGCGCAGGCGAGTCCGTCCGCACTTGTTCAGCGGCGTCGAATACCAGATGTGCATCTTCATCGTCGGCCCGCTGCTGGATGCCGTGTTAGGAGCGGTCCTGGTCAGTGCGGTCTTGCTGCTGGTCTTCGAGGTTGCCCTGATCTACAAACTGCTGCTCAGCAGCAGGGACTTCCAGCGAGAAATGCGCCGGCTGAGTGGTCCCGGGGACGACGGCCGAGCCGTCACCGCAGCCGCGACCGCCGTCGGCGCACCCGAGGTTCATGAGGAGCCCGAGTTCGATGCCGCGCCTGCCGAACCCAGCGGTACGGGCAGGCCGCGCTATTCCGGCACCCAGGAACTCCAGCCGGCCCATTAGGTTTCCTGAATGCGCCACCGTCTCCTTGCGACTTTGAGCCCCGCAGGCACACCTTGAGCCCTGTCTAATGGGCTCAAGGTAGACCGGGAGGGCTCAAAGTCGGTGACTGATCACTCGTTCCGCTGATCACGTCGAACTAGGACTGCCTTGGAGAGCTGCCCGAGGTGGTCGAGCTACGGAATCCTTGGGCCTGAACGCCCTCGTCCGCAACTCGTACGCCGTAGTGATACGCAAGCCGTCCGCCGAGGAAACCGGACACGCCGACAATGCCGAGCCCGACGATACTCAAGATCAACGGGCCCACCGGCGCCGAATCCCAAGTCTCCCGCGTGGTATAGCGCCAGATGAAGTCGACGATGAAGATTGCCAACGCCGTCGAGTTCAGCGCCGCGTGGAGCCGTCCAGTGTTGAAGGCGCCTGTGCCGTGCGGCAGGTTCCTGAAGTCGATAACGCCCCAAATAGCGGCGACTGCGGCACCCACCGCACCGAAGAGGGTGAGCCACATCGCACCCACGCTCCAGATTCTGGGTTCGGCACTGAAGTAAGAGATGACGTCGAAGACCAGCGAACACACCCAGGCGCCGATCGGCACGGTAACCAGGATGGGATGGACCGGGTGGCCGTACGAGCCGGCCAGCGCGGAGCGCGGTTGTTTCGACTGCAGTTGCCCGGAATCCATGACGATCCTCCGTTGTCAATGAAGCCAAAGTCGGCTCTAACTCGCAGGGTAGTCCCGCTCTGCTCCATCCTTGAGGATGCGCGTGGGTGCGTTCAGAACGATGCCCATCCTGACCGATAAGTTGGGCGACATGACCGGACTTCTTGCCAGCGCTGACATCGACATCTCGGCGCCACCGGAACAAGTGTGGGCGGCACTGACCGACCCGAAAGAGATTGCGAAGTACATGTTCGGTACGTCAGTCGAGGCCACCTGGCGTCCCGGCAGCAGTATCACCTGGAGCGGAGAGTGGGGGGGCAAGCCGTATCAAGACAAGGGCGAGATCTTGGAGGTGGAGCAACCCCGTCGGCTCAAGCTGACGCACTTCAGTCCCCTGACTGGGCAGGAGGACAGACCCGAGAACTACCACACCGTCACTTACGAGCTGACTGACCAGGGCGGAACGACGCACGTCGCTCTCAGCCAGGACAACAACGCCGATCAGGATGAGGCCGACCGCGCCTCGGCGACCTGGACCACCATGTTGACCGGGTTGAAGGAGACGGTCGAGAGCGGGTGATGCCATCGCAGGGTCAGTACGGGACCGTGCTGCTATGAGCTACTGCCTAACACGGCCAGCCACGCCGGCGATGAGTGCTTTGAGGAATACATGAGCCCATCAATCGAGCGTTCATCGCGGCCGAAGCGCAGGATCGTACGGGCTGGCGTCGCTGCGCTGCGGATAACCGACGCGATCGGGGAGGCGGTCGCTCCCGGATTGACCGCTCGAGCCGCGGCGCGACGGTGGTTTCAGATTCCCGACACTCCTGCTACCTGGCATGGGGACTTGCAGTTAGGACCGGTCGGGGGTTCGAGCTTCGAGACCTCGAGCCTTGGGCACAGGATTCGCGGAACCTCCTGGGGACGCGGCCGTGTCGTCTATCTCATGCACGGCTGGGCGGGGTCAGCCGAACAGATGGTCGGCCTTGTGGAGCCG
>DASQUD010000106.1:0-5948 GCA_035641455.1 Propionibacteriaceae bacterium | reverse complement strand
GTCGATTGCGCTTCGGGGAAATGGACGCTCGCCCGTTACCGCTCACTGCGCGAACTCGGCGGCGCGGTCATTGATGCGATGAGCCAAGGTGAAGTCGCGCTCGGTAATGCCGCCAGCCGAGTGGGTTGAAAGGGTCAGGGTCACCTTGTTCCAGCGGATGTCGATGTCAGGGTGATGATCGAGCTGCTCAGCTTCGTCGCCAATGAGGTTGACGAAGTTCAGTGCGGCCTTGAAGTCGTCGAACTTGAGCGTCCTGGTCAATGCGGCACCGCCAGGCTTAGCCAAGCTCCACCCGGAAAGATCGTTGAGCCTCTTGTCGACGTCGGCATCACTCAGCAGCTCGCTCATGGCTCCAGCCAAGGCTTCCGGCGCTCAAGTGTCAAGATCGCTGCATCCGTTAACGTCACGGAGCACGGACTGGCCTGCTGCACCGGGAAGGGGTGCCATGGCGGCATGGGTTGATCGGCTGAAGCAGCGCCCCTGGGCGGCGCATCTCGTTCGTACCTCCGAGCGATTCAGCTCGCGAATGGGCGCCCAATTCGGAGCGGCTATCACCTACTTCTCGATTCTCGGTGTCATACCGGTGCTGATGCTCGGGTTCTCCATTGCGGGATTTGTGCTTACCATCTCTCGGCCGGATCTTCTCGATCCGCTCGCGAGCGCGATCGCCGACGCGCTGGGCAGCGCCGATCCGGCGACCAGGGACCGCATTCTGTCGGTCATCCAGAGTGCGCTGAGGACGTTCACCGCGATCGGCATCGTCGGCGTGGTCTCCGCGCTCTACTCCGGAGCTGGCTGGATGGCGAATCTCAGAAACGCCGTAAGGGCGCAATGGCGGCAAGACTTCGATCTGCGGGACACCTCAGGAAATATCGTCACCCGGACGCTGCTCAATCTCGTGGAGTTACTCGGTGTGGTGGTGGCGGTTGTTCTCACCTTTGTTCTGACCTCACTGTCCGCGGCGCTTACTGACGATGTGCTCGACTGGCTCGGCGTCGGCCACATCGGTTGGCTTTCCCCCGTCCTTCGCCTGATTCCTGTCATCGTCTCGATCGGAGCGGGCTGGCTGCTGTTCCTTTACCTCTATGCGGTTCTGCCGGAGACCCGTGTGCCGTGGAAGATCGTCCGGCAAGGCGCACTGATCGGTGCAATCGGATTGGCGATCCTGCAGTACCTGACCAGCTTCTTGGTGGCGCGGTTCTCGAACAGCCCAGCGGCACTCATCTTTGGCCCCGTGATCGCCTTGATGCTGTTCTTCAACTTTTTCGCTCGGCTGATCTTGTTGGTCGCCGCATGGATTGCGACGGCTAACCCGGAGACGGCGGCCGACGAGGAGGTGGTTGAGGTGAATGCAGCGGGGGAGGGGACCACCGCGGAGGACGAGGCGGACGTCGACGAGTTGACACCGACCGGTTCACGGACAGATGCGGCGACCCCGGGCCTGGTTCCGGAGGCAGTGGCAGCTCGATCCGTGCGGGTGGCCACCCTGGCGGCTTACGTCACGGGCGCGGCAACCGGCGCCGGCCTGGGGGCAGCCCTGGCCATTCTGCTGTCCGCCGTGTCTCGTCACCGGGGGAGATCAAACGAGGGGTGAATCGATGCCCGCCGTTTCGGCGGCGTATTTCAATGCCCCGCCGCTTCGGCAGCGGGTACCAGTGCTCCGCCACTTCGGCGGCGGTATCAGTGCTCCGCCACTTCGGCGGCGGGTTGACCGATATTCTTCAGCAGAGAGCCGAACCACTCCTGGCCGACGTCGAACGGCTTGCCACCTTTGATTCGGTCGAACTCGATCGCTCGTAGTTCGTCGCCCCGCTCCTCGTCGTGGCCAATGACACCGGGCTCACCCCGTAGGGCTGAATCCGCGGCAAGGTCGGTCATCAACTTGATCAACTCAAGATCGCGCTGGTTCGCGGGGGCGGAACGGGAAAAGTAACCGGACTTCTGCACCATAACTTTCTCCGCCGACAGCCGGTCAGCGAACTTGCTGGCGAACCAGGCTCCTGGGTTTACCTTGTCGATCTTCACGTGGCCGAACGCATCCCTGGCCACTTCTTCGCCAGACTTCTCCAGCTCACCCACGATGGTGTCGAGACCGGCGCCTTCTGAGATGAACAGATTGACTGATCCGACGGTGTCCATCACCTGCCTCAGCCGATCGGCTTCAGCGTCTATGTCGAACACCGCCTCGGGAACGTAGATTCCGTGGATGTCCCAGGCCTCGCGACTCAAGCCGAGCTCTGGCAGCCACTCGCAACCGTCCAGCCACTCGCTGTAGTTCTGGGCGGTGGCGGCCGTCAGCCAGCCGCAGTGCCGACCCATCACCTCGTGCACGATCAACATCCTGGACCCGGAATTGTGCTCGCCGATGATGTTCTGTGCGAAACGCGAGCCCTGTTCGGCAGCGGTCCACGCGCCCAGCGACTGGCGAATCGGGATGATGTCGTTGTCGATGGTCTTGGGGAGCCCCACCACGGTAAGGGAGTGGCCGTGGCGAGCGAGAAAGGCCGCCAGATCGGCGGCGGTTGTGTTGGTGTCGTCCCCACCGATCGTGTGCAGCACATCGATTCCGTCGGTGGTCAGCCGATCGGCTGCGGCCTGCAGAGGGTCCATGCCGTCCTGAATGAGCCCCCGCTTGCTCAGGTCGGCGGTATTGGTCAGCTTGACTCGGGAGTTGCCGATGGGGGAGCCGCCATAGCGGTGCAGCACCGCCGCCTGCTCCCGTACTTCCGGGGTGACGGTCAACGAGTCACCCTGCAGCAAGCCCTGGTAGCCGTACTTGTACGCGATGATCTCGACGTCTGGCGCCAACTCGGTATAACGCTCGATCAGCCCGCCGACGGCGGAGGAAAGGCACGGAGCGAATCCGCCCGCTGTGAGTAACGCAACCTTTCGAACCATGCCTCGTAACCTATCTGAAGCGCACCGCTGTCGATTTCGGCGTAATCGACGCTGGTCTGGGTACTTTCTCGGCATGGGCATTTTCGATCGCGTACGAGAGTCAACTGGTGACGATCGGCATGATCGTTCCAACGGTGACGCAGAACCGGCAGCCGACTCTGGCGACCGGCAGGTTGAGTCGGGTGAGCGTTCCGAAGGTGGATCCAGTTTGGACAACGCACAGACGGCGACGGGTGGCGCCGATGCGGTTCCGGATACGCCCGACACTGTTGAAGAGAACTACACCTGACCGTCAGCGGACAGACCGCCGAAGCGCTGAGGGCCAGATTGGGTCTTGTTGAGCCGGTGGAGCACTGACTCACGCCTTTCTCAGCGCGGACTCCTTATGGGCCGCTTGCTTTCCTGACTTCGCTGACTCCACGATCCAGTAAGGGTCGTCATCAGTCGGCTTGAACTTCTGCCCATCGAGCGTGAAGTCCTTGGTCTTCTTCTCAACCGTCGTACCTGTCGTCTCGCCCTGCGACGTGTTCCAGTGGACCTTGTCCCCTTTGCTCAATGCCATCATCGAAGCGTACGAGCTGATCGGTGCGATGGTGGGGCCGACGCCGCCCGTACTCTGCCGACGACCGGGCTCCATGACCCATGGACATGGCGGATCCCGCCAGTCGCTCGTTAGCCCGGCAAGTCACCAGCGCGGCCGTTGAGAGCCGCCACAGCCCTGAGGATGTGCGCCGATCGAGTTTGGCTGGTGCGGGCCGTGACGATGTCGAGGATCACGGCGTACTGGTCGGTCTTGCTGAGCGATTCGAAAACCCTGCCCGCCCGAGGGTCTGCGGCCAGGGCGACAGCGAGATCGGGCGGAACGGTAGCTTCCTTCTGAGACTCGTAAGCCGCGTCCCACCGTCCATCAGCCTTGGCGGCCTCGACCTCCGCGAGGCCGGACGGGCGCATCCGCCCCGCCGCCATGAGCGCCTCGACCCGGCGGACGTTCACTTGTGACCATCGGCTTCGCGGTCGACGAGGAACGTAGTGCTGCAAGTAATACACATCGTCATATGCCTTCCGCTGGCCAGAGATCCAGCCGTAGCACAAGCCAAGGTCGACGGCCTCGTCGTCAGTCAGCGACGGAACGCCCGACCCCTTCTTTGCGATCTTCAACCACACTCCGGGCCGCCAGTCGACATGGCTCATCAGCCAGGCTTCGAACTCGGCGGCGTCCCGGAAAGCGACCACCTCCGCCGCTCCTGCATCCCGCTTCGTCGACACATTTCGACCCTAACCTGGCGTTCCGACAGTCGCGGACGTGCGAGGTCGGAGTGATCAACGACGGATCACGGTTAACCGCTGTCGGAGGCTCTGGATACCGTCAACGTGGTCTAAGGCCTGGAAGCCCTGATCTATTACTTCGACAGCCACCCGGGCATGGTCGCTATGGCGCGACAGGTTATCCGAGCCGCCCTTGAGCCTGACTTCACACCCCGCTGACCGCGCCTGACAGGGCTGACGGACACCGGGCCCCATTCTGGACGGCGGGGAGTAGCCCCCCTGCCAACTTGACATAATGTCCCTTATCGGACAGTCAGCATCCAGGAGTACGTGGGGTCGTAGCAGCGGTTTGTGGCAAGCGCGTGAACTTTGCCGGGGATTCTGCGCTCAACCAGCAAGTTTCGGGGCGAAGTCCCAAGATTCCCACGTAAACATGGGAGACCCCTTCTCGTCCCGGCGACCTGAGTCGGACCAGCGAACTAGATGAGAGAACGGTCTGACGGCTTCGGCGAGGTCTCGGTCAGGTGCCGACGTAGGCCGCGAGGTGCTCGCCAGTGAGCGTGGAGCGGGCGGCGACGAGGTCAGCGGGTGTGCCCTCGAAGACGATCCGCCCGCCGTCGTGGCCGGCGCCGGGGCCGAGGTCGATGATCCAGTCTGCGTTCGCCATGACCGCCTGGTGGTGCGCGATGACAATGACCGACTTGCCGGAGTCGACGAGCCGGTCGAGTAGGCCGAGCAGCCGCGCGATGTCGTCGAGGTGGAGGCCGGTGGTCGGCTCGTCGAGGACGTAGAGACCGCCCTTCTCGGCCAGGTGAGTGGCCAGCTTGAGCCGCTGCCGCTCGCCGCCGGACAGGGTGGGGAGCGGCTGGCCGAGGCTAACGTAGCCGAGCCCGACGTCGGCGAGCCGGTCGACGATCGCGTGCGCGGCCGGCGTCCGCGCCTCGCCGGCGCCGAAGAACTCTTCGGCCTCGATCACCGACATCGCGAGGACCTCGCTGATGTCGCGGCCGCCGAGGTGGTGCTCCAGCACCGAGGTCTGGAACCGTCGGCCCTCGCATTCCTCGCAGATCGAGGCGACGCCGGCCATCATCGCCAGGTCGGTGTAAATCACCCCGGCGCCATTGCAGGTGGGACAGGCTCCCTCGGAGTTGGCGCTGAACAGCGCCGGCTTGACGCCGTTGGCCTTTGCGAATGCCTTGCGGATCGGGTCGAGCAGGCCCGTGTACGTCGCCGGGTTGCTCCGCCGAGAGCCACGGATCGGGGTCTGGTCGACCGACACCACTCCTTCCCGTCCCGACACCGAGCCGTGGATCAGCGAGCTCTTGCCCGAGCCCGCCACCCCCGTGACGACGACCAGCACGCCGAGCGGGATGTCGACGTCGACGTCCTGCAGGTTGTGAGTGCTGGCGCCGCGGACCTCCAGCACCCCCGACGGCCTCCGCACCGACGGCTTCAGGGAGGCGCGGTCGTCCAGGTGCCGCCCGCTGAGCGTGTCGCTGGCCCGCAGCCCCTCGACGGTGCCCTCGAAGACCACCTCGCCGCCGGCGCTGCCGGCGCCGGGACCGAGGTCGACGACGTGGTCGGCGATCACGATCGTCTCCGGCTTGTGCTCCACGACGAGCACCGTGTTGCCCTTGTCCCGCAGCTGCAACAGCAGGTCGTTCATCCGCCGGATGTCGTGGGGATGCAGGCCCGTGGTGGGCTCGTCGAAGACGTAGGTGACGTCGGTGAGCGACGACCCGACGTGGCGGATCATCTTGGTGCGCTGCGCCTCGCCGCCCGAC
>DASQUD010000105.1:0-8559 GCA_035641455.1 Propionibacteriaceae bacterium | reverse complement strand
GGCTAGCCGCCGCCTCCGTGCGCTCGGCGTCAGCGTCGGCCCGCCGCTCGGCAGCACGCCGGTCGCGCTCGGCGCGGACATCAGCGCGAGCTTCGACCTTCTTCTTGTGCGGGCCAAGAACCATAAGCATGTTCCGGCCATCTTGCTTCGGCGAGGACTCGACGAATCCGAACTCGTCCACGTCCTCGGCGAGCTTCTTCAACAAGTTGTAGCCGAGCTCTGGCCGGGACTGCTCACGGCCGCGGAACATAATCGTGATCTTGACCTTGTCGCCGGCCTTGAGGAAACGCACGACATGACCCTTTTTGGTCTCGTAGTCGTGAATATCGATCTTCGGTCGAAGCTTCATTTCCTTGATCACGGTGTTGGTCTGGTGGCGCCTACTCTCGCGAGCTTTCTGCGCGTTCTCATACTTGAACTTGCCGTAGTCCATGAGCTTGGCGACCGGCGG
The DNA here is from genome assembly GCA_035641455.1 of Propionibacteriaceae bacterium. Classification (GTDB taxonomy): domain Bacteria; phylum Actinomycetota; class Actinomycetes; order Propionibacteriales; family Propionibacteriaceae; genus Microlunatus. Next base: position 8,108 of record DASQUD010000105.1, on the reverse strand, counting down.
ACGCGCCATCGGAGCGACTTCCACCAGGTCCAGCTCGGCCTCGCGGGCAAGCTGCAAGGCCATTTCGATCTTGACGATCCCTACCTGCTCCCCCGCCGGCCCGACAAGCCGGACTTCGGGGACGCGAATACGATCGTTGATTCGCGGTTCGGTGCTGATATGCCCTCCATGTGTTGTAAACGGGAACCAGTGGCTGCGCCGGAAATGATCTGCCGAAACGAGCCCGAAAAGCCGAACGGGCCAACGCTCGTTGCGAAGACCCGTAAAGACCACGGACGACGGCCTTCGCCGCTTCCGCAGACTGACCCGGCAACCACTGCTGGCTCGTCGCTCGGGTGGGAGATCGGGTCTCCACTTGCAGATCCAGTGCGACACCGGATCGGTCAAACCAAAACGTTACCACCCGCGCTCACTATTCCGAGGGCTTACGCTGCCCGTGGGAGCTGGGTACTGCCCAGCCGAAGACGTTCGGCTCGGTCTCGAGCAGACGGTGGCCCGCGGCTAGGTTGTCGAGCAGTACGTCCTCAATGGCCAGCGTGTGAGGTCCGGCCGGGTCGATCAGGAGAGCGGCAGCGCCCTCGGCCAACGCCGTCTTCGCGGCTACGTCCAGGGTTACCGGCACCGGACGGGCACCTTCCTGCCAAAGCTGCAGTGAGTCGAGACCCGTAAAGGCCAGCATGGCTCTGCGACCGTCTCGACCTTGCAGCAGGACGACTGCCATTTCGGCTTCCTTGTCGGAGGCGAGCCCGCCCGCCGTCCGTCCCATCCGGGTGGCGGTGGCCACGACGGGGACCAGGAGGCGATCGCCGCACAGGAAGGCCACGGCTCGCAGGTAGGCGTGAGGATTGGCCGCATCGCCGGCCGCCGCCATGAGACTCCGGGTCTCGGCGGAGGCTCTGCCGTCATCACCGGGGAAGGCAGAGGCCGTCAGGCGCCGCTCGTGGTCCACCAGACCACAGTACGGAGCCATGAGATCCGGGTGCAGCCCGTGCTCTCCCGGATCGGCAGGCTTGGTCGACTATGGCATGGTGAAGAGATGCCAGCCGTGGACACTGTGCTGTTGCCCCTCTGTGTGGGCCTGACCTTGCTTGGCGTCATCGCCGCCGGCTTCGCGTGGCGTCGGGGGAACAAGGGCCGGGTCATCCAAGCGATCGCGCTGGCCCTGGCTCCGATCGCCCTCTACTTCAGCGGCCTGCTTCGCCTGCTCTGGAACGGCATCGTTGCGGCCGGCACCTGGGCATCGGAAATCATCTTCTCACCGTCGGTCTGGTTCGGTCTGGCACTGCTCGGGCTCTGTGTGGTCCTATGGATCGTCGGCGGCCTCCTCGCTCGCCGGGTCGCGGCCAAGAAATCGAAGTCTGTGGCGTCAACGTCCTCTTCGGGATCGCTGCCAGCCGCCACCGCCAGCCGTAAAGGTGGTAAGCCTCCGGCGCAACCGATTGACGAAGAGATGGCCGAGATCGAAGCGCTGCTCAAGTCGCGCGGCATTGAGTAGGACCTAGTTCTGGAGACGGTAGCGCCGATGGCGCTGCCGTAGCTCCTCCACCGCAAGGTGCGCCGCCGCGCCTTCCGTGGCGACGATCCCCATCAGCATCTGCTTGTCGGCATCAAGGTCCACTTCGAACGGACGCCCGTCAGTCGGCCGGAGCAGCACGAACGCCCAGGGGTCGCCTCGGCGCAGCAGAATCTTGTGGACCCGCGACCATGGGATGACGTGGGTACGCAGGCCGTTACGCAGCTGGAGGCCGCTGCTGTCGGCTCGGACATAGCTCGCGGCGATAACGCCCATCCCAAAGAGGATGGACGCCAAAATGACAACCAGCGTCAACAGCTGGGAGAACGTGAATAGGACTTGGATGGTGGACGGCAGCGCGTACCAGCCGACGGCCGTCAGTGCTAACAGCGCAACGCCGAACGCCCCGGTGATCACCTGCAGTCGGCGCGGCCGGGCTGTGTACACGTCGTCAGCAGGCTCGGACGGCACCGGATCAGATCCGGCAGGCGGCGATGTCGGTCACCAGGATGGCCCGCGCCCCGAGTAACCACAGATCGTCCATCAGCTGCTGAGCGTCGCTTCGCGGCACCATGGCCCGTACGGCGTGCCAACCCTCACGGGCCAACGGTGACACGGTTGGCGACTCAAGCCCGGGCGTGATGGCACACGCCCGGTCAACCACGGCATCACTGACGTCGTAGTCCATCATCACGTAGTTCCGCGCCACGAGCACGCCGTTCAATCTGCGCTCCAGCTGATCGAGCCCGGCCGGCGCCGTCGTCCCTTTCCGGCGGATGAGGACCGCCTCCGACTCGAGGATCGAGTCGCCGAAGAGTTCGAGACCGGCTTGGCGCAACGTACTTCCGGTCTCGACGACATCCGCGATCACGTCGGCCACACCCAAGCGGATCGCCGTTTCCACGGCCCCATCCAGCGCGATCAGCCGGGTGCTCACGCCTTGCGCCTCCAGATACGCGTCGACCAGCCCCGGATAGGACGTGGCCAGTCGAAGATCGTTGAGCTTTTCCACCGCCAGGTCGCTGCCGGCGGGAGCGGCGAACCGGAAGCGGCTGCGGCCGAATCCAAGCGGCATCACCTCGACGGCATTGGCGTGGGAATCCAGCAGCATGTCGCGGCCCGTGATGCCGACGTCGAGCGTGCCTTCCCCGACGTAGACCGCGATATCCCGGGGTCGAAGGTAGAAGAACTCGACGCCATTCGACTCGTCCAGGAGCGCGAGTTCCTTCGCGTCGGCCCGCTGCAGATAACCGGCCTCGTGGAGCATTTCGGCCGCCGGCTCCGACAGTGCGCCCTTGTTGGGTACGGCGACTCTGATCACCGCCTTGCCCACGGGCACCGTCGACGTCACGGGCCTCATCCTAGATTGGGGGCTCAGAGGTGGGCGTAGATATCTTCGAGGTCAAGATCAAGGGCGATTGCCAGCACCTGCAAGTGATAGAGCAGCTGGCTGATCTCCAGGGCGGCCTCGGTATTCGACTGGTATTCAGCCGCCATCCAGACCTCAGCCGCTTCCTCGACGATCTTCTTACCGATTTCGTGCACCCCGGCGTCGACCCAGGCCACGGTCGCCGAGCCTGGCGTGCGCTCGGCGACCTTGCGGCGAAGCTCGGCGTACAGGTCGTCGAAGCTCTTGCCGGCCGGAGGGTCGATCATGGCCGACCACCCTACTGCCGAGACCGTTGCGTGACGGGGCCCGAGTCAGCCGACCGTTTCGATGACCGGGTCAGCGACGCCATCGGGATGCGCCCGTTCGCGCTCCCGGCGTTCGATTTTCAGCCAGGCCACGAAGCCCACCACGCAGAAGGCGCCGTAGACGATGTACATGATCGCCGACGGGTAATAGTGGGCCTTCAGCAGCAGCGGCACGCCGACCGCGTCGACCGCGATCCAGACCAGCCAGAACTCGACCCAGCCGCGCGCCATCCCATACGTGGCCAGGATTGATCCGGTCAAGATCCATGCGTCGGCCAGCGGCCCCCAGGAGCCAAGGGCTTTGAGCACGAAATAGAAGAGCGTTGTCATCACAACAGCTCCGGCCAGCAGTTGGATGCGCCCGCTCGCGCCGGCCCATTTCGGCCGCACGCCGACACCTTCGCCCGCATGAGCCTGGCGGTACTGGTACCACCGAATCCAGCCGTAAATGCTGACCGCGATGAAGAACACCTGGCGGCCGGCCTGCCCCCACAGGTCGAGCTGCTGGGGAGTGCTGAATGCTCCGCCCAGTGCGCTGCCGACGAACACCGTGAAGAGCAACACGTTGCCCACGATGCCGATGGGCCAGGCGGCCACCTTTCGCCGCATGCCCAAAAGTGCGCTTGCCAGCCCGAACCCGTTGCCGATGATCTCGCGCCACAGGATGGCGCTCGAACCGATATGGAGTTCGGCCTTCAGCAACCGCAGGAGTAGTTCTTGCAGATCCATTGATCCTCCACTCGTCCGGTCGCACGAATGCCGGGGTGGAGAGGCGCCGGCGTGCGTCCATCGGGACGCGACGGCGACGCACTCGCGTGAACCTCCCATCCGGACTTTCACCGTCGGTCGTGGAGTTCCACCACATCGGCCAGCCGCTGGATGCGGCTGGTTCGCGGACTGTCACCGCCGGTTCGGAATTACACCGACCCCGGAACACGCGCGAGTTGTACTCGTCGGGCACATTCTGCCACTGGTTCGCGGGCTGCGGGGTAGATCTCAGTGGCGCGCAGCACCGAGTCGGCTGTTCACAACCGCACGCCTAGGAGGGCGTCGCAGGCCTGGGCGATGAGGGCAGGAGCATCCACGTCGTCCGCGTCGATGGCGGTCGACGCACCTGCCCAGGCATCAACTGCCGCCAAGGCAGCAGGAGCATTCAGATTCTCGTCAAGTGCCGCGCGGATCGAGCTGATCGTCTCGTCAGCGTTCATGCCCGCATCAAGCCGTACAGCTTCGCGCCACCGGTCGAGCCGCTGAGTCGCTGAAGCCAGCAGTTCATCGGTCCAATCCCAGTCGTCGCGGTAATGACTGGCCAGTAGAGCGAGCCGGATGGCCATGGGATCGACCCCCGACTCTCGCAGCTCCGACACCAGAATCAGATTGCCCTTGGACTTCGACATCTTCTGCCCGTGCAACCCGACCATGCCGCTGTGCACGTATGCCTTCGCGAATGGCTGATCGGTGGCCACCCTTGCCTCAGCCGCAGACATCTCATGATGAGGAAAGATCAGATCGGTGCCGCCGCCTTGGACGTCGAAGTTGCTGCCCAGCAGGTCGAGCGCGATCGCGGTGCACTCGACGTGCCAGCCAGGCCGGCCGAGACCGAACGGCGACTCCCAGGACGGCTCACCGACGCGCGCCAGCCGCCATACCAGGCAGTCCAGCGGCGCTTTCTTGCCCGCTCTATCCGGGTCGCCGCCACGTTCGCCGAACAGTGAGATCGCTGCCTCCTCGCCGAGGCGCGACAAAGAGCCGAACTGGGGGTCACTCGCCTGCGCAAAGTACAGATCGGGAAATTCGGGATCGTCGACCGGGTAGACCCATCCCCGCTCTTGAAGCTGCTCAATGAGTCGCGTGATGAGCGACATGGACTCGATCGCCCCGACATAGTGCTGGGGCGGCAGCACGTTGAGCGCCGTCATGTCGTTGCGGAAGAGCTCTGTCTCTTCCTCCGCCAGCGCCTGCCAATCCACACCGATCTCTGCCGCCCGCTCGAGCAACGGGTCATCGACATCGGTCACGTTCTGCACATAACTGACGTCCAGGCCGCGGTCCTGCCATATCCGGTGCAACAGATCGAAGACAACGTAGGTGTTGGCGTGCCCGACGTGGGTGGCGTCGTACGGCGTGATTCCGCAGACGTACATCCGAGCGGTTCCCTGGTGCGGTTGAACCTCAACCAGCTGCCGCGTGGCGGTATCGAATAGCTGTAACGGTCGGCGAATTTCGGCCCGGCGAAGGCTGGGCGCCGGCGGCACCGTCCAGGCCTGCATGGCGTCACCCTACCCAGAGGCAGCGGCGCCGCGCGTCCCGTGAACGGCCCGTGGATCAGAACGGAGGCCAGGGAATCGATGGCCAGGCCCCCCGCGGACGAGGTAGCCGGCGTCGCTGCAACAGCTGGTCGGCCCGACGGAGAAAGGCATCGATTTCGGCATCAGTGAGCAGCTTCTGCAGCTCCTCGGGTGCCAGATCGCGGGCCCGTTCAATGGCAGTCAATTCTGCGTCGGTAACCTCGGCGCCTGCCCAACCCCACAGCAAGGTCCGAAGCTTCGAGTCGGTGTGGAAGCTGACCCCATGATCGACACCGAAGATGCGCCCGGCGCTACCCAGAATGTGCCCGCCTTTGCGGTCGGCGTTGTTGATCAAGACGTCGAAGACGGCGAGCAACCGCAGATCAGGTCGGTCGGCGTGGATCACCGACACCGGCCGATCATCGGCCCCCAAGCCCTCCACACAGGTGAACCATCCCTCCCGTGGCAAGCTCGCCGTGGCCACTAAGTCGACCAGCTGGAAGCTCTCGTCCTGATCTTCGTCCACCCAGCGCTGCAGCGAACCCGGGCCGAGCGGACCGTCGACCAGGACGGTGACCGGAACAAGATCAAAACCACCGATTCGGGACACTTCGTACGCCGCGACCTCCCGCTTTCCCAAGCTGCCGTGCGGAAAATCCCACAACGGGCGCTCGCCCTGCGCTGGCTTGTAGACACACGGCGTCCTCTCCTTGCCACACCTCAGTTCGGCGAGGAACGTGGCGTTGGATGCCTGCAGCAGTCGGCCGGTGATCTCCAGATCTCCGCCCAGCAGCGGCGTGAGTGCTGGATGGGTCACAAGCGTCCGAACGGGCTCACATCAGCGGGCGCCGATAGCCGTTGGCGCGGGGGCAGATGTGGCCAGCCGCGTCCATGGGCTGCAAGCAGAAGGGGCACGACGGGCGGCCGGCGGCGACCAGAGCTTGGGCTCGGGCGACAAAATCACGGGCGTACGAGGCGGTGATCTTGACGACGAACACCTCGTCGGCATCGATCTCATCCTCGGCCTCGGGCGGCTGCTCCGGTTGCTGCTCTTCGGTTTCCTCGGCGTCCACGTCGACGTTGGAGAACAGCTCGATGACGATCCGGCGGATAGTCGGATCCCAGGCGATGGTCATCGTGCCCACCCGAAATTCCTCGGTGATCGGAGCGTCCAGGGGCTCGGTATCCCGGGCGGCGGTGGACGCCGGCGGAACCTCCACCTCGCCGACGCTGCGCTTGTGGACCTCGTTCAAGACCCGGTCCAAATGCTCGGCGAGCACTGAGACCTGCTGCTTCTCGCAAGCCACGCTGGTGATCCGGTTACCCTCCCGTGCCTGGAGGAAAAAAGTGCGCTCACCAGGCTGACCGACCGTACCGGCGACGAAGCGGTCAGGAGAGTCATAGCGGTGCACGAGAATCGCCATGCGCCCCAGCGTAACGCCGACGGATTCCACGTCCGCCAGCTCAGTCGACCGCATCCTGGGCACCCAAGCCGCCCCCGACAGGGGCATCGTGCTGGTCCTTGGTCCGGCGTCCCCGCGACTTCTTCGGAGCTGCGCGGAACAAACCCGACAGATCACCCGCCGTGGAATTCACGGTGACGACGTACGGCCGGACCGGGGTGTAGCGCACCGCTGAAACGGAGCCGGGATCGACCAGCAAGCGCTGAAAACTGTCGAGGTGCATGCCGAGTGCGTCGGCCAGAATCGCCTTGATCACATCACCGTGCGAGACAGCCGCCCATATCGCGTCCTCCCCGTGCTCGGCCGCGAGCCGTCGATCCCAGCTCCGGATCGCACTCACCGCACGGCTCGACATCTCAGTCATCGACTCGCCGCCGGGAAACCGCACAGCGGAAGGCTGCTGCTGGACGCTTTGCCACAGCTTCTCCTTGCTGAGCTCGCGCAGCGAGCGTCCGGTCCAGTCACCGTAGCCGCACTCGACAAGCGCCTGTTCGATCAAGGTCGGGCAGCTCTCCGTGCGAGCCGCCTGCAGGGCTTGGGCCGTCTGCCGGCACCGTCGCAGCGGTGAGCTGACGATGGCGCGCAGCGGCAGGGAGCCGATCCGGGTCCCGGCTTCAGTCGCCTGCCTGACCCCGACGTCGTCAAGCTCGACGCCTGAAGCGCGCCCGGCCAGGATGCCCGAGGTGTTGGCCGCGGTACGTCCGTGGCGGATCAACAGGACCGTCGTCACATCTGCCGAGGCTAGTTGATGCGGTCTAAGGCGCGCCGAGCGCAACGTAGCGAGCTCGGATGTGGGCCAGCAGCCGCTCCTCGCCTTCCCCGTTGATTTCAGCATGCTCGATCTCGGCTCGGATCAGCAGTGGCCAGCCCGCATGCTCGCCGACCGTGGTGAGCAGGCGCGCTCCGAGCCAAGCTGGGCAGTCGCTCAGCACGGGTCCCCACGTGGTGTCGACCCACGACCCGAGGCGGAAGAGTCCGCCAGGTGCGGGAGCGAGACCGGCGAAGGCGTCGGCCAGAGCGCGGTGCTGCCAACCCAGCAGGCTGACGGCGAACGTTGAACCGGCCGAAATGGCGGTGGCCAGATCGCTGTCCTCGTCGACGAGTCCCACGACCATCGGCGGTGAGCCATCGGCCACCAAGAACGACGAC
>DASQUD010000104.1:0-15700 GCA_035641455.1 Propionibacteriaceae bacterium | reverse complement strand
CAGCACCTTCGTGATCGCCGCGGTCAGCGTGGTCTTGCCGTGGTCGATGTGCCCGATGGTGCCGATGTTGACGTGCGGCTTGGTCCGCTCGAACTTGGCCTTTGCCACTGAGGCTCCTTCTTAGTTTTACTTGCCTCGCGGGCGCGAGGCGTTGCTTGGTTTGTGGGTTTGGTCGCCGGTCCTGGCCCGGCCTAAGTTTTCCTGCCCGTACGGCCGGCGTCAAACGCAAACCGTACGGCTCTGGGTCACTCCCCCCGCGCTTTCTGAATGATCTCCTCCGCGACGCTCTTGGGCGTCTCGGCGTAGGAGTGGAACTCCATCGAGTACGAGGCCTGGCCCGAGGTCTTGGACCGCAGGTCTCCCACGTAGCCGAACATCTCCGACAGCGGCACGAGGGCCTGTACGACCTTGTTGCCGTGCAGGTCGGTCATGGCCTGGATGTGACCGCGGCGGGAGTTGAGGTCACCGATGACGGTGCCCAGATAGTCCTCGGGCGTGGTCACTTCGACCGCCATGATGGGCTCCAGCAGTGCCGGATCCGCCTTGCGCGCGGCTTCCTTGAACACCATCGAGCCAGCAATCTTGAACGCCAGCTCGGAGGAGTCGACGTCGTGGTACGCGCCGTCCACCAGGGTGACCTTGACGTCCTCCACCGGATAGCCCGCGAGCACACCGAACTGCATGGCGTCCTGGATCCCCTCGTCAACCGCCGGGATGTACTCCTTGGGGATCCTGCCGCCCGTGATGGCGTTGACGAACTCATAACCGGTGCCGGATTGCAGCGGCTCCAGGTTGATGATGACCCGGCCGTACTGCCCTGAGCCACCGGACTGCTTCTTATGGGTGTACTCGACCTTCTCCACCTTGCGCCGCAGGGTCTCCCGATAGGCCACCTGGGGCTTACCGATGTTCGCCTCGACCCGGAACTCACGCTTCATCCGGTCGATCAGCACCTCGAGGTGCAGCTCTCCCATGCCGGCGATGATGGTCTGACCGGTCTCATCGTCGGTGTGCACGCGGAAGGTCGGGTCCTCCTCCGCGAGCCGTTGGATAGCGGTGCCCAGCTTCTCCTGGTCGGATTTGGTCCTGGGCTCGATCGCCTGCTCAATGACCGGGGCTGGGAAGTCCATCGACTCCAGAACGACCTGCGCGTTCGGATCGCTCAAGGTCTCACCAGTGGTGGTGTCCTTGAGCCCCATCACGGCGACGATCTGGCCGGCACCGACCGAGGCGATCTCCTGCCGCTTGTTGGCATGCATCTGGTAGATCTTGCCGATTCGCTCCTTCCGACCCTTGGTCGCGTTGAGCACCGTGGAACCGGCCTCGAGCTTTCCTGAGTAGAGCCGAATGTAGGTCAGGCGGCCCAAGTGCGGATCAGCGGCAATCTTGAACGCGAGCGCGGAGAACGGATCGGAATCGGCCGGATGCCGCTCGATGCGGACCGACTCATTGCCCGGCTTGAAACCGTCGATCGCCGGCACATCGAGCGGCGACGGCAGGTAGGCGATGACCGCGTCGAGTAAGGGCTGCACACCCTTGTTCTTGAAGGCGCTACCGCACAGCACTGCGGTGATCTGGGACGACAGGACGGCCCGACGAATCGAGTCGGCAAGCAATTCGGGGGTGATTGAGTCCTCGTCAGTGAGGTAGGCCTCCATCAGGTGGTCGTCGTAGTCGGCGACCAGCTCGATCAGCGCGTGGCGCGCCTCCTGGGCCTTGTCCACCATGTCGGCCGGAATCTCCTCGACCGTGTAGTCCTCACCGATCGTGGTCTCGCCCCGCCAGGTCAGAGCGCGCATTTTGATCAGGTCCACAACGCCGATGAAGTTGGCCTCCGAGCCGATCGGCAATTGGAGCACGGCCGGTACGGCGTTCAACCGGTTCTTGATCGTGCTGACGCAGAAGTCGAAATTGGCACCCGTCCGGTCCAGCTTGTTCACGAAGCAGATCCGGGGCACGCGGTACCGGTCGGCTTGGCGCCAGACGGTCTGGCTCTGCGGCTCCACACCGGCGACGCCGTCGAAGACGGCGACGGCTCCGTCGAGGACCCGCAGTGAGCGCTCGACCTCAACCGTGAAGTCGACGTGCCCGGGGGTGTCGATGATGTTGATCTGGTGGTCTCTCCAGTGACAGGTCGTCGCGGCGGACGTGATGGTGATGCCGCGCTCCTGCTCCTGCTCCATCCAGTCCATGGTGGCGGCGCCCTCGTGCACCTCACCCATCTTGTAATTGATGCCGGTGTAAAACAGGATGCGCTCAGTCGTTGTCGTCTTGCCCGCGTCGATGTGGGCCATGATCCCGATGTTGCGGACCTTGGACAGGTCAGTCTTGATGTCGACAGCCATGGTGTGGCTTCAACCTCTCCTTAGATGATTGCGTGCTCGTACGGATGCCGGTGGACTTCCGCGGAGCTGAGCCTCGGGCTGGGATTACCAGCGATAGTGGGCGAACGCCTTGTTGGCCTCGGCCATCTTGTGGGTGTCCTCGCGACGCTTGACCGCGGCGCCGAGTCCATTGGAGGCGTCCAGCATTTCGTTCATGAGGCGCTCGGCCATGGTCTTCTCCCGCCGCTGCCGGGCGAAGGTGACCAGCCAGCGCATCGCCAACGTCGTCGCTCGAGCCGGCTTGACCTCGACAGGCACCTGGTAGGTGGCGCCACCGACACGACGGCTCTTGACCTCCAGCGACGGACGTACGTTGTCCAGCGCGCGCTTCAGGGTCTGCACCGGGTCGACGCCGGACTTCGTCCGCGTCCCCTCCATGGCGGTATACACGATGCCCTGGGCGATGGTCTTCTTGCCGTCGAGCAGGATCTTGCTCACCAGCTGGCTCACCAACGGCGACCCGTATACCGGGTCGACCATCACCGGGCGCTTAGGGGCGGGGCCCTTGCGAGGCATTACTTCTCCTTCTTGGCGCCATACCGACTGCGCGCCTGCTTGCGGTTCTTCACGCCCTGAGTGTCCAGCGTGCCGCGGATGATCTTGTAGCGAACGCCCGGCAGATCCTTCACGCGACCTCCGCGAACCAGCACCATTGAGTGTTCCTGGAGGTTGTGACCCACCCCAGGGATGTAGGCCGTTACCTCGACTTGGGAGGACAGTCGGACCCGAGCCACCTTCCGCAGGGCAGAATTCGGCTTCTTCGGAGTGGTCGTGTACACGCGAGTGCAGACGCCCCGGCGCTGCGGGGAGCCTTTGAGGGCAGGCGTCTTGGTCTTGCTGACCTTGTCCTCCCGGCCCTTGCGGACCAGCTGCTGAATTGTGGGCACCGCGTGATATCTCTTCCTGTGAGTCGTTCGGGGCGCGAGCCACCGGCCGTTACCGTGGATCGCCGTGCGGGACACCTCGAGGTCGTAAGACTTCGGGGCACGCACAAAGAGTCGGGCAAGCCCGAACACAAGGATTTAGGGTATCTCGTGAGCGGGATGCGGTCAAAGCGCCAACCGACGGCGCGGTGAGCGACCTGGTCGCTCGCCACTGCACTCAACGCCAGGAAGCGGCGCCGGTATTCCACAGCAGATAAGGTCAGGACGCCACGAGCGGCGCGGTCGACCAGGAAGCGAGGATGCCATGATCGGGATGGTGCTGGCAGCGGGAGCCGGACGCCGGCTGCGGCCCTACACCGACACACTCCCGAAGGCGTTGATCCCGGTCGCTGACGACACCGCGATCCTCGACATCTCCCTGCACAACCTGGCCGCCGTCGGGCTTACCGACGTCGTCGTGGTGGTGGGCTATGCCGCGGACGCGGTGACAAAGCGCGTCGCCGAGCTCCAGGATCGGCACGGCGTGCAGCTGACGTTGGTCCACAATGACAAGGCCGAGATCTGGAACAACGCCTATTCGATGTGGGTCGCGCGTGAACACATGGCGGGCGGTGCCCTGATGGTCAACGGGGACACCGTCCATCCGCCCTCGGTGGAGGAGGCCTTGCTGGCGGCACGCGGACCGGACATCCTGCTTGCGGTCGACCAGGAGAAGGCCCTCGGTGAGGAGGAGATGAAGGTGCTCCTCGACGCCGAGGGTTATCTGACGAAAATCACCAAGTTGATGGATCCGGCGAGCGCTCACGGGGAATACATCGGCGCCAGCCTGATCGAGCCGACCGCCGTGCCTGCGCTGGCCGCGGCGTTGCAGGCGACGTTCGAGCGCGACCCGAATCTGTACTACGAGGATGGCTATCAGACGTTCGTCGAGCGTGGCGGTCGGATCGGTACGGCCCCCATTCCGGTGGGCACGTCCTGGGTGGAAGTCGACGATCATCGTGATCTCGACCGGGCTCGAGAGATCGCATGCCTCTACTAGCGCGGATGCTGGCCAGTCCGCTATTCGTGGATATCCGGCCGGGTGCGGTAGCCGATCTTGGGGGACTTCTGCATCGTCGCAACATCTCGACCGACGGCAGGGTGCTTGTTGCCGTCGGTCGAGGCCAGGGCGAGCAGATCTGGGCCCAATTGCAGGCCGACCTGCCTCAGGCGGACCGCTTCGTCGTAGGCGGTGCCAACTTGGCGGCGGCGGGCGAACTGCAGGCCGCCCTGGGCGCCCACGGCTACGACGCAGTGGTGGCGATCGGGGGCGGCAAGACATTGGATGTGGCCAAGTACGCGGCGACCCGGGCCGCGTTACCGATGGTCGCGGTGGCCACCAGCCTGGCCCACGATGGGCTGTGTTCGCCGGTCGCCTCGCTCGAACACCCACACGGGAAGGGGTCGTTCGGCGTTGCCATGCCGATCGGTGTGGTCGTCGATCTTGATTTGGTACGGACCGCGCCGCCGATTCTGGTGCGGGGCGGTATCGGCGATGTCGCCAGCAATCTGTCGGCGATCGAAGACTGGCGGCTAGCAGAACGTGAGCGTGGCGAAACCGTCGACGGGCTTGCCATGGCCTTTGCACGGAACGCTGCCGAGGCCATCCTGCATCGAGACGACAGCATCGAGAACGACGACTTCGTCGTCACGCTGGCGGAGTCACTGGTGCTTTCCGGCATGGCGATGGCCGTCGCCGGCACCTCGCGACCGTGCAGCGGTGCCGACCACGAGATCATCCACGCGATCGACTCGCTCTATCCCCAGACCGCCGGGCACGGTGAGCTTGCCGGCCTCGGGGCGCTGTTCAGCTATCACTTGCGTGACAACGACGACATGTTCGACCTGATCGCGCGCCGGCTGTCCCAGCACGAGCTGCCACGCACACCCGCCGACCTCAGCCTCACCGACGAGCAGTTCGTCTTCGCTGTACGGGAGGCGCCTGCGACCCGACCGGACCGGTACACCATTCTGGAGCACCTCGATCTGGACGAGGCGGCCATCCGGGACCGGGTCAAAGGCTTCGTCGAGCGCTTGACCTGACCGCTGCCCGGTCAGCGCACCAGCGCCGACTCGCGCAGGTCCGGGTCAAGATCATCGCCTGCCTCGAGCAGCCGAGGCATGAGATCTCGATCAATCATCAGTGCCCGGAAGGCCAATCCGATGGTCACCTCGTGATCGGGGCGATGAACGATCTCGATCCGATCGCCCGCGACGATTGCACCTGGTGAAACGACCCGGAGGTAGGCACCTGGATGGCCGAAGGCGGTGAACGTCTTCAACCAACCGGGCAAGCCCATGAAACCGCGGAATGTTGCGCAAGGAATGCGTGGCGTGGTGACCTGCAGCAGGACATCTCGGCCGATCCGCCACTGTTCCCCCAGTCGAGCCTCATTGATATCGAGGCCCACGGTGGTCAGATTCTCCCCGAAGGACCCATTCGGCAGCTCGCGTCCCAGCTTTTGCTGCCATGCGTCCAAATCCTCACGGGCGTATGCGTAGACCGCCTGGCTGTCGCCCCCGTGATGCTTCCCGTCACCGATGAAGTCCCCCACCAGGCCACTCCCCAGCCCGACGGTCTTGGGCCCTGGAGCGCGTACCTCGACTGGGTCCTCGAACGGCTGCTTACCGATACCGGTGGACTTGTCCTTCTTGTAGGCGTTGGGTTGCGGCCGTCCGATGTTGACCGACTGCAGGAACGCCACCTGGCCAGGCTACGTCGGCGGGCTGACGGCAGATCCGCACACCTTAGGTTGTGGGTCTCCTGTGAGCTGCTGTGGCCGCCGTATGAAGATCACCGCAGTAGGCCAATACGGGGTCCCGCGCTCATAGCGTGGTGTCACAACTCACCACCGTCGGCACAAAGGAGCCCAGTCGATATGCGCGTTGATCATCGCGAGGACGAACTCGAAAACCATGATCGAGGGCTTGACTACGATCTTCCCCGGTTGTTGCAGCGCCGAGGCATGCTGAAGCTGGTGATCGGAGCAGGGCTCGCCGGGACTGGAATCCTCAGTCTTGCGGCCTGCGGCGACGACACAACCGGTGCAGCCGTGGCACCGACCGGACCTGAGGGTGCGCCAACCGGCGCCGGTGGGCCTCCGGACGGCGCGAATCCCAGGGGCGGAGCCGAGGCTCAACAGACCAGCGACACCGCGAACGGCGAACTGCCGGAAGAGACGGCCGGTCCCTATCCGGGCGATGGGTCGAACGGGGCTAACGTGCTCACCGAGAGCGGCATCGTTCGCAGTGACATCACGTCCAGCTTCGGATCCAGCACGACCAAGGCCCAAGGCGTGCCACTCGCCATCACCATGACGATCAAGGACTTCGCCGACGGCAAGAAGCCGCTGGCGAAAGGCGCGGTTTACCTGTGGCACTGCAATCGGGAAGGGCAATACTCGATGTACTCCCAAGGCGCCACCGGCGAGAATTACTTGCGTGGAGTCCAGGAGACCGATGCCAACGGCCGTGTGAAGTTCACCACGATCTTCCCCGCCTGCTACTCGGGACGCTGGCCGCACATCCACTTCGAGGTCTACCCCAGCCTGGCCAGGGCGACCAATGGCTCCAACAAGATCGCCACGTCGCAGATCGCGCTGCTAGAAGGGACCTGCAAGGCCGTCTACGCCACCACGGGGTACGAGCAGAGTGTCAGCAATCTTGGCCGGGTCAGTCTGGACCGTGACAACGTGTTCAGCGACGGCTACGACCTGCAGCTCCCCACGATCACCGGCGACCCCACCACTGGCTACCAGCTTGAGTTCGAATGTGCCGTTTGATCACTCCGCGGTCAGGTCCCGAGAATCAAACGGTGGTAGGCGGAGTACCAGCGGAGCTCGTTCGTGCCCGGCCGGAGACGTACCGAAGTCGACCCCGACGGCGAGCGCTCGTGCCGGGTCTACGGCCATGTCGATTCTTCTGTGGCGTCTACTTGGTGGCGCTGGCCGCCCGCCTCTTGTTGAAGATGTCGAAGGCCACGGCGAAGAGCAAAACGAAGCCCTTGATGAACGACTGGACCTCCGTACCAAGGCCGAGCAATGACATGCCGCTGTTGAGCACGCCCATGATCAACCCACCGATCAGGGCGCCGGTCACTGTGCCGATGCCACCGGTGACAGCAGCACCACCGATGAACACGGCGGCGATCGCGTCGAGCTCGAAGCCGGTGCCGGCGCCAGGAAGCGCGGAGTTGCTCCGCGCGGTGAACGCGATACCGGCGATCCCGGCGAGGGCGCCCATGTTGACGAACAACCAGAAGTCGATCTGTCGGGTGTTCACTCCGGACAGCTGCGCCGCCAGCAGGTTTCCGCCCCGCGCGTACACGTGACGGCCGAACACACTGCGGTTCATCACCGTGGTGTAGATCAAGACCAACACCGCGAGAATCACCAGAACGATCGGAGTGCCCCGGTAGCTAGCCAGGACGAACGTGATGCCGAGAAGGAAGACGACGATGAAGGCGACGCGGACCCAGAACCACGCCACTGGCTCGTCCTCCAAACTCAGCTTCACCCGCTTGCGGCGTTCCCGGATTTCTTGAACAACCAAGGCAGCCGTGGCCAGCACGCCGAGGACCACAGTGAGCGGCTCGACGTAGGAGGTGCCTCCCCCGAGGTCGGGTAGGAAGCCCGAGCCGATATCGGTGTATTGCGGTGGGAAGGGGGTGATCGGGACATTGCCCAGGACCATCTGTGTGAGTCCGCGGAACGTCAGCATGCCGGCCAGGGTGACGATGAACGCTGGGATTCCGATATACGCGACCCAGAACCCTTGCCAGGCGCCGATCAACGCTCCGACCAGGACGCCGGCGATGATGCCAAGCCACCAGGGAAAGTTCCAGTTCACGATGAAGATGCCGCTCATGGCGCCGACGAACGCGACCACCGACCCGACGGAGAGATCGATGTGCCCGGCAATGATGATCATGACCATGCCGATGGCGAGAATCAGCACGTAGGCGTTCTGATTGATGATGCTGGTCACGTTGCGCGGGGTCAGCAGGTTGCCGCCGGTGAGGATCTGGAACAAGATCACGATGGCGATCAGTGCGATGAACAGGCCGATCTGGCGCAGCCGGCTGACAAGGAAGGCGGCGATGCTGCCCCCGGTGGCCGTTCGAGGCGGCTCGACCGGGGCCTGAGGATCGACGACGTCAGAGACTGGAGCTGTCATAGATCTCTTCCTTTTCCTTGGTCATGTACTGCATCAGCACTTCCTGGTTGGCTTCGGCGATCGGCACCTCGCCGGTGATGCGGCCGGCCGACATCGCGTAGATGCGGTCGCAGGTTCCCAGCAGCTCAGGTAACTCGCTGGAGATGACGATGATCGCTTTGCCCTCTGAGGCGAGCCGATTGATGATCGTATAGATCTCGTATTTCGCGCCGACGTCGATCCCGCGGGTTGGCTCGTCGAGGATCAGGACGTCCGGATTGGCGAACATCCACTTCGACAAGACCACCTTCTGCTGGTTGCCGCCAGACAGCTTGCCGGCGAGAACGGCAACGTTCGGCGCTTTGATCCGCATGCTCTGCCGATAGTCATTGGCCACCACTTGTTCATGGTTAGCGTCAACCCAGCCCCAGCGCGCCAGCTTGTCGAGCGCGGCAGCGGTGATATTCCGCTTGATGTCCTCGATCAGGTTCAGCCCATAGGTCTTGCGATCTTCGGTGGCGTAGGCGATGCCTTGGTCAATCGCCTGACGGGGCGTCCGCGGGTGAATTTCCTTGCCGTGCATGTACACCCGCCCAGTGATGTTGTGCCCGTACGAGCGCCCGAAGATGCTCATCGCCAGTTCCGTTCGGCCGGCACCCATCAAACCGGCAATGCCGACCACCTCACCGGCATGAATCGTCAGGTTGGCATGGTCAACGACCACGCGGGTGTTCTCCAGCGGATGGTGCACCGTCCAGTCCTCAACTCGCAGAACCTCTGGTCCCGGCTTGTGGTCACGCTCGGGGAAACGGTGCGCCAGGTCGCGCCCGACCATGCCACGGATGATCCGGTCCTCCGAGACCTCCTCGCCGCGGAGATCCAGCGTCTCGATGGTCTGACCGTCGCGGATGATCGTGACATTGTCGGCGATGGCCCGGATTTCGTTGAGCTTGTGGCTGATGATGATGCTGGTGATGCCGTGGTCTCGCATGCCCCGGATGAGATCGAGAAGATGAGCGGAGTCCTCGTCGTTGAGGGCAGCGGTCGGCTCATCCAAGATCAGCAACTTCACATCCTTCGACATCGCCTTCGCGATCTCGACCAGCTGTTGCTTGCCGACTCCAAGGTCGATGATTTTGGTGATGGGGTTCTCTTTGAGTCCCACCCTGGCCAGCAGCTTCGCAGCCTCGATATTGGTGGCGTTCCAGTCCACCAGAACGCCCTTGCGGCGTTCGTTGCCCAGGAAGATGTTCTCCGCGATCGACAAGTACGGACTGAGCGCCAGCTCTTGATGAATGATCACGATGCCGGCTTTTTCCGAGTCCCGGATGTTGTGGAACCTCGCTGTCTGACCCTCGTAGACGATGTCGCCCTCGTAGCTTCCGTACGGGTGCACCCCGGAGAGGACCTTCATCAGCGTGGACTTGCCAGCTCCGTTCTCGCCACAGATGGCATGCACTTCACCGCGCTCGACCGACAAGCTGACATCCTGCAGAGCCTTGACGCCAGGAAACGTCTTACTGATATTGCGCATCTCCAGGATGTGGTCAGCCATCTGTCTCCCTTGAGTTGGGCCGGCCGACGAGGCAGGCCATCAGGTCTCGTTGTCTAAGAGGGCGGCGGTTATTTACCGCCGCCCTCTTATGCGTCACTCGCCCTTTTCGACCTCTTCCTTGGTGTAGTACCCGGTATCGACCACTTCGGTGTAAAGGTTGTCCTTGGTGATGATCACCGATTCGTGCAGGTACGACGGGACAACCTTGATCTTGTTGTTGTACGTCTCGGTGTCGTTGACCTGAGGCTGCCTGTTGTTCAGGACGTCATCCACCATGGTCGCAGCCGTGTCCCCCAGCTTGCGAGTGTCCTTGAAGATTGTGGAGTACTGCACGCCGTCGAGGATCAACTTGTCGGACGGCTTCTCGGCGTCCTGCCCGGTTACGGTGGGATTCGGAATGCTCGCCGACTTGACGGCATTGAGGATGCCACGGGAAAGGCCGTCGTACGGGGAGAGCACGCCGTCCAGCTTCTTGTTGTCCTTGGAGTAGAAGCCGTTGAGGATGGTTTCCATCCTGTCCTGGGCAGTCTTGAGCTGCCATTGCTGAATCGCTGCCTGGGTGAACTCCGTCTGGCCGGAAGGAACCTTGAGGACACCCTTGTCCATGTAGGGCTTCAGCACGCTCATGGCGCCATCCCAGAAGTACTTGGCGTTGTTGTCGTCAGGACTGCCGGCAAACAGCTCGATGTTGTAGGGACCTTTCTTGCCGGTGTCTTTGCCGTCCTTGTCCAAGATGCCCAGTCCCGTCAGCAGCGAAGTGCCTTGCTGAACGCCGACCTTGAAGTTGTCGAACGTGACGTAGTAGTCGACGTTGGGTGAGCCGTTGATCAGTCGGTCATAAGCGATCACCTTCACCCCGGTGTCACCGGCGGACTTCAACTGCTGGGTCAAAGCGGTGCCGTCGATCGCGGCGATGATCAGTGCTTTGGCGCCCTTGTTGAGCATCGACTCGATCTGCTGCTGCTGATCGGGAACCTTGTCGTTGGCGTACTGCAGGTCGACTTTGTAACCCAACGCTTCGAGCTTCTCGGTCACGTTGTTTCCGTCGTCGATCCACCGCTCCGAGGTCTTGGTCGGCATGGCGACCCCGATAAGAGCGCCCTGATTTCCTCCTGGCTCCGTGGAGCTCTGGACCCCGGCGCGGCCACCGCCGCAGCCACTCAGTCCCAAAGCCAGGGCGGCCGTCGCGGCAGCGCCAGCGAGCAGTCTTCGTCTATTCACGCACATTCCTTTCGGTAGGTCTCCTCGCGGCTGTACGGCCGTGAGGACGAGGTTTGGCCGGCACTGAGGCCGGGAAACCGGTTGGTACTGCGCGCACTGGTGTCGTTGGTTGGAACGAGGCAGAGCGCGCGGAAGCGAGGGCTGACGGCAACGCTATCGCTCGTCTGGGCACTGGGCTGTCGCTAAATGCGAAAAGCATGCGGTCAGACTCCGTCGTCCTAGTGCGGCTTTGGCCATGAGACCGGTCACATATTAGGTTGGCCCACCGTGGCGGTGTCAAGTTGACTGGTACTGGCAGGTAACGGTCCTCAACGGGATAGGTGCGAAAACGGTCGCTGGCTATCGACGCGAAGACATGGCGGTGGTCTTCCGGACTACCAGTGTCGGAGGCAACGCCGCCCCCGACGTCACCATGTTCTGAATCGACGGGTTGATCAGCCGAGCAACGCACTGGCGCCCGAGTTCATTGAAGTCCTGCTGGACCGTCGTCAGCGGGGGGTGGAAGTGGGCAGCCTCGGGGATGTCGTCGAATCCGACGACGCTGACGTCACGCGGCACGTCGAGGCCCTCATCGCGAAGCGCGTGCATGAGACCGAGCGCCATCTGGTCATTCGCAGCGAAGATCGCAGTGACTTCGTTCCGCGCAAGCAACTCGCGGCCCCGCCGATAGCCGGACTCCGCGGTCCAATCTCCGAACAGCGAAGCGGGCGGCCGAATGCCGGCGTCGGTGAGTTCATCTTGGAATCCGTGAAGCCGGGCCTGGGCTTCCATCCATTCTTGTGGTCCGGCGAGATGGTAGATCCTGCGGTGGTCGAGCTCGAGAAGGTGCCTCACGGCAGCCTTTGCCCCGGCCAGCTGATCGACGAAGAGCTCGTGTGGATCGTCCGGCGAGCGCGAGTGCAGGAGCACGTAAGGAATGGTCAGTTCGAGCTCGTTCAACTCGTCGAGTACCGGCGTCTGCGGCGCAATGATCACGATCCCGTCGACCATCTGATCTAGTTGCTGGGCGAGCGCTTCTCGGATCGCCTCCGGAGTGCTGTTGACCACATTCGTGGTGTTGACGACGTACCCGACCTCCTGCGCTGCACTTTCGATGCCTTGGATAGCTGCCGCTGGACCGTACTGCGAGCGCTGCGATGCGAGCACGCCAATGGCGTGCGATCGATTGCCTCCCAGTGCGCGTGCGACCCGATTGGGCCGATAACCGAGTTGGTTGATCACGGCCTGCACGCGCTCTCGGGTCTCCGGCTTCAGGCTCGGATGGGAGTTCAGTACTCGCGAAACCGTCTGCCGTGAAACTCCAGCGATCCTGGCGACATCGCGGATACTCGCCGGATGCCGCCTTAGGCCATTCGGACTCGACACATGTCCTCGTTCCTCATCAGCACATCTGTGCCTGACCGCAGGCTAGTACCCGACGAGTGGGCGGGCCAGAACCCAACCGATCGAAGATCGCTGGAACCGGGGCATCCGATCGGAGATCTCTGCGACAAACCCATCCGATCGGAGATCGCTGGGACTGCACAGACTCCAACTCCTTGCCGCAGGCCATCGTCACTGGCTCAACGCGGCGCGGTCGGGATAGATGTCGATATCGGAGGCCTTGACCGCTACCCACATTGAGCTGCCCGGGACGATTCCCATGTCGACGACAGCGGCCGGAGTGATCTCCGCGAGAATCGACGAGCTCGGGTCCGGTGCACCAGCAATTTCTACTCGTACGCCGACACCATGCGGCTCCAACGAGCTCACCCGGCCCGGCCAGACATTGCGTGGGGACCCCTCCGGTCGCCGAGCGAACAGGGCGACCGCGGCGGGCGCAAATGCTACGTACGCCGGTCCGGTCGCTGCTTGAGCCAGCTGCACCGTACCGCCCCCCGGCAGTCTGACCAGGTGGCCAAACGCGACTCCTCTGAGCAGATTGAGACCCACCAGCCGCGCCACATAGTCGGTCTGCGGCCGCCGCGCGACTTCCGCCGGTGATCCCGCTTGGACCACATGGCCGCTCTCGATCACCACTAGCCGGTCAGCCAGTACGGACGCATCGGTCGGGTCGTGGGTAACGACGACGGCCGCTCCGGTGTAATTCGCGAGGTGCCGCCGAAGCTCAGTTCGGACAATGAGTCGGGTACGAGCGTCAAGCGCCGCCAACGGCTCGTCCAGGAGGAGCAGCTCGGGGTCAGTGGCCAGCGCGCGAGCCAGCGCAACCCGCTGAGCCTGGCCACCAGAGATCGCGCGTGGCTTGGCCGAGGCCAGCTCCGCGATGGCCATCCGTGCCAACCACTCAGCCGCAATCCGACGGGCAGCATGTCGGCTATGCCCGCGAGTTCTCGGCCCAAAGGCCACGTTGTCGAGCACGCTCAAGTGCGGGAAAAGCAGGTAGTCCTGGAAAACCACGCCAATGGGTCGTTCGTACGGAGGGCGGTGGATCTCATCGTCGGCCATCGTGACGCCGGCGATCGCGATTCGCCCGTTCGTGATGCGCAGCAGTCCAGCCAGTGCCCGCAGCGCCGTGGATTTGCCGGCCCCATTGGGTCCGAGCACGGCAACGACTTCACCGGCTGCCGCTTGCAGCTGGATGTCGAGCACGAAGGCGTCTCGCCGAACCAGGAGCTCGGCGGTCAAACCGGCGGCAGCGCCTACCACCTGCTGGACCATCGGTCGCGAAGCAGGACCAACACGGCTACCGAGACCGCGAGCAGCAGCACCGACAGCAGCAACGCCGCGCCCGGATCGGTCTCCTGAGCGAGATAGACCTCGAGCGGCATGGTCCGCGTAGTCCCCGGGAAGTTGCCCGCAAAGGTAATGGTGGCGCCGAATTCGCCGAGAGCTCGGGCCCAGGCCAGCACCGCGCCAGCCGCGATACCGGGTGCCACGAGCGGCAGAGTCACCCGCGAGAAAACGGTAAGAGGGTTTGCGCCGAGGGTGGCCGCAGCTTCCTCATAGCGTCGGTCGGCGGCTCGAAGGGCGCCCTCGACCGCGAGCACGAGATACGGCAAAGCAACGAAGACCTGCGCGAGCACGACGGCATACGGGGTGAAAGGAAGGGAGAATCCGGTGAGCGAGTAGAGCGGCCGACCCAGCAGGCCGGAGCGACCGAGCAGCGCAAAGAGGGCGACTCCGCCGACGACTGGCGGGAGCACGAGCGGAACGGTGACCAAGGCCCGCAGGAGGCCGGCGCCGGGAAGGGTAGGACGAGCCAGCAGCCAGGCGAGCGGGACGCCGATGACCACCGTGATCGACGCCGCTGTGGAAGCGGTGATCAACGACAACCGAAGGGCCACAATGGCGGATCGGCGGTTCAGCACCTCGGCCGCTTCGGCCCAGGGTGCCCGGATGATCAGTCCCGCGAGCGGCAGCAGGAGGAACAGCAGGGCGATCAGAGCGGGTAGCGCGAGTACCACCGGCACTCGATCTGCGGTGCCGGACCGCGAAGGAGGCACGAACGACCTAAGGCTTACCGAAGCCGGCCTTGCGAAGCAGCGCCTGTCCGTCCGCGGACATCACATAGTCGACGAACTGCTGAGCGGCGGCAGCGCTCATCGAGCCCTTGAGAACAGCAATGGGATAGACATTCACCGCCTGTTGCGCCTCGGAGAACTCCAAGCCGTCAACCGTGTCCTTGGCGGCGATCACGTCGGTTCTGTAGACCAAAGCCGCGTCCACCTCATCGGAGGCAACTTTCTGCACAGTGGCCTTGACGTCCTGCTCCAAGGTGTCCGGTGCCGGCGTGATCTTGGCCGCGGCGAAGACCTTGACCGCCGCCGTGCCACAGGGCACCTGGGGTGCACAGATCGCGATCTTCTTGCTCTTGTCCGCGAAGTCCTTCAGCCCGGTGATCCGGCCGGGATTTCCTTTGGGCACGGCGATCTGGAGGATGTTCGACACGAAGTTGGTGGGAGGCTCGGCGGCTCCCACGTCGGTGACCGTCTTCATCGTGGCTTGATTTGCGGCGGCGAACACGTCCAGCGGCGCCCCTTCGGCGATCTGGGTGGCCAGCGTGGCGCTGGAGCCGAAACTGAAGATCACCGTGGTGCCCGACTTCGTAGCCTCGAAGTCCTTGCCGATCTCGGTGAAGGCCTCGGTCAACGAGGCCGCGGCCGCCACGGTGACGGTGCTTGACGGGGTCGACGAACTGACTGACTCAGGCGGACCACCGCCGCAGCTCGCCAGCATGAGAATGGCCACGCCGAGGATGGACGGCACCACGCGTCGTCTGTGCCCTTGTGCGGAGAGACGGCGCGATAATCGGTCAAGTTGCGCGACATTTGCGGCCTTGTGCGGAAAGAAGCCGGGACAGGAGGACCGTGCGGACTTCACCGGGCCTCCGGCACTTCGATGACCACATGGGTGGACTTGACCGAGGCGACGGCCAGGACGCCGGGTTCGAGCTGCAGCTCGGTCGCGGCCTCCGCCGACATCAGTGACACCACTCGAAAAGGCCCGCACTGGAGATCGACCTG
>DASQUD010000103.1:0-11136 GCA_035641455.1 Propionibacteriaceae bacterium | reverse complement strand
TCTAGATCTTGCCGATGCGGAGCTGGGCATCTCTGGTGGATGAGGAGATCACGCCTCGAGCGCAGGCGTGGGCCGCGACCATGGCCGGGCATCCAGACGGCGGCACGGTGCGCGCGCACCAGGACTCCGCCCGGAGGCTCCCGCCAGCTCCGCTGGTTGACCGCCACAGCCGGGAAGATCGGGAACGGCAGACGCTGCGGCCCGAGGCGACCTTCGCCGAAGGAGCCGGTCACCGAGCCACTCCCGAGATGCCCGACGACGTCCGGACCTGCTTCGAGCGAGACCGCGATCGGATCGTGCACTCCACCGCTTTCCGGCGGCTGGCGGGCAAGACCCAGGTTGTGGTCTATCCGACCGATCACCAGCGCACGCGGCTGACCCACGCGCTCGAGGTCGCACAGGTGGCCACCTCCATCGCCCGCAGCGCCGGCCTGAACGCCACGTTGACCGAGGCGATCGCCCTCGGCCACGACTGCGGCCACGGTCCCGGCGGCCACGCCAGCGAGGAAGCCTTCGACGCCTTTCTCCCCGAAGGTTACGAGCATGGGCCATGGGGCGCGGACGTCGTTCTGACGGGGCTGAATCTGTGCGCCGAGACGCTCGACGGCATTCGCAACCACTCGTGGTCGCGCCCTGCTCCCAGTACGCCCGAAGGCGAGGTCGTGAGCTGGGCTGACCGGATTGCCTACTGCGCGCACGATCTCGAGGACGCCGTGCATGCGGGCATTGTGGCCCAATCGGATTTGCCCGCGAACGTGGCGAGCGTTTGTGGCCGTAGCCGCAGGGAGCAGCTCAACACCTTTGTTCGCGCCGTCTCCCGCTGCATCGTCGAGCAGGGAGAGATCGGCATGCCCGCCCGCGAAGCCGGAGCTCTCGCCTCCCTGCGGGCGTTCAACTACGAGCGGATCTATGTGCGGCCCGCATCCCTTGCACAATCGCGCGCCGTGGTCGCGGTTCTGCACGCCCTGGTCGGCTATTACGCCGAACGCCCTCAGCTCATTTCAGGAGCCACCCCGACGTCTGAGGACGACACCATCCGGACCGCCGTCGGATATGTCGCCGGCATGACCGATCGCTACGCGTTCGAGCTGGCCATCGCCGAGCTGGGCTGGGACCGTGCGCAGCTGCCGCAGGGCGTGGATCGTCACGTCTGAGAATCGATAGGCTGCCTCGCCGACCATCGTCCGGACCAGGTCGTCAACTGGCTGAAGCGCACCCTTGACCCGGACGCGCTTAGCGCCGTTGGCCGATCGTTGGTGCACCTAACCATGTGCGGCAGCCGTCCCGGTGTTGATCGAGCCATTCACGTTGCAGCAGTCCGAAGTCCAGTTCATCACACCACTCGCCCTTGAACCGCTCGTTCTCCACAAGATGCGCCTCTTGACGCATCCCAAGTCGAGCCACCACCCGAGCGGACATCTGATTACGGGCATCGATGCGAGCGATCACGCGATGCAAGGCCAAGTTATCGAAAGCCAGGTGGAGCACCGCGTGCGCCGCCTCGGTCGCGTACCCCTGACCAGCGAAGGCGGGATGAAAGACGTAGCCCACCTCACCGCAGCTGTGCTCCGCGCTGAGCCAGCGCAGCATCACGTCGCCGATGACCTCACCCGTGGTGGGCACTTCCACTCCTAGGGTCAAGACATCGCCCTCGGTCTCTAGCGTGGTCGCCGCCCAGGGACCCCGCAGCCGGCTGGCGATGGTCTCGGCGTCCATAGGCTCGAACGGCACCCAACGGCAGACCTCTGGCAGTGACCGGTACGCGACGAGGCCGGGTATATCTGCTGCACCCAGTGGTCGAAGGAGGAGCCTGGCCGTACGGACGGGGTAGGACGGGCGAAGCGGCACGGTCCATCCTGACTCAGATCGGACCGCCGATCGACAATGTGCGCACGGCAACAAGCAGGTCGCTGCTGTGCTGTAATCGGGCGGTGGAGCCCGACGTCCGCGTGATCTCCAGGTGGTCATTGGCCTGGCGTATCTCGGTCGCTGTGATCGGAATCGGGCTCCTTCTCAACGGATCGCTGCGGATGAGCGACGACGTCTGGCCGTTCGGGCCCCTGTCTCAGTACGCGTTTTCCCCGCCGCGCGACGCCACGATCGTGATCACTCGGGTGGAGGGCCGGCTGGCGGATGGGCACCGGATCGATCTCCCGCTGCGCGTCCAGACTGCCGGAATCAGTCGGGCGGAGATCGAGGCCCGCATTCCAGCGATCACCTCCGATCCCTCACTGCTGCGCTCGGTCGTCGACGGCTGGACGAGGCGCCATCCCGGGGAGCCCGAGATCCAGCAGGTCTGGCTGGTCCAGGACGAGACGCGCCTGGTCGACGGACGTCGTGGCCCCACTCGACTGGTCGAGCTGGCCGCCTGGGAGGTGCCTCGGTGAGCGGCAGCCGTGTCCGGGCAGCGGTCGACTGGTTCGCGCCGCTGCTTCCGGAGAGCCGGGCCGCGCTTTTCCGTACGGTCTGCTACTTGTTCGTGATCGTCGATGTGCATCTCATCGTCCGCGATCTAATCCCGCTGAGCCGCCATCCCGAGCTGTACCGGCCGTTGCTGCTCGAGCGGATGTTCTCGCTACCGCAGCCGAGTGTGCCCCTCACGGTCGCCCTGTACCTGATCGTGATTGTCGGTTCCCTGGTGGCGGCGGCGAATCGGCTGCCGCTGGCTGCTGGTCTCGTGGTCGCCGCCGCCTTCACCTGGTGGACGGCGATCGGCATGAGCTACGGCAAGGTCGATCATGATCATCTGGCCTTGATCGTGGCCCTCTGGGTCCTGCCGACGGTAGGCACAATTCCTGCGCGGTGGGCCAGCGGTGAGCGGTCCCGGCAGGCGGGATGGGCCCTCAAGTGCATCCAGATCGCCGTGGTCTCCACCTATTTCCTATCCGCGCTGACCAAGATCCGCAGCGGCGGCTGGAGCCTCAGCAGTTGGCCGGAGAGCTCGATCCTGATGTGGGCGATCGTCCGCCGGCCGCACGGGCTAGGCCAGTTCCTGATGCCCTATCCGGAGTTGCTGCATCTCATGCAGTGGTTCTCGTTCACCGCGGAATTGACCGCGGTGGTGGTCTTGTGGCTGCACGGTCGTGCGCTGCTCGCAGCGGCGCTGTTCTGGCTCAGCTTCCACGTTTTCACGGTCGCGGTGCTCTACATCCACTTCGCGCCGACCGTGATCTGCTGGCTGGCCTTCGCGCCGCTAGAGCGCTTTGGTCCCTGGCTGAGCGGGGTTATAGCCGGCTGGCGGCAGCGCACAGGCCGGCGACCCGCCCGGCATCCGGTGCCGGTTTTTCGCGATCAGGCGGTAGACGGCAGCGGCTAGCTGCCGCACACCCGGCAGCGACATCCCAGATCCGGCGAGACCGTACGCGCCCCCTCGGAACCGCAACCACGCGGCAAACGCCTCGGCGCCGCCGGAGATCGTCCCGTCCGCCGCGATCCACAGGGCTTCCTGCTGAGCCCGCTGCCGCGAGATGCCGAGGGCGGCCAGGTCGGCGAACTGCCAGGCGACAAGCTGAGCGTTCAGACCGCCCTTCCGGTGCAGCCGCTGCGCCAGCCAGCTAGCGCTCGACGTACAGAAGGCGCAGTCGCCGTCAAAGATCAACAAAGGAAGATCGTGCCGCTCGGTCACCGCTCCATCTTGATGCAAGTGCTGAAAAGTGGAGATTGACACTGCCCGACCGAGGGTCGTATCTCAGCACTTTCCTCCCGTGTCGGACGGCGAACATACAATCCCTGGGTGCCAGGACGGATCAACGACGAGGATATCGTCGCGGTCCGGGACCGTGCCCGAGTCGAGGAAGTGATCGGTTCCTACGTCACGTTGCGGAACGCCGGTGGGGGATCGCTGAAGGGTTTATGCCCCTTCCACGACGAGAAGACTCCGAGCTTCCAGGTGACCCCTTCGCGCGGATTCTGGTACTGCTTCGGAGCGTGCGGCGAAGGCGGTGACGTCATCGACTTCCTGCAGAAGATCGACAATCTGTCTTTCACCGAGGCTGTCGAGCGGCTGGCCGATCGGGTCGGTGTCCAGCTCCGTTACACCGACGACCATCGTCCGCGGACGGAACCTGGCCAACGGATCCGGCTGATGGAGGCGCTGCAAGCCGCCGCGGAGTTCTTCGCCGAACAGTTGAGCGGGCCGGACGCCGTCGAAGGCCGTCAGTTCCTGTCCGAGCGAGGCTTCGACCGAGCGGCGGCCGAGCGCTTCGGCGTCGGCTTCGCGCCCCGGGACGGACGCTCTTTGCTGCGGCACCTTCGCGGGCGAGGATTTGCGGACAAAGAGGTCGTGGGCGCCGGTCTGGCCCGGGAGTCGGGTTACGACTTCTTCCAGGGCAGGCTGCTGTGGCCGATCCGCGATTCCGGCAAGCAGGTGCTCGGCTTCGGGGCCCGCCGGCTATATGACGACGACCGGGTGCCGGCAAAGTACGTCAACACGCCGGAAACCCTGCTATACAAGAAGTCCCACGTGTTGTACGGACTCGATCTGGCGCGGATCGCCATCGGGAAAAAGAGTCAGGCTGTCGTGGTCGAGGGCTATACCGACGTCATGGCGGCCCACCTGTCCGGCGTGGACACTGCCGTCGCGTCCTGTGGGACGGCATTCGGCGATGATCATGCTCGGCTGCTGCGCCGGTTGATGGGCAATCACGATGCCTTCCACGGCGAGGTGATCTTCACGTTTGACGGGGACGCGGCTGGTCAGGCGGCCGCACTCAAGGTGTTCGGCGGCGATCAGAACTTCATCGCCCAGACCTACGTCGCCGTCGAGCCCACCGGCCTTGATCCCTGTGACCTTCGCCTCCAGCACGGCGACGCCGCCGTACGTGAACTGGTTGGTCGGCGGGTACCGCTCTATCGCTTCGTGATGAGCAACATGCTGTCGCAGTACGACCTCGACCGAGCCGACGGCCGGCTGGCGGCCCTCCGCGCGGCGGCACCGTTGGTGGCCAGCATCCGCGATACCGCCCTGGTGTCCGGCTACATCCGTGAGCTGTCCGGAATGCTGGGCATGGATATCGAGGAGGTGCGATCGGAAGTCTTGCGCGTCGCGTCGCGCGGTGGCCGCAGGGCGGAAGTGCCGGCATCAGAGCCCCCAACGGAATCGCGGCCGACTGCACCACGTCTTCCCGATCCCGCCGATCGATTGCTCGCGACCGAGCGCGAGACCAGCAAGCTCCTGGTCCAGGCGCCGCAGCTCTTCGAGGAGGGCTGGGACGGCTTGACGACTAGGGATTTCACCCATCCGGCGTACGCGGCAGTGCTGACCAGCGTCGAGAAGGCCGCCACCGAACCGAACGAGGAGGACTGGGTTCATCGGGTCGCTCGAGCGGCCGACACTGATCATGTCCGTTCGCTTATCGTCTCGCTGGCCGTCGAACCGCTCCAGGTCAGCGGTGAGGTGAGCCGACGGTTCGTAGTCGCGCATTCCGCCCGGCTGCAGTTGCTCAGGGTGATGCGTCAGATCGCTGATCTCAAGTCACGGCTGCAGCGCACCAATCCGGTGGAGGCGGAGAAGAAGTACAACCAGATGTTCTCCGAGCTGGTGGTCCTGGAAGCGCGGCGCCAACAGCTCCAGACGCGGAGCCTTGGCGCCCAGGATTAGCTGATTCCGTTCTCGGGTCGGCTTCCTCCACAGGGGCTCAGACGTCCCTCTCACCATCCACAGATTTCCGATGAGCATGCTTCTGGCGTGGTCTTTTAAGCAGAGTGGCGATGTGGCGAGAGTCCGAGTCGATCATGATGCCGAAGCTGTCCTCAGCCGGGAGGAGGAGCGAGACCTTGCGCGGCAGATGGAGGCCGGGGTGCTCGCTCGCGAGCTCAGGCTCAGCGGGGCCGAGGTGCCATACACCGAGGCCGGAGAGCTGCTGTTGATCGAGGAGGAGGGCGACCGGGCGCGGCGGCGGTTCATCTCGGCCAACCTGCCGCTTGTGTCGTTGGTGGTCCGAGAGCTCGCGCCGCGCAGGCTGTTCCCCGAACCCGATCTGTTTCAAGAGGGCTGCGTTGGGCTGGCGGTCGCGGTGATGCGCTTTGACTACACGCGAGATATTCGCTTTGCAACGTACGCGTTGTATTGGATTCGCGCCTATATCGGGGCGGCGACGGCGAGGCAGTTTGGTGCGATGAACCTGCCGATCAGCCGGGCCGAGCAATATCGGACGGCTCGGCGTCGAGAGGCAGAACTGGCTCAGACACTCGGCCGGATGCCGACCACCATGGAGCTGGCTCGGGCCTTGGGCAAGGGGGAGGAATGGACTTCCCGGCTGATCAGCTACCAGCGGCCACAGTCGCTGACCGCCATCGACCACGATCGTGCTACTGATAATGCCGAGCAGCTCTCCAGTGTGGACAGGATCGACCTCGAGGTGTTGGGAGCGGAGCTGCTCCGTCGCCTCGATGATCTTGATCGCCGAATACTGGAGTATCGGCTCGGATTCGCCGATGGAAAGCCGCATAGTTATGCCGAGACGGCCAGATCGCTGCAGATGACCGCCACCCAGGTGCGTCGCCGCGAGCATCGAGCCCTCGAACAGTTGCGAGGCATCTGTCCCCAGAGCGCATCCGCCCAGCTTTGACCAAGCGGAGAATAGCCACCGTGCCGGGAAACCGAAGCTTGCCGCCGCGATGGTGGTCCCGGACCCGCGGGGTGCCGACCGCCACGTATCAATCGTGGCTGAAGTCGACGCAGGTCCACCAGGGACGCCAAGCACGCATCCTCGCCTGGGCCCGAACGCCAAACGGCGTCTGCATCGGCAGCCCGTCGCTGCTCTCCTACGGCAATGAGTCGGCATGGCGGCACGTCGGCTGGCACCAGATCGAGCACGGTGGTTGGAACTCCGAGACGCACAAGCTCAGCTGGTCCACGTACGAGGGGCAGCGGGAGTTCATCGAACTACCTGAGCCGGGTCGAATGCCGGAACTTTTTCGTGAGCGGGTGTCGGCCAGCATTGTCGCCGAACGCTTCGTGCCGATCGCGGGGCAGCGCGGTGTGACGGTCAGCGGCCGCCGCGATCTCGCTGAGAGGTCGTCGGTGATCACCTGGCATCAGACACTCGGACCCGGGCTCAGTTGGAATTCGGGCGAGGTGCGTACCGTCGCGGACGCCGCCTTGGCCGAGCTGCAAGCGGAATACGGCCTGCTCTGAGGGCGGCTGGTAAGGTACGTAGCCGTCTTCATGATCCCTCGTAGCTCAATTGGCAGAGCATTCGACTGTTAATCGAAGGGTTGTTGGTTCGAGTCCAACCGGGGGAGCCAGTCCTACTACTGGCCCGACGCGCGTTTCTGCTACTCCGCTGGCTCTTCCCTGCTCTGGTCGTCGGGTAGCGCGCACACGCAGAAGAAGTTGCCCTCCGGATCTCGCATCACGACGTAGTCGTCGTCAGGATCTTCGTTGTGTCGCACGAATTCAGCCCCCAACCCGAGCAGCCGATGCACCTCCGTGTCCTGCTCGTGAGTGAAGAGGTCGAGATGCATCTGATCTCGGCCGCTGACCGGTGTCTTGGCTACCTGAAGCGAGATGGCCGTGACGCCACCGCCGAGCACTCGAAAATCGCCCTCCGGCGATAGAGGTCCGGCCTTCATGTCAAGGGCAGCAGTCCAAAACTGGGTCATCAGCTCGATATCCGCGCAATTGATCACCACGCTGCCCAAACGGATCGCCATGCTCAGGTCCCTCCCGCCGGCTTGACGTTTTCCAGATCCTCGAGGAAAGAGCTCGCCCATCGGTCGATGTCGTTCTCGAAGACCTGGCGGCGGAGCGCCTTCATTCGACGCGCATGGTTGCGCGGAGTGTCATTCATCGCGTCCAGCACACGCTCTTTCAAGCCGTCGATGTCGTAGGGATTCACCAGATAGGCCTGCCGCAGTTCGTAGGCGGCACCTGCAAACTCGCTGAGTACCAGCGCGCCCTGATCTTCCGTCCGGCACGCGATGAACTCCTTCGCCACCAGATTCATCCCATCCCGTAGCGGTGTGACGACCATGATGTCCGCGGCTCGATACAGTGCCGCCATCTCCTCGTGCGGGTACGACGTGTGGAGGTAGGTGATCGGCGCCCGGCCCAGTCGGCCGATGTCCCCGTTGATCCGTCCCACGAGCCGATCGATGTCATCGCGCAACTGCCGGTATTGCTCCACCCGTTCTCGCGACGGCGTTGCCACTTGAACGAACGCAACTCGTTCCGGATCGATCAAACCCTCCGAGAACAGTTCACCGAAAGCTCGAATGCGTTCGGGGAGCCCTTTGGTGTAGTCGAGCCGGTCCACGCCCAGGAACAGCGTCTCCGGGTCGCTGAGGTTGTGCCGGATTTCCCTCGCACGCTCCACGGTCTGCGGTTGTCGTGCGAGCTCGTGCATCGTTGTGGCATCGATCGAGATGGGATAGGCGCGGGCCAGAACCTCACGGCCGTCAGCATTTTGGACGAGGTCGCGACGGGTTTCCAGGTTGCACCGTGTCCGTACCAGCCGAAGGAAGTTCTGGGCAGCGCCAGGCAGTTGAAAGCCCACCAGGTCCGCGCCGAGAAGGCCGCGAAGGATCGGGAGCCGCCAGGGCAACTGGTTGAACAGTTCAGTCGGCGGGAACGGAATGTGAAGAAAGAAACCGATCCGCAAATCGGGCCGCCGCTCTCGCAGCATGTGCGGCACCAGCTGCAGTTGGTAGTCCTGGACCCAGACCGTGGCGCCTCGATCCGCGACCTTCGCCGCCTGCTCGGCGAAGCGGTCGTTGACCTCGACGTAGGTGTCCCACCAATCGCGGCGGAACTCCGGATGCGCGATCACGTCGTGATAGAGGGGCCAGAGCGTGCCGTTGGAAAAGCCTTCGTAGTAGTCCTCGACCTCGCGGGCCGACAAGGTCACCGGAACCAGTTGGATTCCGTGGTCGACAAAGGGGTCCAGCTCCTCGCCTGGGGCCCCGGGCCAGCCCACCCATGCACCCCCGTGCCGTTGCATCACCGGCTGGAAGGCTGCGACCAGACCACCGGGAGAGGTGCGCCAGGCGACCGTTCCGTCTGAATTTTCGACGCGGTCGACCGGTAGTCGATTTGCGACCACGACAAACGATGCGGTCGGCGCGTCGTTTACTTGGGGCGAGGGCTCTGTCACGTCATCCTTCCTCGGCGTGCCCTTCGACCCTAACTGGCATTGTGCGGCGCTCTTTAGTTGAGTCGGGTTGCTAGCCCGGCCGCGCGCGTGGTGGCAATCAGTGCGAGTCTGTTCTCGTGAGTCTGGTCGAGCCGATCACTGAGGCGGGAAGGGCGGCCGTAGCGGCCATTGTTGCGGACCCGACGGGCACCCTGGTAGCAGTCGACTACGACGGAACGCTGGCGCCGATAGTCGCTGATCCCGAACGTGCTCACCCTGATCCGGCGGCGGTTCGGGCTTTGGGTCGTCTTGGGTCCCTCGTTGGTCGCATCGTGGTGCTGACCGGACGCCCTGTCAAAACGGCCGTGCGGCTTGGCCGGTTCCGTAAGACACGAGGCTTGGAGTCGATGATCTTGCTCGGCCAGTACGGCGTTGAACGCTGGGATGCTGGTTCGAACACCTACCACCTGCCGCCGCAACCGCCCGCCATCAACGTGGTTGCCGAGGAGTTACCTGCGATCCTCGAGGAGCACGACGCCGGTCAGGCGAACCTTGAGCACAAGGGCCGTGCCTTGGGAGTACACACTCGCAAGTTGCCCGATCCAGCTGGTGCACTGCGTCGACTGACTGAACCGCTGAGAGATCTCGCCACCCGTCACAAGCTGCGCCTTGAGCCCGGCAAGAACGTCCTGGAAATTCGAGCGCCAGGAAGCGACAAGGGCGAGGCATTGCTTAGCGCGGTGGCTGAGGCCGGAGCCCGGTCGGTGATCTTCGCCGGAGATGATCTTGGTGATCTACCCGCATTCCATGCCGTTCAGCGGTTGCGGACCCAGGGAATCCCTGGACTGCTGGTGTGCTCGGCCTCCCAAGAGGAGGACGCCCTGACCACGATCTCGGATGTTATCGTCGACGGTCCCACGGGCATCGCAGGCTGGCTGACCGAGCTCGCAGACGCGATCGAAGCGGCCCGTACATAGCGTGCTCTTGACTAGACTTTCATCACATTTGGGGCGGTAGCTCAGCCGGTTAGAGCAAAGGACTCATAATCCTTGGGTCGTGGGTTCGAGCCCCACCCGCCCCACTTACGCTTAGATACAGAGGTTTTTGTCCCGCACAGCGCTCCAACAGTGAAGTATTCTTGTTCAGGTGAGTACTCGACAGGCGCCTGCTGTTGCGCTCAATGACCTGGCCACGCTGCTGCCCGACTGGCAGATTTCCCTGCGAGCCAAGGGCCGCCAGCCGGGCACCATCCTCAGCTACCTCAACGTCGCACGGGCGTTCCACGCCTTCCTCGTACAGCAAGGTATGCCGACCGCCGTCACCTCGATCACGCGTGAGCACGTCGAGCACTTTCTCGCGGACCTCTTCAACAGGACCGCACCGGCCACGGTGGCCAAGCACTATCGCAGTCTTCAGCAGCTCTTCCGGTTCCTCGTAGACGACGGCGAGATCGCGCACTCACCCATGGAGCGGATGAGTCCGCCCGCGGTGCCCGAGCAGCCGGTTCCGGTGCTCACGGATGAGGAATTGGTACGACTCCTAGCCACTTGCAAGGGTGCCGCGTTCGAGAATCGACGCGACGAGGCGATCATCCGGCTATTCGTGGACACCGGGATTAGGGCCGCCGAACTGATCGGGCTGACGATGGATGATGTCGACTTGGCCGCGCAGTTGGCGGTCGTGACCGGCAAGGGAGGCCGCGGCCGTACCGTGCCGTACGGAATCAGGACCACTGAGGCGCTCCGCAAGTACATCAAGGCGCGCCGCCGCCACCCGCTTGCGGACCGTACAACTACCTTCTGGCTGGGCCGCAGCGGACCGCTCACCGACTCCGGCATTCGCCAAATGTTGGAGCGTCGAGGCGCTGACGCCGGCATTGATCATCTTCACCCGCACAGGTTCCGCCACACGATGGCCCACCGTTGGCTTTCCGCTGGCGGGCAGGAGCAAGACCTGATGCGGCTGGCTGGGTGGCGTTCTCGCGAGATGGTCGGCAGGTACGCGGCGAGTGCTGCTGACGGCCGAGCGCGGGAGGCGCACCGCCGCATGGCGCTGGGAGACC
>DASQUD010000102.1:0-31990 GCA_035641455.1 Propionibacteriaceae bacterium | reverse complement strand
TGGGGGACGGGTCGCATCGGCCGCGGGGCTGTCCGCATCAGATTCCGGCGGTGGTGGAGGCGGCGGTGTTGGAGGCGCGGCGGGCGCATCCGTCGTGGGGGCCGCGGCGGATCGCGGTGCTGATCAATCAGCGGCTCGGCGTCGGGTCGGTGACCGAGTCGTCGCTGTATCACTGTCTGCGGCGGGCCGGCCTGATCGAGCCCGACGGACGCCGCCGCCCGGGCAGGGACTGTCGGCTTAACGGTGGAACTGGCTGGTCTGAAATCCGAGAGGAGTCAGACCATGACTGACACGATCGACGACGTAGCAGCCAAAGCAGCAGGGCAGGAGCCGGTTGAGCCGGTCATCGATGAGCAGAGTGTGGCCGAGCAGCTGGTGGTCCAGGCCCGAGAGAAGGGTATCGAGCTGGTCGGCCCGGGTGGGCTGCTCAGTCAGCTGACTAACGGGTATTGGAGATCGCGCTCGAAGCGGAGATGACTGATCATCTCGGCTACGACAAGCATCACCCAACCGGCCGCAACCGCGGCAACTCCCGTAACGGGGTGCGGTCGAAGACGGTGCTGACCGAGATCGGCCCGGTTGAAATCGAGGTGCCACGTGACGTCGAGGCCACCTTCACCCCGACGATCGTGAAGAAGCGGCAGCGCCGGCTCACCGGAGTCGATCAGATCGTGCTTTCGCTGTCCGCCCGTGGCTTGACCACCGGGGAGATCTCGGCCACCTGGCCGAGGTCTACGGCGCCAGCGTGTCCCGCGCGACCGTTTCTAAGATCACCGACCAGGTGTTGGAGGAGATGACCGGCTGGATGAACCGGCCGCTGGACGAGGTCTACCCGGTCGTCTTTGTCGACGCCATCGTGGTCAAAGTTCGCGACGGCCGAGTGCGCAACAAGCCCGTCTACGTCGTCATCGGGATCACGGTCAACGGGGAACGCGACATCCTCGGACTGTGGCTCGGACGGCAGCGAGGGCGCCAAGTTCTGGCTTCAGATCCTCACCGAGTTGAAGAACCTTGGCGTGACCGACGCATGCATCGCGGTCTGTGACGGACTGAAGGGCCTGCCCGATGCGATCAACACCGTCTAGGAGCTCACCACCGTGCAGGCTTGCATCATCCATCTGATCCGCAACACCTTCCGCTACGCCTCCCGCAAATATTGGGACCAGATCGCCCACGACCTGCGGCCGGTCTATACCGCCGCCACCGAAGCTGAGGCCAGGGGGCGGTTCGAGGAGTTTGCCGAGAAGTGGGGCAAGCCCTGTCCGGCCATCACAGCGCTCTGGCAGAACGCGTGGAGTGAGTTAGTGCCGTTTCTGGACGACGACGTCGAAATCCGCAAGATCATCTGCTCCACCAACGCGATCGAGTCGTTGAACGCCCGCTACCGGCGGGCCGTGCGGGTCCGCGGCCACTTCCCCAACGAGCAGGCAACGTTGAAGTGCCTCTACCTCACGACACGATCACTAGACCCGACCGGGAAGGGTAGGGCACGATGGGCCACGAGGTGGAAGCCGGCCTCAACGCATTTGTGATCACGTTCCCAGGCCGCATACCGACAACATGACCACCGACAGATCAGATCCACCGTTTATCCGATAGACCCGGAAACCGGGAACAGCTCAAGACGGAGGGTAGATAAGGGACGTACGGCCATGCCGGCGGTGCGTTGATCGGGCGGCTGGAAGTCTGACGGTGCCTGACGAGTGCGTCCCTGCTTACATTCGCTGCGGCTAATCGGTATTTCTGGGCGCTCCGCGGTGCTCTACTTAATTGTCGCCACAATGTTGCTTGCGTAGCCGCCCGTTTTTTCGAGGGGGTGCCCGTGCAGAGCGATGCTTTGACGCTGCCTTGCTGCCGGCCCATCGCCACTTCGGCATCGACCCCTGGCTGGGCTGCGGGGCAGCAGTCGGGAGGTGGAGCTAATGCCTGAGTCGGCGGGTCCATCACCGGGCCGGATCTTCATCAGCTACCGCCGAGAAGAGACCGCCTATCCGGCGGGTTGGCTGTTTGACCGGCTGGGTGACCGCTTCGGCGGACAGGTGTTCAAGGATGTCGATTCGATCGAGTTGGGTGACGACTTCGTCGAGGTAATCACCGGCGCGGTCGGGTCGTGCGACGTGTTGCTGGCACTGATCGGCGACCAGTGGCTCACCATCGAGGATGAGGATGGGCGGCGTCGCCTCGATGACCCCGGAGATTTCGTGCGCCTGGAGATCGAGGCTGCCTTGACGCGCAACGTCCGCGTCATCCCGATCCTCGTCGACGGGGCTAGGATGCCGCGGGCCGCCGACCTGCCGGCGAGCCTGGCCAAGCTGGTCCGCCGCCAGGCCCTCGAACTCAGCCCGGCCCGGTTCGACTTCGATACCAGCCGGCTGCTCAGGGTGCTGGACAAGACACTGACCGAGGTGCGGACCGCACAGCAGCATCCGGCTGCGACATCGGTGCCGGCCGACCAGGCGCCGGACCTCACCACCACGGAGCCGCCGACCGCTGCGGAACTACAGCAACTGGCGGAGCCCAGTCCAACACATGGCATCCCGCCGGCAGCTACCGCCGCGCCGGCTAAATCTTCACCGGCGGAATTGAGTGGGCCGCTCCACGACAGCACGACGGAGGTCGAGGACGTTTCTGAACGACTGAAGTCAGCGGAATCGAGCCTGAGGCGGCGCGTCACGCCAGTACCTCCCGCCACGCACCCGGACGTGCCGCGAGACGGGCTGCCAGTCTCGGAAGCCCCGCGACGCACGGGCGAGCCTGAGCCGCCTCCAGACCAAAGCCAACCGAGCGACAAGCCGCGCCTGCGGTTGTCCAGAGGGGCGTGGATCCTCGCCGGCGCAGGCCTCTCTGTGCTACTTCTGCTGATCGTTCTTGCCGTCGTCTACTCCCGTGCGGAATCGCCAATCTTCCAGGACGACTTTTCCAGCCGGAAGTATGGATGGCCCGATGTCGGCAGCGGGACCAGCCCCGGCGGTCACTACCAGAATGACGCGTACCGCGTCTACGCCAAGGCAGGTGGTAACGCAGGAGGCGCACCCGAGAGCGCGAAGGCCGTGTACCCATCTGCCCCTCCAAAAATCAACGTCGTGGTCGAGGCCCGCCGGATCTCTGGGTCACCGCAGACCACTCGATATGGCATTCTTTGTCGGCTAGTGCCTGGCACTTCTTGGTACGCCTTCGAGGTGGAGAACAACCAAGTAACCATCTGGCGCCGCCCCGCCGACGGTAACGCCGATGCGTTGGCCACCGGCGTTGCTCCGGTTGACCTAAATGGCACAAACGAGCTGCGCGCCACCTGCGAAGAGACCGATGGTGGGACGTATCTTCAGCTCCTGGTGAACTCGAAGTCCGTTGCGGAGGTAACCGATACGAAGCCGCTCCCGGCCGGCGCGGTCGGTCTCTACACGCATGGCCCGAACGCCGAGACCGCGATGGAGGTGGAGTTCGACAACTTCGTGGTCACGAAGGTCTGAGAAGATTTGGGAGCCCGATCGAGGGGAAGGCGGATGGCAGCTCGCGATGACGGACCGGCGCCGGCGCGGTCGATGGAGGCCGTGCCTCCCCAAGCCGCGGAGGAC
Organism: Propionibacteriaceae bacterium; assembly: GCA_035641455.1. Lineage (GTDB taxonomy): Bacteria > Actinomycetota > Actinomycetes > Propionibacteriales > Propionibacteriaceae > Microlunatus. The sequence goes on along the minus strand of DASQUD010000102.1, from coordinate 28,415 downwards.
CCGACCTGGGAGAGGCTGGAAGACCAGCTCGGCTGGTACGACCGAAGGAGCCGCGACAACCAGCGCCGCTACAAGTGGCTCAAACTGCTTGAGCTTGCCATCGCCGCCGCTCTACCGGTCGTGGCTGCCGTAGGGAGTCCGGTGTGGGTCACTGGCGGTCTCGCCGCAGTCATCGTCCTGCTGGAAGGCGCCCAACACCTCTACCAATTCCAGGAGCATTGGATCACCTACCGGTCCACCGCCGAGGCGCTGAAACACGAGCGCTACCTATACCTGGCCAGGGCGGGCCCATACGGTGGCGCGGACCGCCACCGCCAGCTCGCCGAGCGGCTCGAAGGGCTTGTCTCCCAGGAACATGCCAAATGGACCGCCAGCCATTCAGATGCCCGCGCCGGCTCGCCTGATCGATAGTGCCACTTTCTTCTCATTCGGGGCTGTTCAGCAGGATTCATGATCGGTAGCGATGCTTGTTTGCGCCGCCTCGCGATCTGGTTTGAACCTGGGATGACGGCCCGAGCACAGACGTGGAAAGCGAGCGGCAATGCGCTGCCAACGCTTCTGCATGAACGCGATAATTGCCACCCGACGGCATGAGCGCGGCGGCGACCCCTGCAAGGCGAGCGGAGGCACAGCTAAAGCAGCCGATCCGCGCAAACCAGTCTGGCCACACGGCGTCGATCACAACCTCAGGTTGGACTACATTCGGGACGTACGACGTACTGGCCAAAGTAGCCCGAGCCGGATATAGGGCTTGTCCTTCCAGAGGTCGAGCCGGTTGAAGGCACGCTAGCCGCGAACAGCTGTCAATGATCACGGCCTGGTTGACAGCCTTGTCGCCTAGCGTGACACTGCCACGACCGTGACAGGACCCTTGAACTTGCGTCTCACCTTGTTGGGTAGATCCTGACTCAGCCAGCGGCCAGCGCCACCCGGGAGGGTGGACAAGATGATCTCGTCATATTTCCGCCGGGCGAGGGCGTCCTCGACGGCCTTGACGGGATTCGCGTTGCCAACCTCGCCATCCACTTCGGCACCCAGCTTCTGAAGTTGCTCGATACCGAACTCGACTCGCCCTCGAGCGTGGTCATAGTCAGCGTCTGCGGACCCGCGCGCCTCATCAGAAACCGGCATGTTGGTTATCCGGCGGGTCAGTGTCTCCATCGTGCTCTCGCGGTGGTTGTGGGCAGTGGCCGGGACGAGCAGAGTGAACTGGCACGGGCCTCTGGTCATCCGATCTCGGATGGACTGAAGAAGATCCCTGCTGCCGAGGGTCCGATTGGCCACGACGAGGATCCGAGACATGGCGATCACCTCCAGGTTGGTTTGGCAGCCGAACTTAATGCCCCGGAGCCGCCTGTGTCACTACTGGCCAATCGAAGAGTCGCTCAGTTGTCAGCCGCGCGATCCTTTACCAAGTCAGACCCTGCCGAGAGGGTCAGAAGCGGTGAAATCCCTGTGAAAGCCGCCAATGTTCCGCTGGTCACAGCCTCGGCGTCTGATACCCACCAGGTGGTCGGAATGCCTAAGTTCACTGGCAAGTGCCCACGATCAGCGGGGAGACCCGCGCTGAGATCCGGCAGTGGCTGGGCCGTGGCGAAGGCCGAAACTTCATCACATCTGACGTCGGAGTCAGCGGATTCACGGTCTCCAACATTGCCCGCGAATCCCCCACTCCTTGGGCGAGATGCATCGCCTCTCCAAACGGCTATCAGGACCCGTACACGCCCGCTCTAGAGGCAGTCTGTGATACGTGCTAGCGGGCCGGCTTCCCTGGCTCGCTCGGTGGCGCGGTTGGCCTCGATTGCATCTGGCTAGATATCAGGTTTCGAAGGTTCGAGCCCATCACGTGTGGTCTAGCGCCCCCCATTCTGCAACGCAGAACGGACGGCCGACTCGATGCCATGCTGCCACTGCTCGCCATGGCCGGGCAGCACGTGATCCACGCCGAGGGTGGCGAGCGATGCAACCGACTTGAGTGCCTGCCGGCTGTCGTGCGTGGCCGCTCTGGCAATGATTCGCGGGCCTCGAAAGCCTGTGTACGGGTCGAGCGTGACAAGCGCGTCTCCGGTGAGCAGTATCCGCCGATCGGCGAGCAGGAAAACGCACTCTCCGTCAGTGTGCCCGGGCGTGGCGATCACCTGGGGCCGGCCCGGAAGGTCCAGGACGGCATCAGGTTGAAGCTCGCGATCCGGTGTGAAACCCGAGACTCGCAGCGCCCCGGCCGCCACCATGCGCGTGAGCACCGGCACCGATCGCGGGTAGGCCAGCGGGTACAGCAACCGCGGTCGCTCGGGGCGATACCCGTACGGATGCGCCGCGAGCGGGAAGTCTCCAGGATGCACCCAGACCGGAACGCCGAATCGTTGCTGCACCGACGCGGCGAAGCCGAGATGGTCGAAATGTCCATGGGTGACGATCAAACCCCGTATGTCGTCCGTGGACCGTCGGAGCGAGTCCAGGCAGCGTTGTACCAAGTCCCACGTTGACGGATATGCAGCGTCGACCAAGGTCAAACCGTTGTCGCTCTCGATGACATAGCAGTTGGTGTCGCCGTGCACCACCGTATGCACGCCTTCGCAGACATCAAACATGATCATCGTTTCACCCATCGTCAGCCAGCAACTGAGGACTACCCAGCCGACCGGCTAGGACACGCGGTGCCAGCCCAGGCGGACTGCCCGGTCGGCGGAGCGGTCGCGCCACGTCCTGCCCACCGACGGTGGAAAGGGATCACCACCGCGCACGCAACGGGCGAGGGACAACGACAAGCGGAAGCTGATCTTGCTGCCAGACAGGTTCGGGTGCCAGCCGTCGTGTTCACCAGGAACACGACGGCTTGGCGAGTCCCATTGGTCAACCCGACACAAGGTGGTCCCGTCAGACCACTCGGCTCCGCCTCCCGAGCGCCAGCCCTAGACCCACCATCCCGATGGCCAGGACCAGGTGCAGGATGTCATCGGCTGGATTCACCGGTACGAAGTTGGCCGCCGACTCTTGGCCAACGATGATCCCGTAGAGGAACAAGACGAAATAGATCACGCCACCGAACACCAGGTAATTGCGGGCCTGCGCAGCCGTGCGAGCCATGACGAGCCCGGCGATACCAAAAAGCAGGTGAACGATGTTGTGCAGAATCGAGACCTGGAACACACCCAACAACTCGGCTTGCGAGTCGTCGGTGGCGAACGCCAGTTCGTCGAAATTCGTGGTGACACCTGGGATGAACCCGAGCACACCAATAAGCAGGAAGACGATTCCCACGGCCGCAGCCGCCTTCTGCACCGGCGCGCTGTATCGAACGTCTCTTGCCGTCTGACTGGACATATATGTACTCCTCGGAACGTTGGTAAGGCCGCCATTATTTGACGGCGGCCAGACTTGCTTGGTGCCTTGATCAGCTCTTTTTCTTCATCAACTTCTTCAGCTTGCCCTCCTCCACAGCGATTGGGCGCTGTTGCTCACCGGCGTATGCACTTACTCCGACAAGAGCTCCAGTGAGGGCCGGCACGGCCCACTGCAGCAACTTGAGCTGAGTCTGGGCTGACGCCACCTCGGGTGGGGTGGTCACGCTCGGCTCGGTGCCCGAAGAGACCGGTACGTCTGACTGCCGGGAGACCTTGCGTCCCAGCATGCGGCTGTAGGCGGTGACGCCGAGGGCCACCCCAGTGATGGCGGTCTTGAGGACTGACATCGACGCCACGCCCGACTGAGTGCCAAGTCGACTCTTGTTGCCGAGCAACTGGCCCACCGAGCCCACCAGATGCGTGCCGATGGCGACGGCGTTGACCGGCGTCCACGCGTCCCACCCCGCATTGGCCACCCGACCAGCGTCGCTGGCGTCAGTGGCTTGGCCCGCGGCACGGTTGAGCGCAACGGCATTGGCTAGCGTGCCACCGAACCAGGCGGCTAGGCCTACATCGTGCAACAGCCTGGACGGGAAGTTTTCTACCATTCTGTACTCCTTGGATAGGGTCTGCTCGATCTTCGGCATTCTCCCCGGTACCCGATGCAGCCGGCGTAAAACAGCCCACGGATCACTGCCGCAACGCGGCGGCAATCTTGGTGTGACCGCGGCGTTCGGCGTGCTCCAAGGCAGTAACACCGTCGCGGTCGGCCAGCGATCGATCAGCGCCCGCGTCGAGCAAGATTTCAACGATCTGTACGTAGCGTCTGGAGCCGTCGCCCAAGATCACCGCCTCCAGCAGCGCCGTCCAGCCGAGGTCATTCACGTGATTGAGGTTGGTTCGAGTCTTGGTCATCAGACGGACATAATCGACGTGCCCGCGTTCGGCGGCCGGGATGATCGAGATCCCCCCGAACCTATTGCGCAACGTCAGGTCCGGGCCGGCAGCCAGCAGGACCTTCGCCATGGCGACGTTTCCCGTAACGCCAGTCACCAGCCACGGCGAGTCGTGACGATCGTCGAGAGCATCGGGATCGGCGCCCAGGGGCACCAGCAACCGAGCCACGGCCAATCGGTCGTGCGTCCCCGCGAGCAGCAGTGGCGTCCGGCGCCGGTCATCTCGGGCTTCGAGTTCCGCGCCATCCCGGATCGCGAGCGCTGCGCCGTCGGCGTCGCCGGATCTCGCCGCGGCCAGTAGGTCGGCGTTATCCGCTCGGGTGGCAGGCCTCAAGGCCCGGCGAATCGTGGTCTCGACGGTGCCAAAGCCACGCTCGCGGGCCATGACCAGCGGCGTGCGGCCGTCGCGCCGGGCTGCGATCCTCACATCAGCCCCGCCCGCCAGCAGCAATCTGACCGTATCCGCATAGCTGGTGGTCTCCTTGCCCAGCCAGATCGCCTCGTGCAACGCGGTCCACCCAAGCCGGTTGACGTGGTTCACCTTGATCTTGGTCTGCAGCAGCCGGCCGACGATGTCAGCATGACCGCGTTCCGCAGCGCGGATGAGGGCCGTTCCGCGGTAACTGTCCAGGGAGCCGACATTCGCGCCCGAGTCCAGCGTCAACTCAAGTAGCTCCAGGTAGCCCTCGCTCGCAGCGATAAGGAAGGCGCTTTGTTCGCTCGCGTCCTTGGCGTTCACATCAGCACCAGCCTTGATCAGGGTCCGGGCTGCCGTGACGTTGTTTTTCCAAGCGGCGTCGATCAGGTCGCGGTTCAGCTGCGCTTTTCCTGCCGTCGACCTTTGATCGCTCCTCGGCCGATCGCTGGCCGATGCGGGAGTCGGGGACTTGACACTGTCCGATGACCGTGCCGGGGTGCCGTCAGGGGTGTCGCGGGGTCGGTGGGCGAAGGAGCAGCGGCCGTGCACGCTGAGAGCAGACTGACGAGAACCGCGAGCGCCACTGTGCTGCTCAGCCGCCGTTGCGCCACGGCCGCACTGCTCAGCTGCCGTTGTGCCACGCTCAAGCGTCACTGGTCAAGCAAATCTCGCCCTGGCAGCCCCGCTCTTCGCCCGACGCCCACATTTCGCTACTGGCCACCACCCCACGTCGCGGCCCCTCCGAATCAGGCTAGTAGTTTGTCACGTCCCTTATGCGGCGGCAGCTTCCAGATCGGCGATGACGATCTTCTTCATGCTGAACAGCGCCTTGGAGACTCGCTCCGCCGTATCGGGATTGGAGCTACCGAGCAGCTCTGAGAGGCGGTCGGGAACGACCTGCCAGGACACGCCGAATTTGTCTTTGAGCCAGCCGCACGGACCTTCTTCGCCCCCCTCGCACAGGGTCTCCCAGTAGCGATCGACCTCAGCTTGATCGGTGCACGGGATCTGGAACGAGATTGCCTCGTTGAACGTGAAGTCTGAGCCACCGTTCAGAGCCACAAACTTCTGGCCATTCAACACAAAATCCACGGTCATCGTCTGCCCCTTGCGCTCCCCCTCCGGATAGGGCGTCACTCCCCCGATGCTCGAGTTGGGGAAGATCGACGTGTAGAAGTTCGCCGCCTCTTCACCCCGGGTGTCGAACCACAGGCATGTCGTGAACTCGTTCATCTTGGCTCCTCTCTCTTCGCAGGTGCGGCCGCGGCGGCCACCAAGGATGTAGACCCTCCCCAGCGACCGAACTCATCGCGGTGACCCGGGCGGGGGAATACCGCCACTAGATTGGCGGCGTGGCGCAGATCTCGATCGTCGAAGGTGACATTACCGACCAGGTGGTCGACGCTATCGTCAACGCGGCAAATTCCTCGTTGCTTGGCGGCGGTGGCGTCGATGGAGCCATTCACCGCCGCGGCGGACCGGAGATCCTGGCCCAGTGCCGAGCTCTGCGTGACGGCAAGTACGCCGACGGCTTGCCCCCCGGACAGGCCGTCGCGACGACTGCCGGCCGCCTTCACGCCCAGTGGGTGATCCACACGGTCGGGCCGGTCTACTCCACAGCTGAGGATCGGTCTGAGATCCTCGCGTCCTGTTACCGCTCATCGCTGCGAGTAGCCGATCACCTGGGTGCACGTTCCATCGCGTTTCCGGCGATCTCGGCCGGCATTTATCGTTGGCCGATCGATGACGCCGCCCGGATCGCCGTGGGCACGGTGAAGGCCGCCGACACAAACGTCGAGAACGTGCGGTTCGTGCTGTTCCGGCCCGACGCCTTTGCGGCATTCTCCAAACAGCTGTGATCTGAATCCGGGGAGGTTCAGGGGAGCGCCTCATGGTCCATGCGACCAACCGCAGGCACCCTGGTCCTGTGCGAACCCTGCTCAATGTCATCTGGTTCATCTTCAGCGGCTTTTGGCTCTGGCTGGCTTACACGCTGGCCGGCGTGCTCTGTTGCCTGCTGATCGTCACCATCCCGTGGGGCATTGCCTCGTTCCGCATGGCCAACTACGCTGCCTGGCCGTTCGGCCGTGAGGTGATCGAGAAGCCGACCGCAGGCATCTTTTCGCTGCTGGGCAACGTCATCTGGCTCTTGGTGGCCGGATGGTGGCTGGCGTTGACGCATATCGTCACCGGTCTCGCCCTCTGCCTGACGATCATCGGCATCCCGATGGCCATCGCAAACTTCAAGCTGATCTCGATCTCGTTGCTGCCGCTGGGCAAGCAGATCGTGCCCAAGGCCACGGCGTGGGCCGAGCCAGCCCAAGCCCGCTGAGTCGCTCTCAGCCGCGAGCTCGTACGAACGCCGCGATCGCCTGGTCGAGATCGTCCTGAGTATGTGCCGCCGACATCTGGGTTCGGATGCGAGCCTTACCCCGCGGCACCACCGGGAACGAGAACGCCCGAACGTAGATGCCATCGGTCAATAGCCGATCGGCCATCGCTGCCGCCTGCACCGCGTCGCCGATCATGATCGGCACGATCGGGTGGTCCGATTGAGGAATCTCGAACCGGTGCGCCGACATCTGGCTGCGGAAGTAGGCCGTATTCTCGCTCAGCCGAGCGAGCAGCTCGCCTGAGGATTCCAACAGATCAAGGGTCGCGATCGCCGCTGCGGCAATGGACGGCGCCAGAGAGTTGGAGAACAAGTACGGTCGGGACCGTTGGCGGAGCATCTCGACGATCTCGGCCCGGGCCGCGGTGTACCCCCCGCTGGCGCCGCCCAGTGCCTTTCCTAACGTGCCGGTGACGATGTCTATTCGATCTTGCACACCGAAAAGTTCCGGCGTCCCCGCACCCTTGTTCCCCATGAAGCCCACGGCGTGGGAGTCGTCCACCATCACCAACGCGTCATAGCGTTCCGCCAGCTCGACGATCTGGTCCAGCGGCGCAACGTAGCCGTCCATCGAGAAGACACCGTCGGTGGCGATCAGGCGGTACCGGGCTCCTGTGGAGTCGGCAAGCTGGACTTCAAGATCAGCCATGTCGCGGTTGCGGTAGCGCCTGCGCCCTGCCTTGCAAAGTCGGACACCATCGATGATGCTCGCATGGTTCAGTTCGTCGGAGATGATCACGTCCTCCGGGCCGAGCAGGGTCTCGAAGAGCCCACCGTTGGCGTCGAAGCACGAGGAGTACAAGATCGCGTCTTCAGTGCCGAGGAAACCGCTGAGCCGACGCTCCAGCTCCTTGTGCAGCTGAGTTGTGCCGCAAATGAACCGAACCGACGCCATCCCGAAGCCCCAGCGTTCCAACGCCTCTTGGGCGGCGTCGATCATCGCCGGATGGTCGGCGAGTCCGAGATAGTTGTTCGCGCAAAGATTGAGCACCTTGCGATCGCCGACGCCGATCGTCGCGGCCTGGGGCGTGGTGATCACAGCCTCGGCTTTGAAGAGACCGTCGGCCTTGAGCTGCTCCAGGTCACCCGCCAGCTGCTGCTGCATCGATCCGTACATGACTAGTCCTCCCAGGTCATGATCACTTTGCCGCACTGGCCGTCGCTGGCCGTAGCAAACGCCTGCTCGAAATCCGTGGCGGTATAGCGATGCGTGATCACTCCGGAGATGTCGAGCCCGCTTTGCACCAATACCGACATCGCGTACCAGGTCTCGTACATCTCGCGGCCATAGATGCCCTTGATGGTCAGCATGTTCAACACCACGGTCGAGAAGTCGATCGTGACTTCTGAGGAGGGAAGTCCGAGCATCGCGATGCGGCCACCGTGCGTCATGGAGGCGATCATGTCGCGGAGTGCATCCGGGCTACCCGACATCTCCAAGCCGACATCGAAGCCCTCCTGCATCCCCAGGGCGCGCTGCGCCTCGGCGAGCGTGGAGCGTTCGATATTGACTGGGAGGGTAGCCCCCAGGGATCCGGCCAGCGCCAGTCGCTGGTCGCTCCGGTCGGTGATCACGACGTGCCGGGCGCCCGCGTGCTTGCTCACCATGGCGGCCAGGATGCCGATTGGTCCTGCCCCGGTTACCAGCACGTCCTCACCGAGCATCGGGAAGGTGAGTGCGGTATGGACGGCGTTGCCAAAGGGATCGAAGATCGCCGCCACTTCGGCCGAGACCAAATCCCGGTGCACCCAGACGTTGCTGGCGGGCAGCGCCACGTACTCCGCGAAGGCGCCGTCCACGTGGACGCCGATGCTACGGGTGTTGATGCACAGATGCCTCCGTCCGGCCCGGCAGTTGCGACATCGACCGCAGACCAAATGGCCCTCCCCGCTGATCAGGTCGCCGACGGCCACATCGGTCACCGCCGACCCAACGTCGACCACCTCACCGGAGAATTCGTGACCGACCGTGATGGGTGGGTGCAGCGTCTTGCGTGCCCACGGATCCCAGCTCTCAATGTGAAGGTCGGTGCCGCAGATGCCGGTGGCCTTGACCTTGACAAGCACGTCACCGAGGCCGACTTCCGGAATCGGCACCTCTGTCAGCTCTAGCCCAGGTCCGGGCTTGGTCTTGACGAGCGCGCGCACTCCACCATCCTGCCCCGTTTGGACGCTGCGCGAGCGTTGGAAGGCCCGCCGAGACTGCAGGATTGGGTCTGCCTTGTGAAGAATGCCAAGGAGTCAGCTTGAGCGCCCCGTGCAGAGCGCGAACCCATAAGTGCCTATAAATGGTGAAGCTCAGGCCAAGTATGAGTTGGCCTGAGCTTCGGGGCCATCGCTCCGGGCTAGGCCCATTGCGATGACGTGCGTCCTTTATATGCCCGGCGCAGCGCACCCCGCAAGGGGTCTGCGGCAGCTTCTTTCAGTTTGCCGGTGTGTCTGGGACTTTTCGCGGCGTGTCGCAGAAGTCCCCTTGGCGTGTCGCTGCCGATGAGCACCAAGCACGCACGTAACACTGGTCTGGTAGCCCTGCCGGGTATGAGCTGGCAGGGCTCCTTCCTCACCAGCCGCGTCTAGGCATTCGTTCTTGAGCGCCATAGCGGCAGACTGGCATCGTGACCGTCAGTGTCTTCGAGCTTTTTCGGATCGGCATTGGGCCGTCCAGCTCACACACCGTCGGCCCGATGCGGGCGGCGAAGCGCTACGTCACAAACCTGGGGACCGACGACCTCTTGGACCACGTGACCCGAGTCCACGTGCAGCTGTTCGGCTCGCTGGGAGCGACCGGGTACGGGCACGGCAGCGCGAATGCCGTGCTCTGGGGTCTAGAAGGTGCCGATCCGGAGTCCGTGGACACCAGCAAGGCTCCGCTTCGGGCCGAGGAGATCAGGCAGACCCGCCGCATCCAACTGGCAGGTCGCCGGGAGATCGCGTTCGACCCCGAAGAGGACGTGATCTTGCACCGGCGCCGTTCGCTTCCCTTCCATCCCAACGGCATGACGTTCACCGCCTACCTCGGGGACCAGGTCCTCAGCGAGCGGACCTACTACTCCATTGGCGGTGGGTTCGTCATCGACACAGATCCGTCTGGCGAGCCACGCGTGGTCCAGGACTCAACCGAGGTGCCCTACCCCTTCCGTACGGGTGCAGAACTGATGCAGTCCTGTGCAGAGACAGGGCTCCGGGTCAGCGACGTCATGCGCGCCAACGAGTGCGCCCGCCGCCCGGAGAAGGAGATCGACGCGGGGCTGCTGAAGATTTGGCACGTGATGAAGGAGTGCATCCACAGTGGGTGTACCACTCCGGGCGTACTGCCGGGGCGCCTGCGGGTGCGCCGCCGCGCCGCGGATCTCTATGCAACGTTGAGCGGCAGTGCTCTGAGGAGCTGGGAGGACGCGAACGGCGACCCGGGGAACCACGAAAGTGATCCGCTCGGCGCCCTCGATTGGGTGACGTTGTGGGCGCTGGCGGTCAACGAGGAGAACGCCTCCGGCGGCCGGGTGGTCACCGCACCTACGAACGGCGCCGCTGGAATCATCCCTTCTGTGCTCAACTATGCGGTGACGTTTGTGCCGAGGGTAGACGACGACGCGATCGTACGGTTCCTCCTCGTCGCTGGAGCGCTCGGTGCGATCTACCAGCAGACCGCCTCGATCTCCGGCGCCGAAGTGGGCTGCCAGGGTGAGGTTGGCACTGCCTGCTCGATGGCGGCCGGTGCGTTGGCGGAGATCTTGGGCGGGTCCCCCGACCAAGTGGAGAATGCCGCGGAGATCGGCATGGAGCATCACCTGGGCCTGACCTGCGATCCGGTCGGCGGTCTCGTCCAGATCCCCTGCATCGAACGCAATGCGGTCGGGTCCGTGCAGGCGATCACGGCGGCCCGTTTGGCCTTGCACGGCGACGGCACCCACAAGGTGAGCCTGGACAAGGTGATCAAGACCATGGTGGAGACCGGCGCCGATATGAAGATCAAGTACAAGGAGACCTCCCGCGGCGGCCTCGCCGTGAACATCGTGGAGTGCTGAGGTCGGCCGTGCTGTGGACAACGTCTAGGTCCGTGTAACCCTGTGCGGGTGAAACGCTCCGTCTCGATGCACATCGACCTGGGCCTCGCCGGGCCAAGCCGGCTGGTCTTCAGCGTGGCGGCGGCGTGTGGCGTATCGCTGGAAGAAGAGTCGTTGTCGGTAGGGGTCGACGGCGCCCAAGTGCAACCGACCGAAATCGCCGACGCACACGGCGGCCGGCTGCATTCGGTCTGGGCCGACGGACGCCGACTCACGCTCGACTACTCGGCTGTCGCCGCCGGCATCGCTGAGCCACCTCCGCTAAACGACATTGATCAGATCGTCTACCTCCGGCCGAGCCGCTACTGCGAGTCCGACAGTCTCGGCCCGACTGCCGTGAGCGAGTTCGCCGGCTTGGCTGGACGGGAACTACTCCACAGCGTCACTCGATGGGTGAACGAGAAGCTGGTGTATGTCACCGGCTCGAGCCTCCCCACCGACGGCGCTGTACGAACTCTGCTCGGCCGGCAGGGAGTGTGCCGGGATTTCGCCCACCTCTCGATAGCCATGTTGCGCGCACTGAACGTGCCGGCCCGACTGGCGGCCGTCTACGCCCCCGGCCTCAGCCCGATGGAGTTGCACGCCGTCGCTGAAGCCTTCGTCGACAACGCCTGGTGGGTGGTGGATGCCACCCAGCGAGCTCCGCGCCAGAGCCTGCTGCGGGTAGCCACCGGTCGCGATGCCGCGGATACGGCATTCATCACCAACTTCGGCCCACCCACCACGCTGAACGATCTTCAGGTCACCGCCGTCGTGGATCAGTTCGAACTCGACAGTCCGGACCTCCTCACCCAGCTGCGTTAGTCCGGGGCAGACCACAGATCCTTGCGTCAGCGGGTCCGGTCATGAAAGCCTGACGATGTAATTTCCACTACGGATCGTCGGGCACGTACCTGCCCGTGGAAAGGAAGTGTGGCGTGGCCACTGTCTCGTTCAGGGACGCAACTCGCGTCTATCCGGGTGCCGATCACCCATCCGTCGACAAACTCAACCTGGATATCGGCGACGGCGAATTCATGGTCCTCGTCGGACCGTCCGGCTGCGGGAAGTCCACCTCGCTCCGCATGCTCGCGGGCCTGGAGGAAATCAATGCCGGAGCGATATTCATCGGTGAGCGTGATGTCACCGACCTGCCGCCGAAGGACCGTGACATCGCCATGGTCTTCCAGAACTATGCCCTATACCCCCACATGACCGTGGGCGACAACATGGCGTTCGCGCTCAAGATGGCCGGCGTACCTAAAGGGGAGCGCGACACGCGGGTCAAGGAAGCCGCTCACCTGCTCGGCCTGGAGGACTTCCTCACTCGCAAGCCCAAGGCCCTGTCCGGTGGCCAACGGCAGCGGGTCGCTATGGGCCGTGCCATCGTCCGCTCACCGCAGGTGTTCCTGATGGACGAGCCGCTGTCCAACCTCGACGCCAAGCTTCGCGTCTCCACGCGTACCCAGATCGCGGCCCTGCAGACCCGGCTCGGTGTCACCACGGTGTACGTGACGCACGACCAGGTCGAGGCCATGACGATGGGCGACCGGGTTGCGGTCTTGAAGGACGGCATCCTGCAGCAGTGCGATACCCCGCTGAACCTCTACGACAAGCCGAACAACTTGTTCGTGGCAGGGTTCATCGGGTCGCCAGCGATGAACCTCATTGAAGGGGACGTCGCATCCGACGGCATCCACATCGGTGACTACATCGTGCCCGTCCCCCGCGACACGCTGGCGAAGGCGCCTGATGAGAAGCGGCTCATGCTGGGTATCCGGCCGGAAAACTTCGAGCTCGCCGGAGGCACTGAGGGCATTGGTATTGATGTCGCCGTCGTCGAGGAGCTGGGTGCTGACGCGTTCCTGTACGGGACGGTCACTGGGCTGAGCGATGAAGATCGGCTGACCGCGAACCAGATCACGGCCCGCATCTCGTCGCGTACGCCACCCGAGCGCGGTTCCACCGTACGCCTCGCTATCGACGCCGAGCACGTCCACGTCTTCTCCGAGAAGACGGGTCTGCGGATCTCTCCGGATCAGACCAGCCGCGCCTGAGCAAGCAATTCAGCCCTCCACATCTCGGTGTGGAGGGCTGAATGCTTTTGTTTGACAAGATAAGCGAGTGCCAAGGTTCTCCTCCGCCAAGCCGGACACGCGGCTGCTGACCCTGCCCTGGGCGACGCCGCTGGCGGAATGGCCCGAGGACATGCTGGTCGCGCTGCCACGAGGGATCTCCCGCCACGTGGTGCGTTTCGTGCGGGTCGGCAACGACGTCTACGCGATGAAGGAAGTGCTCGAGCATCTCGCCGTTCACGAGTATCGGCTGCTCCGTGACCTCACTCGCTTGGACACTCCCTCAGTGGAGGCGGTCGGCGTGGTCACCGACCGGCTGGACATCGACGGCGAGCCACTCGATCCCATCCTGGTCACCAATCACCTCGAGTTCTCGCTGCCGTACCGGGCCCTCTTCAGCCGCGGCGTCCGCCAGGACACGGTGAACCGGTTGGTCGATGCCATGGTGGTGCTCCTTTCGCGGCTCCATCTCATTGGCTTTTTGTGGGGCGACGTATCGCTGTCCAACACCTTGTTCCGCCGCGACGCCGGAGCCTTCGCCGCATATCTGGTGGACGCGGAGACCGGTGAGTTGCATGATCAACTCACCAACGGTCAGCGTGAGCACGACTTGGAGATCGCTCGCACCAACCTCTACGGAGAGTTCAGCGATCTGGAGGCTGGCGGGCTGCTCGATGCAGCACTCGACCCGCTCAAACTGGTGGAATCGATCGAAAATCGGTACCGCGAGCTGTGGGCGGAGCTTACCGGCGTCGAGGAATTCGACACGGGCGAGATGCACCGGATCGAAAGCCGCGTCCGCCGGCTCAACGCTTTGGGGTTCGACGTCGCGGAGCTGGACATCACCACCGATTTCGCTGGATCGAGCATCCGCATCCAACCCAAGGTCGTCGACGCAGGACATCATCAACGCCGCCTGATCCGGCTGACCGGTCTGGACACCGAGGAGAATCAAGCGCGACGGCTGCTCAACGACCTGGACTACTACCGGGCCCGGACTGACCAGCAGGGCGCCGACGAGGCGATCGTGGCGCACGAGTGGCTGACCGAGATGTTCGAGCCGGTCGTCCAGGCGGTGCCTAGCGAGCTGCAGGCCAAGTTGGAGCCTGCCGAGGTCTACCACGAGGTACTCGAACACCGCTGGTTCCTCAGCGAGCAGAGCGGGACGGAAGTGCCGATCCAGAAGGCGGCCGAGAGCTATATCAACAGCGTGCTACGGCGGCTGCCGGACGAGGAGGTAGCGCTGTCAGCACTGGCGTCCATGGGGCCCCTGGCCAACCCGTTCGACCCGTCCCAGGGGTTCACTGACGAGGAGTACGAAAAGCCGTACGACCCCTGGGAGGACGGCGAAGGGGCGCCGGGCGAGGTTGAGGAAGCACCCCAGACGGATTACCTCGACATCGCCGCCTTGCGCGCCAGGGCCAAGAAGTGAAGCTCAGGCGATGACCGACGCTGAGCCGTCGGCGGAGGAACCCGCCCGGAAACCCTTCGCCGCCTGGGAGCAATGGGACGCGCGCCTCCGCTGGTCGGATGCCGTCACCAAGGCCTGAGCCTTGGATTCCCTTAGCGGGGCGGGAGGCGGAGGGCGCCGTCCAGGCGAATCACCTCACCGTTGAGCAGTGGGTTGGCGATGATGGACTGCACCAGCATCGCGTATTCCTCAGGCCGGCCAAGCCGCGGTGGATGCGGCACCTGCGCTTCCAAGATCGTTTTGGTATCACCCGGCAGGCCGGCCATCATGGGGGTTTCCATCACCCCGGGGGCGATGCTCATCACTCGGATCGCCGTGTCGGCCAAATCCCGGGCAGCGGTGAGCGTGAGCGAGACGATGCCGCCCTTGCTCGCCGCGTAGGCCGCCTGGCCGATCTGGCCGTCGTACGCGGCGACACTGGCGGTCATGATCACTAGGCCCCGATCCCCGTCGAGCGGCTCGTTGTCGATCATGGCCGCAGCCCCGAGCCGAAGCATGTTGAAGGTGCCAACCAGATTGATATCGATCACTGCCCGAAAGTCGGCGAGCGGCAACACTCCACGCTTGCCGATCACCCGGCCCGGGGTCGCCACGCCGGCGCAGTTGACGACGACCCGGAGTCTGCCGAGGTCGGTCGCGGCGCTGACCGCCGTTTGGAGCTGTTCCTCGTTTCGTACGTCGGCCGGGACGAAGATCGCCGCGTCACCGAGGTCATTCGCCACGCGTGAGCCTGGCGAACTGGCCAAATCGACGATCACTGCCCGCGCGCCGGCTGCCACCGCCGCTTCGGCCGTCGCCAGGCCGAGACCCGAGGCGCCGCCGGTGACCAGGACGACGTCGGTCTTGCTGAGCTTCACCGATCTCCTCGCAGCAGTTGACGGCTGATCACCAGCCGCTGGATCTGGTTGGTGCCTTCGAAGATCTGCGTCGCCTTGGCCTCACGCAGGTATCTCTCCACGGGATAGTCCCGCGTGTAGCCATAGCCACCGAGCACCTGGACGGCATCGGTGGTGACCCTCATCGCGGTGTCGGTGGCCAGCATCTTGGCAACGGCCGCGTCCCGGCTGAACGGACGGCCGGCATCCCGCTTCCGGGCGGCCAGCAGATAGGTGGCCCGAGCCGCGTCCACTGCCGCCGCCATCTCGGCGAGCAGGAACTGCATCCCTTGGAACTCCGCAATCCGGCGGCCGAACTGCATCCGCTCCTGCGCCCACGACACTGCGCAGTCGAGGGCGGCCTGGGCCAGCCCGGTAGCGCACGCCGAAATGCCGAGCCGACCGGAATCCAGCGCAGCCAGGGCGATCCTCATACCTTCGCCTTCTCCCCCGATCCGCCGGAGCTCCGAGACCGGAACCTGATCGAAGTACAACGCAGCCGTCGTCGACGCGGTCAGGCCCATTTTCCGCTCAGGTGCGCCGAAGCTGAGTCCGGGTGCATCGCCCGCGACAAGGAAGCAACTGATGCCACCGTGCCGATCCGCACTCGTCCGGGCGAACGTGGTGTAGAAGTCGGCGACGGAACCGTGGGTGATCCACGCCTTTGACCCTTCGAGCGCGTAGCCGTCGTCGGTGATCTTGGCGCGTGTGGTCATCCCGGCGATGTCTGAGCCGGCCTGCGTTTCGGAGAGCGCGTACGCCCCGAGCTGGTCGCCGGCAATCAGCGGAGCCAGCAAGGCGCGTTGCTGCTCCGGCGTCCCGAAGTCCTCGAGTGGCACCAACGACATCACGTGGACCGAGACCCCGATGCCGACGCTCATCCACACGGTGGCAATCTCCTCCAGCGCCTGCAGATAGACCTCGTACGGCTGCCCGGACCCGCCAAGCCACTCCGGAAAGGGCAGGCCGAGCACTCCTGCGGTACCCAGGGTGTCGAAGACGTCGCGGGGGAAGCGCCCGGCGGTCTCGTCCGCGGCGGCCCGCGGAGCGAGTTCCGCCTCCGCGATCTCGCGCACCAGCTCCACCAGCTCGGCGCCTTCGGCGGTGGGTAGCAGTCGATCGACGGCCATCGGTGCTCCTCAATCCGCCAGTCGGTGGCGCAACAGCACTCCACTGTGCGCAGAATCCATGCTGCCACCGACGGCCTACCCGCACGGAGGGGTTCGGAGTTGATCACGTCACCGCAATACGCTGTGCGGCATGGGCGAGGACTTGCATCAACTCGGCGAGGACCTGATCACCACCGCGGCCCGTGTCGTGCGCTGGGCGCCGAGACCCAGTCGGATCCGCTTGTCCTTCGCCGCGGCCAGAATTCTTGCCCGCATCAACGACAGCGGCCCGAGCCGGATCAGCGACCTCGCCGAGCAGGAACGTTCCTCCCAACCGACTATCACCAACCACGTCAAGCGCCTGGAACTCGCAGGTCTGGTCGAACGCTCACCGGACGCCCATGACGCTCGGGCCTGGCGTATTCGACTCACCGACAACGGCCGTCAGGAGCTCACCGAGATGCAGGCTGCGTTCGGGACCAGCCTCGAGCCGTACTTGGCCCAGATGTCGCAGCGCGATCGGAGAGCGCTGCAGAACGGTATTGATGCGTTACGACGGCTGATCGCGCTGGATAGGCTGCCTGAGTGAAAGCCGAGGTGGGCGCATTCCGGCTGTACGACACAGCCACGCGGTCTGTCCGCGCCTTTGTTCCGCTGGTCCCCGGTCAGGTGTCGATCTACCACTGCGGACTCACCGTGCAGTCCGGGCCGCACCTGGGGCACATTCGCAAAGAGGTGGTCTTTGACGTCTTGCGCCGTTGGCTCAGCTGGTGCGGCTACGAAGTCACCGTAATCGCCAATGTCACCGACATCGACGACAAGATCTTGATCAAGTCCGCTGAGGCGGGCGTCTCCTGGTTCGCCCACGCCTACCGTTTCGAGCGCGAACTGCATGACGCGTACGCTGCGCTCGGCTGCCTGCCGCCTACCTACGAGCCTCGCGCCACCGGACACGTGCCCGAGATGATCGAGATGATCACAGAATTGATCAAGCGCGGTCACGCCTACCCCGCCGACGACGGCTCGGGAGACGTGTACTTCGATGTGAAGTCCTGGCCCTCGTACGGCTCGTTGTCCCGTCAGAGGATCGAGGACATGGAGCCTGCTGAGGATGCCGATCCGCGCGGCAAGCATGACCCCCGTGACTTCGCCCTGTGGAAGGGCCACAAGGAATCCGAGCCGGAGACCGCGAGCTGGGACACACCCTGGGGGCGCGGCAGGCCCGGCTGGCACCTGGAATGCTCGGCCATGGCCGGCAAGTATCTCGGTGATGAGTTCGACATCCACGGCGGTGGGCTTGATCTTCGCTTTCCCCATCATGAGAACGAGCTCGCCCAGTCGACTGCCGCGGGCCGCGCCTTTGCTCGTTACTGGATGCATAACGCGCTGTTGACCGCCGCCGGGGAAAAGATGAGCAAGTCGCTCGGCAACGGTGCCCTGGTCTCCGAAGTGATCAAGCGGTTTCCAGCCCGGGCGGTGCGGCTCTATCTGCTCCAGCCGCACTACCGTTCCACGATCGAATACTCCGACGGCGCGCTCGCCGAATCCGTCGCGGCTCTGGAGCGGATCGACAACTTCGTTCGCCGCGCCTCCGACCTAGTCGGGGCAGCATCGGATCGAGTTCCGCAGGAGTTCATCGCGGCCATGAACGATGATCTTGGTACGCCAGCCGCGGTTGCGGTGCTGCACTCGGCGGTGCGAGACGGCAACCTCGCTCTCGATGCCGGTGACCAAGATCAGGTGGCCGCTCGACTGGGCGAGGTGAACGCCATGTTGTCGATCTTGGGGCTGGACGCAGCCGGTGAGGCCTGGCAACGGCGCGGCGACGATCAACGCCTGGTGGCGGTAGTGGACGGGTTGATTACCGAGCTGCTCAAGCAGCGCGCTGCTGCCCGGGAGCGCAAGGACTTCGCCAGCGCCGACGCCATCCGCGATTCGCTTGCCGAACTTGGCGTCGAGGTGTCGGATACGCCGCAAGGCCCGCGCTGGAAGGTTGGCTGATGCCCGGCAACAGCCAGCGCAAGGGTGCGGTTCGCCGCAAGGGAAAAGCCAACACAGCGGGTTCGGGCGGCCGGGTGCGGCGTGGATTGGAGGGCAAGGGTCCGACGCCCAAGGCTGAGGATCGGCCTTACCACCCGGCACACCGCGCTAAAAAGCGGGCGAAGGGGCGCCCCAATGTCTCCGGCTCTTCGACAGGCGCCGTCCCGAGCGCGCCGAAGGGCTCAGACGGGCCGCGGGGCGCCGGCTCCATCCGTGGGTCCCGCCCGTCGAAGACGGGAAGGCCCGGCTCGGGCGCTGAATGGGTCGCTGGCCGCAACCCGGTCCTGGAGGCGATGGAGGCAGAGATTCCTATCAAGGTCGGCTACCTCGCCGAAGGAGCCGAACGCGACGATCGGCTCCGCGACATTCTGCGGCTGGCGGCCGATCGCGGCACGCCCCTGCTCCAGGTGACCCGTGTCCAGTTGGATCGGCTGACCGGCGGCGCGGTACATCAGGGCGTAGCCCTGCACTTGAAAGCCTTTGACTATATGCACCCCGATGATCTGCTGGCTGCCACATCGGAGGTCACCGACCCCCTGATCGTGGCGCTTGACTCCATCACTGATCCTCGCAATCTTGGTGCGGTCGTCCGCTCCGCGGCCGCGTTCGGCGCCCAAGGTGTCCTGATTCCGGAACGACGCTCTGCCGGCATGACAGCGGCTGCATGGAAGACGTCCGCGGGTGCGGCGGCTCGGCTGCCGATCGCCCGGGCAACCAACCTGAATCGGACGCTGCGCTCGTACGCCGAGGCCGGCTTCACGCTCGTTGGGCTCGACTCCGAAGGCCAGATCGATATTGATGGGCTACCAGGAACGGACGGCCCTCTCGCACTGGTGGTGGGCAGTGAGGGCGCTGGATTGTCGAGGGTGGTGCGTGAAAGCTGCGACACGCTGGTGTCCATCCCGATCACGGGAGCAGTGGAGTCGTTGAACGCCGGGGTAGCCGCCGGCATCGCGCTGTACGAGATCAGAAAGCGCCGAGCCTAAGGGCGCCTGCCTGCACGGTTAGCTCACCGCCCGAAATCTTGCGGCCAGCTTAGGGCGCGATTAGCGCTAGATTGTTCTGAGCCGCGCCACGTTCAGGAGCCTTTTGTGACCGACACCCTCTCTCCCGTCGCCCCGGTGGACTACGCCGCGACCGCATCGGAGGCCTACCGGTCGGCTCTTGCCGTGATCGAGTCGGTCGAGCCGCGGATAGCCGATGCGACCCGTGCGGAGTTAGCCGACCAACGTTCGTCACTCAAATTGATCGCCTCAGAGAACTACGCCTCCCCCGCCGTGCTGCTGACCATGGGGAGCTGGCTCTCCGACAAGTACGCCGAGGGCACCATCGGGCACCGGTTCTACGCTGGCTGCCAGAACATCGACACGGTGGAATCCCTTGCGGCCGAGCATGCCCGGGAACTCTTCGGCGCGGAGTACGCCTACGCGCAGCCGCACTCCGGCATTGACGCCAACCTGGTGGCATTCTGGGCCGTCCTGGCCAACCGGGTCGAGATGCCGGAGCTGGCCACCCGAGGGGTCAAGGGAGTCAACGATCTGACCGAAGAACAGTGGGAGGATCTTCGGCACAAGTTCGGCAACCAACGAGCCCTGGGCATGTCCCTGGACGCCGGTGGCCACCTCACCCACGGCTTCCGGCCGAACATCTCCGGCAAGATGTTTCACCAGCGTTCGTACGGGACGAACCCGGAAACCGAGCTGCTGGACTACGACGCCGTGCGGGCGATTGCCCGCGAGTTCCGGCCGCTCATCTTGATCGCCGGTTATTCGGCTTATCCGCGACGGATCAACTTCGCCACCATGCGGGAGATTGCCGATGAGGTGGGCGCCACGCTGCTGGTCGACATGGCGCACTTCGCCGGACTGGTGGCCGGCAAGGTGTTCACCGGCGACGAAAACCCCGTGCCGCACGCACACCTCGTCACGACGACCACGCACAAGTCTTTGCGGGGACCGCGCGGTGGTTTGGTGCTGGCCACGAAGGAGTACGCAGACTCGGTCGATAGAGGCTGCCCGATGGTGCTGGGCGGTCCGCTGGGACACGTGATGGCCGCCAAGGCAGTCGCGCTCGCCGAGGCTAGGACGCCGGCGTTTCAGAGCTACGCCCAAGCCATCGCCGACAACGCCCATGCGTTGGCGGACGGGCTGCTGCGGCGAGGCGCTCGCCTGGTGACAGGTGGCACGGACAACCATCTGGTGCTGATCGACGTGTCGTCCTTCGGGCTGACCGGCCGTCAAGCCGAGTCAGCCCTGTTGGACGCCGGCATCGTGACCAACCGCAATGCCGTTCCGAGCGACCCGAACGGAGCCTGGTACACCTCCGGCGTAAGGATCGGCACCCCAGCGCTCACCACTCGCGGCTTCGGGGCCGACCAGTTCGACCGCGTCGCCGACTTGATCGTGAACGTGCTGAAGAACACCACGCCGGTGACCGCATCCAGCGGCCAGCCGGGCAAGGCGAAGTACACCCTCGCTGAGGGGGTGGCCGACGCCACCAAGGCAGCGTCCGCGGAGCTGCTGAACGCCTACCCGCTCTATCCCGGCCTGCAACTGTAGCGGCGGGCACGCTCCTGGAGACACCGGACATGGCCGCGACCACTCTCACCACAATCTTGATGATCTTGTTCGCGCTCGGGGTCACGGCGCTGGCTCTCTACGGCTGGTTCGGTTCCTGGGATGCGGCCGTCCGAACCTTCGCGCCGCAAGATCCCGATGACGCGGAGGTGGAGGCCGCCGTGGCGGAGCTCCGGCGGGCCATTCGGGATTACGAAAGCGGCAGCTGACCGCTCGATCCCTCCGCCACTGCGGGCCCTGCGGCGGCACCCTGTCGTAAGTGCTGGCGCATGGCAGCCTCTGGCGCCGAATCACTGCAAGTCGCCAGCACTTTCCAAGCCGCGCGTACCCTCGATTCATGCGCCGCATCGCTGCCGCCGTCGTGGCTGTACTGCTTTTGGCGCTCGCCGCGTGCACCCAGGCCGATGTCAAGCCTGAGGACGCCTACCGGATTGGGTGCCCGGCCGTGGACGGTGCGGTGGCTAGCGGTTCGGTCGCGAAGAAGGCGACCGTGGCAGGGCTGAAGAAGCTGAGCACCTCCGGCCAGCTCGACCCCGAACCGCAGCAATGGGTCGACGCCACGATCAGCCTGCTGAGCTCCACCAACCCAGAGGACATCTCCGCCGACGCGCGGAAGCTGATCATCGACGGCTGCGCAAAGAACGGCTACCCGCTGAACAACCTCAAGTGGGGTTCTCACTCAGCAGCTGATCAAGATCCGGCAGCCGGTCCAGATTGCGTAGCAACCGTGACATTCGCGGATTGCCGGCGAAGCGTTCCCGGTGCCGATGCAGGAACCGCCAGTAGCCAGCGGTGTACGGGCACGCCCGCTCCCCCAGTCGCACCTTCGGGTCGAAGGCGCAGCCACCGCAGTAGTCGGTCATGGTGTTGATGTAGTTGCCGCCAGCCGCGTACGGCTTGGTGGCGAGCACGCCGCCATCGGCGTGCTGGGACATGCCGACCACGTTCGGCACCATCACCCAGTCATAGCCGTCGACGAACGACTGGTGGAACCACGCGGTCAGCTGCGCCGGATCCCAACCCTGCTGCAAGGCGTAATTGCCTAGGATCATCAACCGGGGAATGTGGTGGACCCAGCCGTCCTCCCGCAGGAATCGCAGCGTGTGGCTCAGGCAGTTGGCCCGGGTTCCATCCGGGTCGAGCGCCCAAAACCAATCGGGTATGTCCGCAGTCGCCGCCAACTCGTTGCGGTGCCGGTAGTCCTCGCCGAGGTACCAGTAGAGATGCCACATGTACTCCCGCCAGCCGATTACCTGCCGGACATAGCCCTCCACCGAGGCAATCGGCGCATGCCCTTCCCGAAAGGCATCCTCGGCAGCCCGCACCATCTCGAGCGGGTCCAGCAGTCCCAAGTTGAGTGGTGCTGACAGCATCGAATGGGCCATCCACCGGTCGGTGCTCAAGACCGCGTCCTCATACGGCCCGAACGTGGGCAACCGCTCCAGAATGAAGGCTTCGAGCGCACTGAGTGCCTCCAGCCGGGTGGCGGCGAATCGCCGCGGCCCATCCTGGCCAACCATGCGCAGACCTTCCGCCTGCCACCGGTCGAGATCCTCCCGCACCTCGGCATCGATCTCGTCCTCGACAGGCCACGGCGGTTCCGGGACGCCGACTCCTGCTGAGCCTTTCGGCGCCGGCTTGCGGTTGTCCTGATCGTAATTCCACCGTCCTGTGACCGGCTCGGCGCCGTCCATGAGCACGTCCAGCCGGGTTCGGGCGTCGCGGTAGTAGTCCTCCATCAGTAGCCGCCTGCGGCCACGGGTCTCGGCCCAGGTGGCGAACTGTTCCCGCGATGTGGCGTACCCCCGCGCCGGCAGCCGCTCCACTTCTCGTTCGCGGGCCAGTCGATCGACGAAGTGCACCGCACCCCATGAGGTGGGCTGCATGACCTCCAGCGGTTCGTCGATGCGAGCCAGCGCCTCGGTGTAGGAGTCGGCCTGCACGTAGCGGCACTGATCACCCAACTCCGCTGCTCGGTGACGCATGGCCGACAAGATCAGGTGAGCCTTCTGCCGGTGGAACATGCGCCGCCCGAAGACCGCGCGCGACTCGATCATCAGAACTGCCTGATCCGGCGAGTCCAGGAAGTGCGGCCCCAGTTGATCGCCGAAGAGCCACCGCACCCTATTGGTATCCATTCTCAGGCGTCAGCGCGAAAACAAGCTGCCCGAGACTGTGGTGACGAAGTTGCGCAGGGAATCGGGAAGATCACGCAGGTGCCAGTTGACCGGGCCGTGATACCAGGCCAAGTCAGTCTCGTCGGCGTGCTCGTCGGTATCGCTGGCCACGATGGCGTCCAGCCAGCGGTCCGCCCCACCGAGCACGATCGTGTACGGCAGTAGTTCGGAGAGCTCATGCAGCTCTGCGCCCTTCGGCATCTGGTTGGTCGGGTGGCTGAGCAGATCGGAGCGCAAGGCGCCGAGCCCGGCGAGCAAGGCCGCGCCCTGCGGAGTGCGGGAAGGCATCTCTTGAGCGAAAAAGACCAGCCCGAGCGCCAGCACAATCAACGCCAACCCGACCAAGCCGAAGGTAGTGAAACCGGCCAGTACGCCGGTGATCACGACGGCGATGATCAAGGCGCCGAGGGCGCGCTGGGTCCATCGGTTGCGGGTGGCATCGGGGCGGCGCTCATACCAGCCGTTGCTGACCATCTCGTCGTAGAGCTTGTCCTGAACCGCACCGATCGACTCCTGCACGCGACTGGCCATCTCGGAGACTTTGACCGAGGCTCCGTCCAGGGCGATGGCGTCGAGCAACTCCTTCTCGAACGGTCGCAGCTGCCCGCCGCCAGGTATTCGGGTCAGTTCCCAATCTGTTCGGGCAAAATCCGACTCACGCGGCAACTCGGTGATCCGGAGATGGCCGCGGACCGCCAGATCAACCACGCTGGCCGTCACGTCGATCGGATCCACCCGTTCGTCTGCGACCGTGCCGACATGGCCCGGTCGGATGTCCTCGACGACGCGAAACTCCGTCTCTCCCGGCCCCGTAGCCACGAACTCGGCAGCCCGCCGGACCTCGCCACTCGCGCTGGCGTCGGCACCACTGCGCCGATGCATGAAGTACAGCCCCAGTCCCCCGAGTGCGAGCAGGCCCAGCGCGATGGCCAAGGGCAGCGGCTCGGTGGAGAACGCCCGGCTCACCGTCCACTGGTAGTCGATCTCCTCGTTGGCGATCAGAGCACCGGCCGGGAAGCCGATGTCGACGGCGACTACCTCACCCTCGCCCCGCGGGCCGTCGGTGAAGGTGGGGACCTGAGCGCCCTCCTGGCTGGCCGCGGCCGATCTGCACGGCACGGTTGAGTTGGGACTGCCGGCCGTGCACTGGATGTATTCGAACTGGGTCGGGATACGAACTGTCGCACTGAACTGCTGAACGAACGCGCTCAAACCCTGGAGCAACCTGAAGCGCAGCGCAGTGCCGTTTTCGGTGTTCATCACCGCGCCCGTCACGGTGTAACCGATCATGACCTCGTTCGCGCCGTTGGTAGGCACGGTGATGGTGGTGAACCGGCCGTCGGTCTGAGGGCTGGGGTCGATCGAAGCGCCCTTCACAGTCGCCCTGAACTCCGACAGCGTGAACACGTACTGACGATCACCCATCAGATCTTCACGGGTCTCGAACTTCTGCGTGACGGTGGCTGGTGGCTCCCCAGCGAAGGTGATCGTCTCGCTCACCTTCAGCACTCCATCCAAACCGAGCGAGGCATCCACCACGTAGGTGGAGGCGGTGCCCTGGGCTGAGGCCGTCAGCGCCAACGGACCGGCCAACAACCCGAACGCCAGCGCCACGATGGCGGCAGCGGCCCGGAGCCGTTTGGTCGTCGTTCGAGCGGAGTTCGCGGGCACGACGTACAGCTTCCCACTAGTGTTTGCCGGCCGTGATGCATGCCAGCAAAGTGCAGAGCACTTGTGATGGAGACCTCATCCCGGCTTGGGCCACGCCGTTAAGGTTTCGGTGTGGCTCAGCAGCAGAGGGGCGGCGGTGCCCCGCCGTACGGTCAGTCTCCGTATCGGCAGCCCGGTTATCCGCCTCCCGCTCCCGGCGCCTCGCCGTACGGCCGCAATCCTTATGGGTGGGGATCGTACGGTCAGCCGCAGTTCGGGAGACCGACCATCGGCGGACCCCAGCTCCGGCAGCCGCAATACGGCCCACCGCCACGCGTTCCGGGTCCACGTCGACGCAGTCCACTGCGGCTGCTGATGGCGGCGCTGATCGGCATCAGCCTTCTGGCGCTCGCGGGTCTGGTGATGTCCGGTCTGACGTCGGGGCAAACCGAGGTCGCCTACCAGAACGATGATTACCGAGTGCCGCCGCCGGACCGGAACCCCCCGCCGCTTCCACTGCCTGAAACCTACGAACAAGCCACCGCCCTGATCACCCGCAACCCGATGTACGACCAGATGGCGCCGCTCCCTGTACGGTGCAATTCCCAGCCGATCAACGTCCGGACCGCGAGCGACGACCAGCTCAAGGAGCATTTCGAGGGGCTGATGGAATGCCTCGTCCGCTTCTGGGAACCTCCGGTGACATCGGCCGGCTTCATCATCGTGCGGCCCACCGTCACGGTCTACGGCAATGAGATGACGACGAAGTGCGGCAAGAGCGGAGTCAACGCGTTCTACTGCTCCGCCGACCAGCAGGTCTACTACTCAAACCGGCTCCCAGACGCGGTACCCATTGTCCGCCGGGATAAGTGGGCGGCCGACATCGTGATGGCGCACGAGTTCGGCCACTCGCTGCAGGCGCGCACCGGAATCCTGATTTCCTCCCACGCGCTGGGCGCGAACGCCAACGACGAGTCGGTCGAGCTGCAGTACAGCCGTCGGCTCGAGACCCAGGCCGACTGCTTTTCCGGCATGTTCATCCGGGGGGTCTCGCAGTCGCTAGGAGTTCAGGAGTCCGACCTGGAAGGCATCCAGCAGACCTACATTGCGGTTGGTGACGACACGCTGACCGGCAAGCCGAACATCGTCGGCAATCACGGCCGCGCCAAGAGCCGGAAGTACTGGGGGGACACCGGGCTCAACACTAGCCAGGTTGGCGAGTGCAACACTTTTGTGGCTTCCCCGGCTCTCGTCCGCTAGCCAGCGCCCCGCGCGACGACTAGCCGGAGCCGGTCAACACCGTGGTGGCCACGGCGGCGACACCTTCGCCGCGGCCAGTGAGGCCGAGGCCGTCCGTCGTCGTGGCGGCAACTGAGACCGGAGCGTGGATGGCCCGGCTGAGCAGCTGTTCGGCCTCTGCTCGCCGACGGCCGAGCCGGGGCGTGTTCCCGATGAACTGGACGGCGACGTTACTGACCTCGAAGCCAGCCTTCCGCACGCGCTCGCACGTCGCGCTCAAGAAGGACAGGCCCGACGCCCCGTGCCAGGCCGGCTCGTCGGTGCCGTAATTCGTGCCCAGATCTCCCAGCCCTGCGGCGCTGAGCAGCGCATCGCACATGGCGTGGCATACGACGTCACCGTCGGAATGCCCCTCTGGACCCTTCGGCTCCTCAGGAAACTCCAGCCCACCGATCATCATGGATCGCCCGTCGACGAGCCGATGCACGTCCACACCGACGCCGGTACGGATCTGCATTCGGTGTGGCGGGCCGGCGGATCAGGAAGCGAGGACCTCGTCGAGCAGGACCTCGGCCTTGTCCTCGGCGACCCGCTCCGCGAGCGCCAGCTCGGAAACCAGAATCTGGCGCGCCTTGGCCAGCATCCGCTTCTCGCCGGCGGAGAGTCCACGCTCGCGCTCACGCCGCCACAGGTCGCGTACGACTTCAGCAACCTTCATCACGTTGCCGGAGTGCAGCTTCTCCAGGTTGGCCTTGTATCGCCGCGACCAGTTGGTCGGTTCCTCCGTGTGAGGAGCCCGCAGCACGCTGAAGACCCGCTCCAAGCCGTCAGCATCGACGACATCGCGGACGCCCACGAGGTCGAGGTTGCAGGCGGGTACCCGGACCACGAGGTCGGTCTGACCGACGATCCGTAGTACGAGATAGAGCTTGTCTTCACCCTTGATCTGACGGGTTTCGATGTCCTCGATCACGGCGGCCCCATGATTGGGGTAGACCACCGTTTCGCCGACTGTAAAGGTCATATTCTCGTGAACCCCTTTCGCGCCCACCAGTTTAGCATGAGGCTGAGACTTCCTCAGACGCGTTTGGGCTAGCCAGAGGCCGATATCGGGCGCTGACCACCCTTGACAAATGGGGTGCCGATGTGCCTGGCCGGCGACTGCGGGAGTGAGTCGCGACACCGCTGCCGGGCGCCTCACGAAGCCGCTGCGAGGTCGCTAGGCTGCATCCAGACGAACCCCCAGACGTAGGAGTCGGATAGTGCGCCCGAACTCGAGCCCGGCCTCGCGCGGCTGGTCGCCGACCGTACGGCTGGTTGCTGGTTTCCTGCTGGCCTTGGCTGTGACCGTCACGACGGCGTGCGGAACGGACCAGCAAACTCTGCGCCCCTACACCCCCGCCGAGGGCATCAATTTCGACGTCGGAGGCGAGCGAGGGGTCAAGGTACGCAACCTGATGATTCTCAGCCGAGCCGAAGGCGAGGGTTTCCTGTCCGGGACGATGGTCGCGGCGGACCGTACTCAGCTGACCGCGGTCAGCGGCAAGGCGATCAAGTCCGACGGGACGGACGGTGCGCCGCTCACCGCCACCATTCCGTCGTCAGTCAGTCTGGGCGAGGGAGTTCTGGTCGTGCTCACCGACGGCCCCTTCATTACCGTGCGGAGCCCTGACCTGAAAGCAGGTCTGGTGGCCGACGTCACACTGCAGTTCAGCACCGCCGGCTCGGCCACCATGCGGGTCCCGGTCATCGACGGTAACGAGGGCCCGTACTCCACCATCACTCCCGAGGCCACGCCGAGCGCCGGATAGGCCTCAACCGTAGGTCTCTTCGGGGCTGAGGAGGCTGCTCACTGATTCACCGACATGGATGCGGTGCACAGCCTCGGCGAACAACGGCGCCACCGACATGGTCACGATGGCGGGCAGCTGCTTCTCCGGCGGCAGCGGCACGGTGTTCGTGATGACGATCTCGCCGAGATTCGGCTCTTGTTTCAGGCGCTCGATGGCGGGCCCGGTGAACAGGCCGTGGGTGCAGGCCACGGAAATCT
>DASQUD010000101.1:0-3943 GCA_035641455.1 Propionibacteriaceae bacterium | reverse complement strand
ATGGGGGTTCAAGTCCCCCCTCGGACACTCAAGTAACCATCCCTAGATGGTGATGACGACCTTCCCTCGAGCCTGTCCGGTCTCCAGGTAGCGGATCGCCTCGGGAACGTCGCTGAGGGGGAACGTCCTGTCGATGACCGGCGTGATCTTTCTGGCTTCGATGAGCTCCTTCAATACGATCAATCGATCTCCGGGGTCCTTCGTGCCTCGGAAGGGATGGAGGTAGCTCACGAAGGGTGACACTACGATCAGCTTGGCGAAGCGACCCAGGCTTCCGAACCAACGGTGACCCGAACTTCCGAACTGGTCGTATCCGCTGAGCACGTACGTCCCATGGGGCGTCAGCGCACGCTTGCACTCGGACCACGGATGGTTCCCAGCGAGATCCAGGATGAAGTCGTAGCGCTCGCCACTGCGCGTGAAGTCCTCCTGCGTGTAGTCGACGACGCGGTCCGCGCCGATCGAGCGCAGCATGTCGAGCTTCCCGGTAGCATCCACACCGGTCACGTCCGCTCCGTACGCCTTGGCGAGCTGCAGTGCGAACGTCCCCACGGCGCCACCCGCGCCGTTGATGAGGACCTTCTGTCCCGGCTGGGTCCGGCCCTCGTCGCGGACACCCTGCACCGCGAGCGATCCGGAGGTGGGTACGGCCGCGGCCTGTTCGAACGTGATCCCGGCCGGCTTCCGTTCGAGCCTGTATTCCGGGACGGCGGCGAACTCGGCGAAGGCGCCGCCGTGGCGCCACAGGTTCCCGACGAAGCTCTGACCGAAGACCTCGTCGCCCGGCCGGAAGCGGGTCACCTTCGTTCCGACCGACTGGACATGGCCGGCCACATCAGTTCCGGGGACGCGGTTCTTGGGTTTGCGCAGCCCGGAACCGAGGACGCGCAGGACGTACGGCTGACCGGTCATGGCATGCCAGACATCGGCGTGGACCGACGTCGCGCGAACCCGGACCAGTACCTCGTCGTCCCCCGTCGCCGGGGGATCGATCTCGGTGAGCTCGAGGGCGTCGGGTGACCCGTACCTATCCTGAATGACCGCCTTCATCGCACCTCAAATCTCGATAACGACCTTGCCTCGACCGTGCCCTTCTCCCAGTTGCCGGATCGCGTCGGGGACCTGCCTCAGGGGATAGGTGCTTCCGATGACCGGCGTCACCTTGCCGGCCTCGATGAGGTCCTTCAGGACGAGCAGGTCAGCGCGTTTCTGCTTCGCGATGAAGGTGCCCAGTCTCTGGCTGACGAAGGGTGACAGCATGGACGCCCGGATCTGGCGACCGACTCCGAACCACCGTCCGCCCCCTTCGCCTCCGCCGATCACCAGCCTCCCGCTGGGCGCGAGGGCTCGCCGGAGGTGTGACACTGAGCGGTTGCCTGCGGTGTCAAGGATGACGTCATAGCGCTGCGCCATTCCCGCGAAGTCCTCACGCGTGTAGTCGATGACGTCGTCTGCGCCGATCGACCGGACGAGGTCCACCTTCGTCGAGCTACACACGCCAGTGACGTGAGCTCCGAACGCCTTGGCGATCTGCACGGCGAACGACCCCACGCCTCCCGCCGCGCCGATGATCAATACCCTCTCCCCCGGCTGAACCCTTCCCACGTCGCGAAGACCCTGGAGCGCGGTCGAGCCGGTGCTGGGAACGGTCGCCGATCGCTTGAAGTCAAGGTTTGCAGGCTTGGGCGCAATCTTGTCCGGCTCCGCACGCGCCATCTCCGCGAAGGATCCCATGCAGGTCCCGAAGACTTCGTCGCCCGGATGCAAGCCGGTCACGTTGGCGCCCACCGACTCGACCCGACCCGCGAAGTCCTGCCCGCGCACATGGTTCTTCGGCGCGCGGAGCCCGGAGACCGCCCGGATCGCGTACGGGAGGCCCGTCACGATATGCCAGTCGCCGATGAATGCCGATGCGGCGAGCACGCGCACCAACACCTCGTCGGCGCGAGCGATCGGCTCTTCGATGTCCTCGAGGTGCAGAACGTCAGGAGGGCCGTAATGGTCTTGCACGATCGCCTTCATCTTGTCCCTGTGGATGCCGTAAGCCCGTTTGTCTGTGTCAGCTCGTTGCTCATGATCTTGGTATGGCGCGGTCCGTCGCGAGACCGCCTTGCGCACCGAGGGTGAGTTCGGGCAGCCGGCTCACTGGGCGAAGCCGCTCATTGTGGCTTCCTGCTGCGCGAGTATGGCGAGGCGCATCACCTCATAGGTGTGGCCCTGCGCATTGGCGCTGTCAGTGCGGTTGATGACGTCGGAGACCAGGTCGGGGTAGTAGGTAAGCGGCACCTGGGAGCAGTCGATGTACTCGGTTCCGGAGGAGTCCACCACGATGAGATGGTCACCGCCGGGACGGCCGGCGATGTCGACATACTTGCGGAGTTCGATGTAGCCCTCGGTGCCCAAGATGATGAGCCGACCGTCGCCCCAGGTGGGAAGGCCTTGCGGGGTGTACCAGTCAACTCGGATGTAGGCATGTGCGTTGTCGCTACGGAGCACTGCTTCCCCGAAGTCCTGCATCCGGGGCGCTTCTGGGTGGGTGTAGTTCGCCACCGTGCTGGACACTACTTCGGCGGTGTCAGCGCCTGTGAACCACAGGAACTGGTCGATCTGGTGACTGGCGATGTCGGTGAGGATGCCTCCAGTACGCTCCCGGTCGTAGAACCAGTCGGGACGCCCCTCACCCCCAGCGAGGTGGGCGCGATCACCTTCACGGTGCGGTCCGAGTCCGAGGGTCTGGACCACTTGACCAATCCGGCCCTCCCGGACCAGTTGACCGGCCCTGGTCACGCAGCGCACCTCGAACCGCTCGGAGAAGGTCACTGACCAGAAGCGGCCGGACTCGGCCACCGCCTTCTTGATCTCGTCAAGCTGCTGAAGGCTGATGCAGCCGGGCTTGTCGGCAACGACGTCCTTGCCGTTGCGCAGAGCCTCGACGGCGATGGCAGCGCGTCGGTCCGGGATGGCCGCGGTGACGATCAGATCGATGGACGGGTCATTCAGCACGCGAACCGGGTCGTCAACCCAAGGCGCGTCGGGCCAGCGCTGCCGGCTCGCTTGGGCGATGGCGCTGCCTGGGTCGTCGGAGCTGAGGCCCACCAGCTCGCAGCCTTGGCCCAGCAGCCCCGCGATCTGCCCGAAGGCGTGGGAGTGGTCCAAACCCACGGCGGCGATTCGAAGGTTGCCGTTGCGTTTGGTTGCGGTGGTCACTGATGATCATTCCCTTCCACGTGCTGACAGGGTGGCGTCCTGCTGCCATCATGCCGTGACCGAGGATGATGCTGGCAGAGGCCCGATCCGTCAGAGGCGGTGGTTCGTCCAGGGCGCGCGCCTGTGCAGAGGCGGGACGGCTAGAGTGCCCGACCATGGCGATGTTCGATCTCAGCCTGGGTGAGCTTTGGGAGTACCGGCCGGAGGTGTACGAGCCACCGGACTTCGACGACTTCTGGCGGGACACGATTGACGTCGCGCGCGGCTTTGACCTGGCCGCAACGGCGACCCAGATCGACAACAAGCTCGCAGTGATCGATTCGTACGACGTGAGCTTCGCCGGGTACGGCGGGATTCCCGTACGGGCGTGGCTCCACGTACCCGCAGGAGCGACCGGTCCATTGCCGACGGTCATTCAATATCACGGCTACTCTCGCGGCCGGGGCTACCCGCACGCCAACACCATCTGGGCCCAGGCCGGCTGGGCCCATTTCAGCATGGACACTCGGGGCCAGGGTTGGCACACCGGAGGAGGAAGCGTCACCGAAGATGCCTCAGCCGACGCAGGCGGGATCCATGCTCCAGGCTTCCTCACCGCTGGGATCACACATCGCGACACGTACTACTACCGCAGGGTTTACGTGGATGCGCTCCGCATGCTCGAGGTTGCGCGTACCCACCCGCTGGTCGACCCCGACCGGCTGATCGTCACCGGGATCAGCCAGGGCGGCGGCAT
>DASQUD010000100.1:0-3792 GCA_035641455.1 Propionibacteriaceae bacterium | reverse complement strand
GGCGTGATCCTGGGCTGGTTCCTCTACACCGCGTTCGGTGGCGACGGCAGCCCTGGGATTGACTGGGTCCGCTGGCTGATTGCGATCGCTGTTGCCGCCGTTCTGGTGGTGATCGCTTCCACGTTGACCGGGAGGAACACCTCCTCGCGGCGCACCGTCTAAGCCAGCGAGCGCATTCTCCCTTCGGGGAGGAGCAAGGTTCTCGGCCGCGGTTGGCCAGTTTGGTCGACCGCGGCCGAGTCACCGAGCAGGTGGTACGTTCCCCGCCGACCTGTTCGCTGCTCGGCCGGTCGAATTGACGCGGCCGGCAGGCGCCGCCATGCTGCCAACCGAGACAACACCGGTGTCTGGCGCTGGAGGCGAGGACGGCAGTGACTGAGAAGTTCCGAGTTCAGTTTCTCAACCACATCTCGGCCAACGGGCTGAAGCGTTTTCCCTGGGACCAGTTCGTCGTCTCGGCGGACGGCCACGAGCCCCACGCCATTCTCCTTCGCTCGGCAGACCTGCACGGCACCCAGGTCCCTTCCACCGTGCTCGCCATCGGTCGGGCCGGGTCGGGCACCAACAACATCCCCGTTGCGGAGATGTCGGCACGTGGCATCCCGGTCTTCAACGCGCCCGGCGCCAACGCCAACGCGGTCAAGGAGCTGGTGCTGGCCGGCATGCTGCTCGCCGCGCGAAACCTGGACGCCGCTCTGAAGTTCATCGGGGCCCTGCCAGGTGAGCGGCCGCAGTCGGACAGCACGATCGAGTCAGCGAAGAAGGCCTTCGCTGGTTACGAACTCGCCGGTCACACCCTCGGAGTCGTCGGCCTGGGCAAGATCGGCTGCCTGGTTGCCGATGCGGCGATCAAGCTCGGCATGCACGTCATCGGCTACGACCCGGCGATCACTGTGGAATCGGCGTGGAGCCTGCCGTCGACGGTGAAGAAGGCAGAACGGCTGAGCGAGGTTCTCAAGCACAGCCACTTCGTCACCCTGCACGTGCCGCTGATCGACGCCACGCGCGACATGATCGACGCGGGCGCCGTCGCGCAGATGAAGCACGGCGCAGTGCTGCTGAACTTCTCTCGTAACGGCGTGGTGGATGAGGCCGCAGTGCTTGAGGGGTTGGCGGACAAGCAGCTGGCGAAGTACGTCTGCGACTTTCCCAGCCAGGAGCTCACCCAGCAGCCGGGCGTGATCTTGCTTCCGCATCTCGGCGCATCGACCCGCGAGGCGGAGGAGAACTGCGCGGTGATGGTGGCGGACCAAGTCCGCGACTACCTGCTCGACGGCACGATCCGCAACTCGGTCAACTTCCCCGACGTCACCATGCCGCGCGAATCGGCTTTTCGGGTGGCAATCGCCAACGCGAATGTGCCCAACATGGTCGGAGGCATCTCCCACGAGATGGCAGAGGCCGGACTCAACATCGCGACGATGACCAACAAGTCACGTAAGGACGTCGCGTACACGCTTGTCGACGTCGACAGCGACGTTCCGGACTCAGTCATCAAAGCCATCGCCGCCCTGGATGGCGTGCTGATGGTGCGCTACCTGCCGCTGGCCGATTGACGCCGCGGCTCAGGGCCGCGGCGGACCCAGTCAATGCGCCCAGCGGGTCGCCCGTACGATCTCATCTGCCGAGGCTCCCGCGAACAGCTCCATCTCGGATTCCCGAACGGCGATGATCGAGTTCACAAGCGAGTTCCCGAGGGCGGCCCGCAGGACGTCATCCGCCGCGAACGCCTGGACCGAGGACTGGAGAGTGGTCGGTAGCCGGTGGATGCCTCGCTCATCCAAGACTTCCTGGTCGAGCGCCGCAGGGTCGACGTCGATCGGCTCCGGCAGCCGGGCGTGCGAGTCAATGCCGGCTGAAGCGGCGGCCAGTAGCCCTGCCAGCACGAGATAGGGATTGGCCGTCAGGTCGATGCACTTCACCTCCAGATTGGCGGCCCAGGCGCTGCTGCCCGTCGACCCGGTGATCATTCGCAGGGCAGCCTCGCGGTTCTCCAGTCCCCAGCAGCAGTAGGCGCCAGCCCAGGATGAGGGCACCAGCCGCAGGTATGACGCGACGCTGGGTGCTCCGATAGCCAGCAGGGCGGGAAGCCGTTGCAAGATTCCAGCGGCGAACGCCTCTGCCGTCTCGGTGAGGCCGAAGTGGCCCGCCCCCGCGGTCATGAGGTTCTGACCGTCGCGCCAGGCACTCAAGTGCACATGTCCCCCGTTGCCGACTCCTGTCGGGTCCACCTTCGGCGAGAAGGAGGTCCGATAGCCGTACTGTTCGCCGACGGCGCGGATCGTGCTGCGAACC
Source organism: Propionibacteriaceae bacterium (assembly GCA_035641455.1). GTDB lineage: Bacteria > Actinomycetota > Actinomycetes > Propionibacteriales > Propionibacteriaceae > Microlunatus. Next base: position 1,497 of record DASQUD010000100.1, on the reverse strand, counting down.
AGCACCGATGTGTCGGCGGCTTCGACGGGGGACTCGGCCGCCACCGAGAGCTCGAGCTGCCCTGCACCGGCCTCGGGATGGAACTGCTCGACGGCGATCCCCTGCCGAAGCAGCGCATCGATCAAGTCGCGCCCGTAAGCGGACGCCGAGATGAGCCGAGACATCCCATAGCCGGCCCCTTCGACAGCCGGCTTGAAGTTCTCGCCGTCGCCCGCGGCGATGACCCATTCGATTTCGAAGCCGGCCCTGATCTCCAGGGCTTGCTCAGCCAAAGACACGGTCAGCCGCCGCAGCAACTGGCGGCTGCAGTTCTCGTGTGGCTCACCGTCTTGCCGATAGCGGTCGGCAGCGGCCCACGCCCAACCCGGCTGGGCGACGAGCGGGACAACTCGTTGCAGATCGGGCAAGAGACGCAAGTCGCCAACTGGGGCCCAGCCTCCGGGAGGGGCCGCCATCCAGTCATCGAACCGGAAGTAGTCGAAGCTGGGCGAAAATCCAGCCCCCCAGGCAGCTAGCTGCGGCAGCCGATCAAGCGGAACGGACTTCACCCGGCTGATGCCGGAGTTGTCCACGAAGCTGGTGGCCACCGCCACGACGCCCTCATTGGCCAGCGCCGGCCGCAGGCTATCGGCGAGGCTACGGCGCGATTCCCTCTCCGTGATGTCCACCGTCAGCCACCTCTCAGCGCTCCGCCGTTTCAATCGGTCCACCACTCGCATCGGCGCCGCACGGCACCGCAGACACATGATTGTGGCGCAGGAACGGAGGATGACACTAAGTGCTGGCCAAGCGCATTTCTTGATGGATGGGTGTTGCCATCCGCCAGCACTTTCTTTCCACAAGTCGACGGGTGCTCGTCGGCCCCCATCCACCGGTCCGTGCGACCGACGCACCACTTCCCGCAGCCGTACGCAAAGTCCCGGTGTGACACCTGCCGTCGATGCTGAATCGATGCCGTTTCGTGGAACGACCCGGTCGCGCCGTTGGCGGCGGGTGGCCCGCGGACTGTACCTGCCGCGAGGCGTCTCACCGACGCTGGCTGCTGAGCTGGCGGCGTGGCGGCTGATATTGCCGCCATCGGCAGTGTTCACCTCCCTCACCGCAGCCGAGCTGCGAGGTTGGTGGCTGCCCGCTGCCGTTGAGCATCCCGTCTTCGTGGCCGTGCCGAGGTCCGATGCGCATCCGCAGCGTCTGGGACTGCTGGTGACGCGACACCCACAGGCCATCCCCGCGGACGAGATCGACGGGCTTTCGGTGGCATCGCCGGCAGAGACGTTGCTCACGACGGCGCGATACCTCAGCGTGCTGGACCTGGTCATCCTCGGCGACTCGGCGTTGCGGCTTCAGACCTGCACCGTCGAGGAGCTCACGAAGGCGGCCGCTCAGCGACGGCGCGGCGCGCCACTCTTGCGTACGGTCATTCCTCTGCTCGACGGGCGCAGCGAGTCGCCGTGGGAGTCGGTGCTGCGAGTCCTACATCTGACCGCTGGCATCGAC
>DASQUD010000099.1:0-2238 GCA_035641455.1 Propionibacteriaceae bacterium | reverse complement strand
CCTCAGGACACAGCGCGGATCGAGAGAGGGCCACTTATAGCTGTCGCCGCGGTGGTCTTTGCCTTCTGCGTTCAGGAGTGGCTGTACCGCCTGGTCGTCCAACCGGTCGCCGCCCGGGTGTGGGGTGACCGGATCGGCATGCTGGCAACTTCCGCTCTCGTTGCCTTCACCTCGATAGCCGCGCTCTCCGAGATCGTGCCGATCGGGCCTGGCGTCGTTGCGCCGGCAGTCGCCGTGAGCCTGCTCCTGGGCGTGTCTACATCTCACGGCCTTCCGCTCGCCGTTACAATCCTTGGCCGCGGGCTGTTCACGCTCTGCGTCGCCTTGGCCGCCGTCCTTCTATAGGGCTGTACTGCGGTTTCGCGACCGAGCATTGATTGTTTCCGAGCCTGTCATCACGTGCCATCGACACGCTCAAACCTGAGTTGTATCGGTTTAGTTACCACCTTCGGCGAGGTCGTCGAGGATGGCTTGGCTGGTTCGGGGATGCGCGGTGGTGCGGTGATCTGTTGGCGGCTGAGGCTGATGGTCGCTGACCGGAGTGGCCGCAGGGTCTGGATGATCTTCTTGATGCTGACTCCGGTGCGGGCCTGTGCTTCCCGGGAGACGGCGAGGGCGGCGAACACGATGGTCAGGTGGGCTTCGATGCTGTCGCGGATTCGGTGAAAGATCGGCCGTGCGGCCAGGTCGGACTTGGCCATCCGGAACGACCGCTCGACCTGGTAGAGCTCGTGGTAGGCCGCCACAACCTGCGGGCCGTCCATGGTGTCGGTGTCGATGTTGGTGAGGTAGCCCTTCAACCCGGACAGATAGCGTGCCCGCTCGGCCAGATCCCAGTCCACGCCCTTGACCGCATCGGTGATCTTGACGAACCGGTCCTTTTTCAATGGCCGGGTGCCGGCGGCGACGGCTTCGGCACGTTCGATCATCTTGTTGATCGCCCGGTTGTCGTGCTGGGACCGTTTGAACGAGTAGTTATAGACCACCCGCCGTTGGCGCGTCTGGGTGCCGGTGCCCATGGTGCGGGTTGTCTCGACGGTCTGGCCGTCGGTGAAGTAGTTTCCGTGCCGGTGGAAATAGTCGGCGAGGTCGTCGGCGGCGCTGCTGGGCTTGCCGGCGACGATGAAGGTGAACCCGGCCTCCTCCAACACCACAAGGTTCGCCGCGGACAGCATCCCGGCATCGGCGACCACCACGACATCCTCGATCTGGTGACGCTCGGCGAAGCCGGTCAGCACCGGGACCAGGGTCTTGGTCTCGGCCTTGTTCCCTTCGAACAGGTGCACATCGAGCGGGAACCCGGATCCGGTGGTCAGCAGCCCGACGGTGACTTGGGGGTCGACGCGGCGTTCCTTGCTCATCCCGACCTTGCGGAGCCTGTCTTCGACATCGGTCTCAAAGTGCAGCGTGGTCAGGTCGTACAGCACCAGCGCCAAACCGCCCCGCTGGGTCGCGTGCGCGTAGCAGGCGGTCGCGATCACGGTGCGGTAGTCGCGTTCGATCACCCGTTTCAGGCAGCGCATGAACGTCACCCGGCTCGGCCCGGGCACGCCGAGCTCGGCCAGCACCCGAACGGTGTCGGCTTTGCTGGTCGGCTCGATGATCCTGGCCAGCACGAGCGCTTTGAACGCCTCGTCGGCGATCTGGTCGAACCCGAGCGAGGCATAGACCGCCTCCATGGCCTCCCAGACGATCAGCGAGGCCGTCTCCTCCACTACCGGCTCCCCGATCGGCCGGCCGCCAGTCGGGCCGCCGTCGTCGAGCGGCAGCATCTGCTGCCCGGCGTGCAGCCGGGCGCGGGCCGTCTCCAGCAGCAGCGCCAGCTGACCGTCCTCATGAGCCGAGCCGATGTGGTCGATCCCTAGCACCGTACGGCCACGTTTGTGCACGATCTGGACCGCGGTCGCTCCCGACGCGGTCCTCACCCGGCGGACGAACGACCCCACTCCGTGAGGTTATCTAGCCCTCGCGACGAGTTATTAGTGACCACCAGCGCAGCCCCTCAACTACAAATCCCCTGGTCAGCGCGATACGTGACCACAGGATCGAGGCGAATCGGCACCAGTGATACAACTCAGGCCAGATGCTGGATCATCGCGAGTCGTCCTCCACCAGGCGATCGACCAGGAACGCGGCGGTAAAGACCGTCAGCGCACCCGCTAAAGCGACTGCTACTTGTTGCCCCTCGTGGCGGAGCCACACCGGCGGGGAATTTCGGTGAGCGTCAGTGGGGAATTT
>DASQUD010000098.1:0-4590 GCA_035641455.1 Propionibacteriaceae bacterium | reverse complement strand
TGGATGAGGTTGTCCAGGACGACCCCCGCCGCCGCGTACTGCAAGAACTCGCCGCCATCGTGGACGACCAGTAACGGGTACGCCGCGTCACGACGGAACCGGGCAGGCAGATACAAGGTCACTTGACAATCGCGCTGCAGGGCGGGGCTTTGGACGAGAAGTTCGGTCAGCTCGCCGGGAGCTGCATCGGGGTCTTGAGCGGTCCACTCCGGTGTTATGTAGCCGAACGTGAAGCACACCGAGATGGCCCCGAAAGGGCTGTGCGAGAACTTGGGATTCAACGGATCGTTGATGAGCTCGACGTGCTCTCCGCGTCTGACCTCGATCTGGTAGTTGATCCGGGATTTTTCAGGCACCTTGAGCACGACGTACCACAACGTTGTCGCGGCAACTCTCCGCATCGGTAATCGACCCGGTAGGCCGAGAATGCGTTGGGCCAGATATACCTCGTCGGCCTCTCCCCAGAACAGGAATGTGCAGTCGCGGCCCTCCACGATGGGGACTTCTCGGCCGGCAAGAAACCGGTGGATCGCGGCTTCGTCGACGAAGCCTTGCTGCAGTTGATTGATGGCGAGCCGACTCGAGCCGCTTCCGGCCGACCACTGATGGCGACGCCCGGGGGCATTGCTCACTGCGCGTACACGTGAATGGTGCGGCCGACATCGTCGAGCAAGCCGCGAAGGGCGTCGTAGTCGGGATGACGCATACGGACGTATGAGTTGGCCATATACCCCGCTTCCACCGGCTGCGTTGGGGTACCCGGCGGAGGCAGGTGTGCGTCGATGACCCACTCGCCGGACCGAGCCTGCATCTCGTCCACACCGGAATAACCGGTGATGTGGCCGTCATGATCGGGCCGCAGTGCCACGATGCCGGCGGCGTAGCGCCGGGACGGACGGGCGGCGATATGGTCATGCACAATCGCGTTCGCCCATTCGCGATACAGGTCGACGTCATTGCCGATCGAGTACAAATCCCATGCCCCGACTCCGGGCGGGCGGCAGCCTATCTCGGAGAACCGCAGTCCCTTCGGGCCGAAGAACCACTCCATATGCGTAGCGCTGGTCCAGATGCCAAGAGCCTCGTTGACCCGGGCGCCAAGCTCACGCAGCTCGGCGTAATCCGACACCGAATCGACGCGATTCGTGGCGATGAACTGCGGGGAGATCCATCGTGTCCGCATCGCTTCCAGCACGTTCGGGAAGTAATGCGAGACGAAGTCCAGCGACACATTCCCGTTGACGCAAACCGTGTCGTAGAAGCCTTCGTGGCCTTCGACGAACTCCTCGACAGCGATGGATGCGGCGCCTTGGCCGCCGAACCGGCCCAGCGCAGAGTCGAGTTCGGCCTTGCTGTCCACGCGTGTCGTGTCGAGGGCACCGGCACCAGTGCGTGGTTTCAGGATCAGTGGATAGCCAACGGCGTCGGCGAACTCGTAGACCTCAGCGGCGTTGTGCGCAGCCGTCGACGCTGCCGTGGGGACACCTGCTGCGCGCAGCGCCTCCTTCATCGATGGCTTGTCCCGGCACAGCCAGGCGGTACGCACCGATGTTCCCGGGATCGTGCAGGTCTCCCGTACCTGGGAGGCCGCGAGCGTGTGGGCCTCGATCGTCGCCTCGAGCCGGTCAACCCACACCTTGCCCTGAATCCAACGCACCGCGTCGGTCATGACTCCCACATCGACCACCGACGGCACCTGGTGATAGTGGGTCATCCAGCTTTTGAGTTGTTCGTCTAACGCTTCGGTGGATGATTCGCCGATCCCAATCACCGATGCGCCAACCTCGGCAAGCCCCCGCACAAAATTGCGCTGCGTCGGTGGAAAAGACGGCTCGACGAACACAACATTCACGCTCCGGCATGCTACCTGTTGCCTGACAGACCACCCCGACTCAAGGCGAGTAGCGTCCGTCGCATGGTGGTCGCTGCGTTCGTTGCGCCGTTCCTGCTGCCGGCAACTGCGCGGTTCGTGGCGACGGCGGCCAAACTGCCCGACGTTCGCCTCGCGGTCATCACGACAGAGCCCGTCGAGCGGCTGTCGCCCGAGCTGAAGAAGCACCTGGACGGGCATTGGCGGGTCGACGACGCCCTCGACCCTCAGCAACTCATCGGAGCCGTACGCGGCCTCAGCCAGCAGGTGGGTCCGGTGGAGCGACTGGTCGGAGCCCTCGAGCAGTTGCAGGTGCCTATGGCGTACGCCCGTGAGCAGCTCGGCCTTGACGGCATGGACACGCAGACGGCGCTCAACGTACGCGACAAATCCCGGATGAAAACCGTGCTTCGTGCCGCAGGCATACCCTGTGCCCGGCATCAGCTGGTCACCGAGGCTTCGGAGGCGTTCGGGTTCGCCGATGCGGTCGGCTTCCCGCTCGTGGCGAAACCTCCGGCCGGTGCCGGGGCGCAGGCGACGTACCGGCTGGATGATGCGACGGCCCTTATGGGCTGGCTCCAGGCGATTCCCCCACGCGCGGATGCACCGGGATTACTCGAAGAGTTCCTTGTCGGGGAGGAGCACACGTTCGACAGCGTGACGGTCGGTGGTCGGACCGTGTTCTCCTCGATCGCCGACTACCTCCCCACCCCGCTGGAGGTGCTTCGCCAACCATGGATTCAGTGGACCGTGCTTCTGCCACGGCAACTGGACGATCCACGGTATGACGGCATCTGGGAGATCGGGCCTGCAGCGTTACAGGCCCTTGGTGTACGCGACGCGCTGACTCACATGGAGTGGTTTCGCCGGCCGGACGGTTCAGTTGCTGTTTCGGAGGTGGCGGCACGGCCGCCGGGTGCGCAGATCACGTCGATGCTGGGATACGTGCACGAGGTGGACTTCTACCGGATCTGGGCGGAGCTGGTCATCCTCGGCAGGTTCGACCCGCCCGAACGCCACTACGCCGCCGGGACTGCGTACCTGCGTGGTCAGGGCCGCGGCCGGGTCCGCGCCGTTCATGGGGCCGACGAGCTGCAGCGCGAGATTGGGCAGCTCGTCGTCGAAGCGCGCTTGCCGGATGTGGGGCAACCCGCCTCGTCAGGTTATGAAGGCGAGGGGTACGTCATCGTGCGGCATCCGGAGACCGAGGTCGTCCGGGATGCCCTGCGCCGCATCGTCAGCGGGATCCGGGTGGAGCTGGTCGAGGCGCAGTGAACATTGTGATGATCTCGCCCGGTTACCCGGTTGAGATGGCGTATTTCACTCGAGCGCTCTCGGCCGTTGGTGCGACGGTTATTGGAATCGGTGACCAGCCGGCGTCGGCGATGCCGGACGTGGCCCGAGACGCGCTTGCCCACTACGAGCACGTGACGCTCGGCGATGAGGGTGCCGTGTTAGGCGCGCTCCATGGTCTCGCCCGGCACGCCTCCATCGACCAGGTCGAGTGCCTGTGGGAGCCGTACATGCTCCTTGCCGCGCGGATCCGCGAGACGTTCGGGGTGCCCGGCATGACGGTCGAGCAGACTGTGCCGTTCCGCGACAAGGAACGAATGAAACAGGCCATCGACGCAGCCGGGATCCGTACGCCCTGGCATGTCAGCGCGACGACTGTCGCAGCGGTATGGGAGGCAGCCGAGCGGGTTGGCTATCCACTCATCGTCAAGCCGATCGCCGGTGCTGGCTCGGCCGACACCTATCGGGTGGATTCCGCCCAGGAGCTGGCCGAGGTGCTGCCCTTGCTTCGGCACGTGCCGGAGGTCAGCGTGGAGGAGTTCATCGATGGGGAAGAGTTCACCTTCGACACGGTCTGTGCCAACGGATCGATCTTGTTCGAGAACGTCATGTGGTATCGCCCGCGACCGTTGCAGATGAAGATGCACGAATGGATCAGCCCGGTGTCAATTGTGCTGCGTGACCTCACCGTCCCGGACCTCCAACGCGGCCGTCAGATGGGCGCTGAAGTTCTCTCCGCATTGGGCTTCCGTACCGGATTCACCCACATGGAGTGGTACCGCAAGTCCGACGGCGAGGCTGTTTTCGGTGAGATCGGAGGGCGGCCACCGGGCGCCCGAGTGGTTGATCTGATGAACTACGCAACCGACGGGGACCTGTACGTCGCCTGGGCGGAAGCTGCGGTTCACGGCCGGCTGCCACAACCACTCGAGCGCCGGTACAACTCCGGTTGTGTGTTCAAGCGAGCCAAGGGGGTCGGCCGGATCACCCACGTGGAGGGGCTGGATGTTTTGTTGGCCGAATATGGCGAGGATGTGGTGCTTGTCGACCTGCTCCCGGTCGGTGCCCAGCGTCGTGACTGGCGGGCCGTGCTCATCAGCGACGGAATGATCATCGTCCGGCATCCAGAGCTGCAGCGGGTGATCGACATGACGGAGCGGTTCGCCGCAGACGTTCACATGTACGCAGGCTGACCGGTTCCCCCGGCCACCACGTCCACCCGGAAGTCGCCCGAGACCCTACTGTGCTGACGCTGCCAGGGCTCCTTCATCGCGAATCCACAACTCGAGCAGGCCGCGGAAGTGCTCGATGAACCGGTCGTGCTCCTCTGGAGGATACGTGCTGCGGACCATGTCGATAAGCAGCTGATCGAAGTCTGGACTGTTCACCCAGTCGAAGGTGATCTCGTCGAGATGCGACAGCCGACT
>DASQUD010000097.1:0-2950 GCA_035641455.1 Propionibacteriaceae bacterium | reverse complement strand
TGGGAGAGCTTGATCGGGCTGCATCAATTGCATCCGCTGCTCGTGCACGCGGTTAGCCATGCCGCCTCGTACGGGGCTGCGGCTGAGCAGACTGCGGCTCGCTACGCGTGAGCGGAAAGGGGGCGCGCGGAGCGCCATCTGTGGCCTTGTGCGGAAAGACGCAACTGCTCAGGCCCAGACCGGGCCACATCTGTGGCCTTGTGCGGAAAGACGCAACCACTCAAGCCCAGACCGGGCCACATCCGCGGCCTTGTGCGGAAAAACGCAACCACTCAAGCCCAGACCAGGCCACATCCGCGGCCTCGTGCGGAAAGACGCAGCGGAAAGATGCACCAATCGGCGGCGGGTGCGCGGCTGAGCAGGGCCAGTCAGGCGGCCGTGGTCGGCGTGCGGCTCGGCTCAGGCTCGACAAGCTGGACGACGTCAGCCTGATCAAGCTCGTTCCGCATCCGCATCTTCGGTGGTTCCATGACGTCCCCAACGATGGCATTGGAGCGGCGTGGCCCGGCATAGCGCGAGCCCAAATTCACCAGGGTCTGTACCCGGTTGCGGCCACCGAGCAAGAAGACGATGTGCAGCGCGATCCAGCCGAGCCAGGCGATCACGCCGGTCAACTTCAGGCCTCTCGGCATCTGCAGCACGGCGTCGCCCCGGCCGATGGTGGCCATCGTGCCTTTGTCGTGGTAGGCGAACTTCTGGGTATCCAGGCCCCGATAGAGCCGGGTGATCTGCTTGGCCGCGTGCTTGCCCATCTGGATGGCCGGTTGAGCCAGCTGCGGCAGCGGATCCTCCACGATGATGCTCGCGTCGCCGACGGCAAAGATCCGCTCCTGCCCGACCACGGTGGTGTCGGGATTGACCTCGATCCTGCCGGCCCTCCCGATCGGCAGCCCCCAGTTCCTGATTTCCGTGTCACCGGCCACCCCCGCGGCCCAGATCACCAGGTCGACCGGCATGGATGAACCGTCCTTGAAGTCCACCCGATCCGGATGCACCTCAGAGATCGCGGTCTTCAGCCGCACGTCCACGCCTCGCTTGATCAACTCACGCAAGGCGTACTTGCGTAGCGAATCGTCGAACGGAGCGAGCAGGTGCTCTGTCATTTCCACCAGCACGACATGCACCCGCGCGGGGTTGAGCTCGGGATAGGTGGAGGGAATGGTCTCGGTCTTGAGCTCGGCCAACTGTCCAGCCATCTCGACACCGGTGGCGCCGCCGCCCACCACGACGACCGTGAACGCGCCGGTATTGGGATCGGACGTGCCGGCGATGATCTCCAGTGCGCCGAAGATCATGTCCCGCACCCGAAGCGCCTCGGCCCGGGTGTACATCGACATCGTGTATTCCGCCGCGCCGGGAATGCCGAAGTGGTTCGTGGTGATGCCGTTGCCAATGATCAAGTAGTCGAAGCCGATCCGTACTCCGTCGTCGCAGATCACCTCCCGAGCCTCGTGGTCGATGCCGGCCACTTCGGCTCTCCGGAAGCGGACTCCGTCATGCTTCGCGGCGAAGTAGCGAAGCGCGTACGTGACGTCGCCGGCGTTGAGGCCGCCGGTCGCAACTTGGTAGAGCAGTGGCTGGAAGGTGTTGTACGGGTGCCGGTCGATCAGGGTCACCCGGAACCCTTCCTTGGACAGTTCGTTGGTCGCCGCTATGCCGCCGAAGCCAGCGCCCAGTACCACCACATGAGGCATCTCGGTCACGGCAACATTCAAGCAGGCACTCCACTCACCGTGAAGGGCCGGTAACCCTCACTGGGGGTGTTGGACGTACCCGTCAATCCACCGCGAGATCTCATCCATGGCGATCTTGCGGACGTTCGGCGCGGACAAGATCACATCGTGCAGCGCTTCGTCGACCCGGACGATGGTGACGCAACGGCCCAGTTGAGTGGCCCGCCTGGTGATCTTGTCGACGTCCAGGACCGTGTCCACGGTACGGAGGCCTTCGTGCCAGCGGCGGGCCAGCTCGCTGGCGCTCGAGGCGAGCACCAAGATCGGCGGCTCGATATGCAGGCCGGCAGCTACCCGCTGGTGGCCAAGGAGGATGGCGCGCAGCCAGCCGACCCGGATCGGAGCTGAGGACGTCTTCAAGTCGAGGTCGTAATCCCACTCACCGCCCAGCGAGCTGTGCAGCGCGCGGGCGGTAAAGCCCGACTCGGGCAGCCGCAACACCGACGTGGGCAGGCTGCTACCCAGGGCCTCGATCACCGGTGAACCCAATGTGCGGACCATGGCCAAGCCTTGGAGGTCGAGCCAGGGCGCGTTGAGGATCAGCCCGTCGATCCGCCCGGAGTTCTTTCCGGCCCACAGCGACGTGATCAGGCCCCCGGTGGAGTGACCCATCAGCACGAGTTGATCATGATTTTCGGCGATGGCATCGGCAGCCGCCACGAGCTCGAGCCCGTAGTCGTCCAGATCGGTGATGAAGCCACGCAGATGACCCCGCCGGAGGCTCCGGCCGTAACGGCGAAGGTCAATGGCGTAGAAGTCGAAGCCGATGTCGGTCAGATGGTCAGCGAGGTGGGTCTGAAAGAAGTAGTCGTTCCACCCGTGCACGTACAACACGGCCCGGCGATGCCGCTCCGCCGGCGTCCGCCGGACGAGCGTGGCCACCATTTCGACGTCCGCCGGCTCGCCGGCAGCCGGCCGAACATCCGGCAGCGCCAGGTCGGTGCTTTCGTAGCCGTCCAAAAAGTCCGGATGCCACCTCACCCATCCAGGGTGTCACACGCCATCTGTCCGGTGAGCCAGTCGAACGTACGACCCGGCGAGCCTGTCGAGCGCTCAGGGACCGCTTACTTGATGACCCGCCAGTTCAGCGGGTAGCGGTAGAACTCGTGTCGGTTGGCCGCCAGGGCGGCAAGAATGCAGAAGATCAGCGCCGCGATGAAGACGATCGGCAGCAGGATGGCACCGATCAATAGCGAGATGAGGATCGAGCTGACCAC
>DASQUD010000096.1:0-2787 GCA_035641455.1 Propionibacteriaceae bacterium | reverse complement strand
CACCGAGGCCAGTGAGGGCGCCCGTGATCCAAGGCCGTCGGCGTGCAGCGAGCAGGGCACCGCCGGCGAGCACCGCTGGCAACATGTCGAACCGCAGGTAGCACAGCGGCCCGATCAGGAAGATGAAGAAGAGCCAAAAGTCCAGCGCGTAGTCCCGCGTCCGCCCGGCCGTACGCCACAGGGCCCAGGCAAACGCTGCGTCGAGCGCCATCATGAAGACGATGAAGGCGATCAGGTAGCCAGTCCGGGAGCCACCAGTCGCCCCATAGGGGAGGGACAAGATCCACACGACCGGTGTGGGGTACTCGTTGAGTGTCTTACCCAGTCCGACGCTGGTCAGAGCGGCGATCTTGCGGTGATAGTAGAAGACGTCGCCCACCATGAACCGCTCTGCGAGCACAAGCAGCGCGAGCATGAGCACGCGGGTGATCAGCCATGCGATCAGGACCGCACGGCCACTCTGAAAGCGGTCGTACCAGGCGCGCACGCGGCTCGTGGTCCGCTGAGATTCCGGTGGCGCGGTGCCCATCTGGCTGTCAGCTCCGATCGGCGACGAGACGCCCCTCCGGCAGGATTGGACCTGCCCCCCCGGGGACATGCCCTGATCTCGTCTTCGGCAAGGTTGTTGAGGTTGGCTAGGGACCCGCCCACCGTAACCGAATCTGGCGGCCCGCCACCGTGGTCGCCTTCACTTGGGGCGTGGAGTTGCTGACGGTCCCGTGAAGCCAGGACCCGTTCAGACCTGCACGGTGGTTCGCCCGGCGGCGGCTGCCCGGCGGGTCGCGCGGCGCCGGCGCCACCGTTGCACCCGGCGCACGTAGAACGGCACCAGTTCGTGGCCTCGGGGGATCTGAGCCGCGCGAACCGACCACGCCGTCACCCGGTTTTCGACCCCGAACCCGTTCGGCAGGATCCAGTACCGGTCGGCTGCGAGCACGTCGGGTGCCGGTGCCCGCAGCACCCGTTTTTGCAGGTGGATCAGCAGCGCGGTTCGGCGCACAAGTCGGCCACGCTCCAGCCGGTACTCGCAGACTTCACCGTCCTCCCAGGCGTACGGGCGGGGATCGTGCCCCGGCGAGCCCACCGCGTGGGTGCGGTACCGGTGAAACGAGATGTCGAAGATCACATCCTCGTGCCAGGCGGGCACCCCGAGATCCTCGACGATGTAGTAGATGCCGGCCCACTCGTCGAAGTGCATGGCGGCCGGATTCGCCATGGCGTCCCGGTAGCTGACCTTGCCGATCTCGTGCCGGTACCACCCGGCCGTCTCGGCGGTGTTCCGGTAGAGGCTGAAGTTGCCGCTGAACAAGATCTTGTCGGCCTCGAACGCCGCGGCCGGTAAATGCTCGCGGATCTGGCCGAAGATCAGGTCGATGTCGCTGTGCCCCCAGAAGTCGTAGCCGGCCAGCTCATCGGCGAAGATCTCGCCGAAGGCGGGGCGAAAGTCGCAGAGCTTGTACGGTCGTTCCAGCGAGATCTCGAAGTCGAAGAGGCTCTGAATGCGCTTGGCGATATCCGCGAACTGGCACAGCTGCACCGTGACGTTGGGCGGCGCGTCCGGTATCGGCTGTTCGGTCAACAGCAGCCAGGACACGTCGGGGTTCGCCGCCATGCTTCGCACGACCAACGGGAAATAAGCCGGGCGGGGGCCGAAGTACGGGACGACTAGCCGCATGGAGGGTGAAGCAACGGGGGGCACCGTAACGGTCGGCTGAGCCCCGGTCAGCGGCTCCCAGCGGGATCCGAACGCATCGTCGGCTCTCACGTGAGGGGAGGCACTTGCCGGCCAGCGGTCGCTGCGTTCCCATTTATCTAGCTGCCGAAGATCCCCCGCCACAGAGGCAGGGTATGGGACTTCCGGGCAAGAAGCTGGCAGTCCTGGAAGAAGCCGCACCTCTGCAGTCAGGTTCAGTCCGAAGTCCTGGATCTGACCGCAGCCACGACGGGGCTCACTGGCATTCTGATCATCATGGTCGAATCTGGTGCGCCGGCAGTGACGCCGAGCCGACGAATCAAGGTGGCCGTCGTTGGCGGCGGTTCCACCTACACACCCGAACTTGTCGATGGGATCTCCCGGCTGGGTGACCAGCTTGGCGTCGAGGAGCTGGCCCTGACCGATCCCGCGGCAGAGCGGCTGGCCGTCGTCAGCGGCGTCGCCCAGCGCATCCTCGCCAAACAGGGTCACCCCGGCCGGGTCACCTCGACTGTGGATCTTGATGCGGCCGTCGAGGACGCGGCGGTGGTGCTGATTCAGTTGAGGGTGGGCGGTCAGGCGGCGCGCGCGGTGGATGAGGCGTTTCCGCTGCAGTGCGGCTGTGTGGGTCAGGAGACAACTGGCGCCGGCGGGCTGGCCAAGGCCCTGCGGACGGTGCCGGTCGTCCGGGAGATCGCCGACCGGGTTTCGCGGCTCGCCGAGTCGGATGCGTGGATTGTCGACTTCACCAACCCGGTGGGCATCGTCACTCGGGCACTGCTGGATGCCGGTCACCGTGCGGTCGGGCTGTGCAATGTCGCTATTGGCAACCAGCGGGCGGTAGCCGCTGCACTTGAGGTGGACCCTAGCCGGGTTTCACTCGACCATGTTGGTCTCAATCATCTGAGCTGGACCCGGCGGATCATGGTCGATGGCGAGGATCGGCTACCACGGTTGCTTGCGGAGTTCGGCGATCAGCTGGCCGCACGATCGGGCATGCCGGCGGACTTCCTGCGCCGGCTGGGGATGTGGCCGTCCCCCTATCTGCGGTACTTCTACGAGCACGATCACGTGGTGACCGAACAGCGCGCCAA
>DASQUD010000095.1:0-2368 GCA_035641455.1 Propionibacteriaceae bacterium | reverse complement strand
CGCGACGGCGGGCTACTCGGTTGCCGCTGCGCACCGAGGCCGCGGCATCGCGAGCAGCGCGTTGAAAGCGCTGACCACGTTCGCGTGGACCATCCCCGCCCTGCATCGAGTCGAGCTGTACATCGAGCCGTGGAACGGCAGTTCAATCCACGTTGCGGAAGCGTCCGGAAACCAGCGAGAGGGCCTGCTCCGCAGCCACCAGGAGATCGGCGCCACCCGGCGCGACATGCTGCTCTACACGACAACACGACCTTGACCGCTTCCCGGCATGATCGCGGGCATCACGGCAGGACCCGCGCGATCAGCGGCAATTGCGGAAAGAGGATCAGGCCGCGACGCCGCAGACCGCCGGGGTTCCACTTGTTCCGTGAGAAGGCACAGTGTCACACGCTAGCGACATGGCAACAAACACCCCGCCGCGCGAACCACGTCTCGGGATCGATATCGGCCGAGTCATCATCAACGGCCCCGCCCACCCCGGCGGCGGCGACACCGCGTTCTTCACCGGCGACGAGGACACGATGCTCGCGACTCCCGAAATGCCCGGTGCCGCCCAGGCCATCGCCCGCCTCGTGGTCCGTCTCCACGGAAAGGTGTGGCTGATCTCCAAGTGTGGCCAGCGAACCCAGGCCCGGACCGAAAGGTGGCTCGACGGCCACGACTTCTACCAACGCACCGGACTGCCACCCAGCCATGTCATGTTTTGCCGCGCCCGCGCCGACAAGCGAACCTACTGTGAACAACTGGCGCTCACCCACTTCGTCGACGACCACCCGGAGGTCCACGCTGCGATCCGCGGCGTCGTGACCTATCAGTACTTCTTCGGACCTCAACGAGCACCCGTGCCCAGCTACGGGCTACACACCCCCACCTGGACCGACGTTGAGCGACACGTCGAACAGACCCTCCGCCAAAACGCCACCCCCAAGCAAATTGACGGCCAAATCCACCTTCCCGAGGACTGAAGTGGGGGCGATCGAGCCGCGTCCGACCAAGCGACCCGCGGCAGTAGCGGACGTTCCCGCGGAATCGTCTGACTGCGCTGTCGGCGGCTACCTGTTGAGTTGGTTTAGGACCGGTGTCTGGCCAGACTCGGTCCAGGTGTCCGGCGAGACGCTCTCTTTCAGCGGCTGCCCACCGGTTGTTGGTGTGGCTCTCATCTGGCTTGCGGCCTCGCCGGGCGCCGCGCGAGGAGAGGCTGGAAAGGGGTCTGTTCTGCTCGAGGTAGCGGTGCCCTCCTTGCTGAAGCCGTAGGACTCAAGCCAAGGGAGGCGCGCCGGTGACCGTCATCATCGGGATGGATCCGCACAAGCGTTCGGCGACGATCGAGGTGATCGACGCGCACGAGACCGTGCTGGGCGTCTGTCGGTACGGCACCGACAAGGACGGCTACGCCGCGATGCTCGCCGCGGGCCGCAAGTACCCGGATCGGGTGTGGGCGGTGGAGGGTTGTAACGGCATCGGCCGGCACATTGCGCACCGGCTGGTGCACGACGGGGAGACCGTGCTGGATGTGCCGGCGAAGCTGTCGGCGCGGGTGCGGGTGTTCAGCACCGGCAATGGCCGCAAGACCGACCCGGTGGATGCGCACTCGGTGGCGGTGGTCGCGTTGCGCACCCCGAACCTGGTCCGCGTCGAGGTCGACCCGGACCTGGTGGTGCTCGGCATGTTGGCCGACCGTCGCGACGAACTCGGCCGGGCCCGCACGCAGACGGTCAACCGGCTGCACCGGCTGCTGCTGGAGCTGTTTCCCGGTGGGGCCAAGAAGTTCCTGTCCGCGCAGCAGGCCCGCGCGCTGATCGCCACCATCAAACCGCGCGACATCGTCGGGCGGACCCGCCGCCGGCTTTCCGTCGAGCTCATCGGTGAACTCGCCGACATCGACAGCAAGATCAAGGCCATCGACAAAGACTTGAAGGCACTCGTCGTCGCTCAGGGTTCGACACTGCTCGACCTGCACGGCATCGGCCCGTCTGGAGCGGCACGGCTGCTCGCCGACGTCGGCGACATCCGCCGCTTCGCCGACCGAGACCGGTTTGCATCCTGGAACGGCACCGCACCGCTGGACGCCTCCTCCGGCGAACAGACCCGGCACCGTCTGTCCCGAGCCGGGAACCGGCGGATCAACCGGGTGCTGCACATCATGGCCATCGTGCAGCTGCGCAACCCGACCGAAGGACGCGCTTACTACGACCAACGCAAAGCCGCCGGCAAGACCTCGATGGAAGCCATGCGCTGCCTACGCCGCCGGCTGTCCAACATCGTCTACCGGCAGCTCGTCGATGACCAGAAACGGAAACAAGCAGCGGGCCCGGGTGGGCACTCGGGGACGACTATGCAATCCAGCGTGACCGACCTGACCCCGGAC
>DASQUD010000094.1:0-3732 GCA_035641455.1 Propionibacteriaceae bacterium | reverse complement strand
TGTCACAGACGGTGGGTCTGGTGTTGGTGTTGGTCACATATGAGTAGTCGGAGCCCTGGTATACGGTCCCTGCCCACGCTGGACTTGCTGCTGTCGCCGCTAGCAGCGCGCCAGCGGACGCATAAATAAACTTCTTCATGATCATAGTCGAACTCAACCCTTCTGTGCGGTCCTGCCGCCGAGACGTTCTGTGCTTGAGGGAGAACTGGACAGAATCACTCCCGGTGACACCGCGCTGTACTTCTTAGTGGTCTCGATCGGGTGAGCACCCCCCGAGTCAGAGCATTTAGCCAGCCGGCAGCAGGCAGCCACCGGGGAGCCGAACTTCAAGTCGCCGAGCTTCGCAGCGAAAAGTGTCGAGAGAGTGATGGTGCGGGGGTCCCCGCGGTCCCTGCTTCCAAGACGAGGCGGCGTTCGCCCTGCTTCCTGGCTGCGGCTTTGTAACCAGCCTCATGTCAGCCCCGATCAAGGCGGGAGGGCGATCACTACGGACGACGTAAAAAACGTCTAGTTGCGACTGTACTCAGGTTGGCTGGCTTCTGTACAGAGCACGTAATAATTCGGTGGTATCGCGTGAAGCGCTTCGGACGCGACGGGGCGTGTGCCCTGGCGGCTGGGTCACGGACGTGTCGGCCTGGCCTGCGTCCCGGTGCTGTTGAGCCCGCCGAATGGCGCATGCATGTCCTCGGAGATCGGGCTCGGCCGCTATCCCCGACCGCAGTCGTTCGTCGTCGAGCCGTTCCGGCAGTCGCCATCACGCGGAACCGGGAGTGGTCCTCGACCCCGTTGACCAGCTTCGCCTCCCGCACCACTCCGGTCCAGGTGTCGACCAGCTGATCCCGCCGACGATGTCGATGCGCCACAGCTCCATCGGTCCGGGCCGCTCGAACCGCACGTATGACTCCCGCCGGAGACGTCGAACTCAGGCTGGCCGAAACCGACTACTGTCGCGCTTCAACCGGCGAGTGACTGTCGCACTTGACCCGTCACAGGACGCCGACGACACAAACCGGCCGGCGGCGACATCAGGTCAGACCGGTCAGGGCAAGCTCCGCTGAGGTCACCGACCTTCCGAGGGCACCCGGCTTTACTGTGCTCGAACCTCGATAAACTCCGACTTGGCATGTCGAGGCTCGGTTCGGCCGGCGAGGCAGGGCATGGCAGGGCGGGGTCACTTCTGGGTCCACGAGAATTGGCGAGCGCGGGGTCATCAGAGCCGTGTCCATACCGGCGACTGCCCTCACTGCAACGAAGGGCAAGGCATGAGCGGCCGCGGAACCCGAGTGGACAACGGTCAGTGGCATGGACCCTTTGCAACGTTCGCTGCGGCTGACGCCTTGTCACAGCGGTTACCGGGTTCCGCGCATCGTTGTCGCGTGTGCTCGCCGGTCAGACTGACCCGTGGACGAGCGGCCCTCCTGAGTTAAGGCGGCCGTGCAGGCTGTTTGCTCAACCTCCGCGGCCTACGGCCGGGAGGAGGCTGCAGCCTCCAACAGGACTTGCCTGTCTAATGCCCAATCGCGACCCGGTCAAAAACATCGGGCGCCGACACGACCTGAGACGGCCGGCACCACGTCAGGAGCAGCCTTCACAACGAGACGGCAGAAGAGCCGCCGAGTGTGTGCCCCCTGTGCCCCCGCACTGAGACGCCGGCACTCGCAACGCACCACATGCACCGACATGGCCACGAACGAGCCCCATAGGCGCAGGAGGAGCCTTCGCAACGAGACGGTCAGCTGGTTCGATCGATCTGGCCGGCCTTCTCTTGTCGGAGAGTACCGGTGGCGAGGCAGCTGGCTCCGGCGGATCGGGTCTGGAGGTTATCGCAGCGTTCCCGAAGCCGGTCGAGGATTTCGCCGTCACCGGCCGGAAGGGTCACTTGGAGGTGGGTTCCGGGTTCTGCGGCGGTCAGATCCAGGACGGCGTCGACCAATCGGGTTCGGGTTCCCACCGGTAGGTGGCCGGCCTCTACATGGAGGTCGGCGTGAATCGATGGGCGGTGGGTAGCGGAGCGGATGGTGGCTTCGGCCAGGATCTGATTGTCGTCGGTCAAGGTGAGATATTGAGGTGTGCTGGACACGTTGGATGCTCCCGAGCAGTTGGCTCTACGGCGGGATGGACAGCAGCTGATTAGCCGCACATCCATGCTGGCAGGGGCTGGGCACTAACCCAAGCGGCTGGTTGTGATGAGGATCAGTGTTTAGTTGGCTCTCAGGAGAGCCGGGCGACCTTGTTGCGATCAGACAGCAGTCTGTTCGTCTCTCGACGGTGGAATCTTCGCAACAGGACGCACACTTGGGCCCGATGTGGGCCCAACGACGCCATCGCTACTAATAAAAGGCCGCTACGCCAAGTAGGTGCGCAATACGTATCATGACTGCCCAACAACCAGTTGCTGACAAGGTCTGACGTAGGGGTCTGGGAGCTGCCCTCCGGAGACGGGAGCGGAGATCCATCCTGACCCGGTCCCAGATGGTGGGACCGATGCAGGTTCTAGCACGACCCGGACACGACAGGTTCGTGGGTGGGTCAGCTGGCTCAAGCTGGGACGGCTTGGCCTGCCCAGTGGGCTTGGGCTGGGGCTTCCAGTTGCTCTCGATACAGCTCCCGGATGAGCGCGTCGAACTCAGCCGGAGTGGGCAGCCAGACCTCGACTTCCGGATGGTTGGCGAGCCACAGCAGCCGGCTGCGTGGGTTGGGCTCGGTGAGCCACGGCGCCTGCTGCCTGAGCTGCTGGACGCTGAGGTGAGGGCTGAACTCGGGCCAGGCTTGCGGGACGTTGCGGATCTCTCCGAGCACTGGCAGCCGATCGGCGAACGCGCTGACCGGTGAGACCATCACGAGTTGTGACCAGCTGTAGCGGATCAGGGCGTAGGTCTGGACTGCCTTGTCGAATCGGAGGTTGGCGCCTCGGGTGTTGGCGTCGGGCTTCGCGGCGGCAAGGGCGCTGCTGCCTGTGGTGTGGACGGCTGGCCCGTCCGCCCGTGCCTGGTCGACGGCGGTGAGGAAGGCCGGCTGTAGGTAGTTGCTGATCAGGTCGTCTCGGACATCGACGACCAGGGCCTGGAGTTCGGCTTTCGCTGGTCTTGGGCTGCGCGGAGTGCTTGGCCCGCGATGTTGGCGGCCTGTTGCTCGGCCAGCACGCCGGCCTGGTCGACCCGGATCAGCAGTTCGCGTCCGGTGCGGGCTGCGGTGAGAAGCTGCTCGGTTGCGGTGCGGAAGCCGTCGAGGGCTGGCGCGGGTGGGATCTGGTGGCTGGCGAGCCGCTGGTAGGTGGTGCGCGCGGCGATCAGCTCGGCGGGTAGATCATGGCTGCCGGTGTAATAGCCGGCGAACACGTAGTCGACTCCGGTCACGTCTGTTCTCTTTCTTTGGTCGGTCCGTCAAAACCTGACGGCCACTTCCGAGGGCAGGAGGGCCGGCGGCGGCCCAGTCGGCGAGTTGGCGGTCGATCCGGCTGCTTGGCGTGCCGCTTCCTTCTTGGCGGCCTGCTGCTGCTCGGCGGTCTGGTGTTCCTCGGAGCCTCGACCCGATGCCAGCGGGCGGCACTCCAACCGCCGCCGACCTCGTCGCGTTCAAGGCGCAGCGACCTCCGAACCGAGGGCGGGCCAGAGGGTGGCTGGCCCGAGTCCATCAGACCCTGATCGTCATGCCATCAACCGACTACCGAGACCGTTGATGGTGTCCTCACTGGGTTCCCATCGCCTGATGCCTGGGCTGTCCCTAACGGTG
>DASQUD010000093.1:0-5024 GCA_035641455.1 Propionibacteriaceae bacterium | reverse complement strand
CTTCAGTGCCCCCAGGAGCGCCGGCAGCAACGTGATGGCGGCCAGCACCGTCACCAGTACGACGAGTCCGGTGGCGTAGCCCATCGTGGCAAAATCGGGAACCCCGCTGAACTGCAGCCCCGCCAATGCAACCAGGACGGTCCCGCCGGCGAAGATCACCGATTGGCCAGCGGTCGCGGTGGCCCGACCCGCAGCCTCGGGTACAGACATCCCGCGGGCCAGATTGTCGCGGTGACGCGTCACGATGAGGAGCGCGTAGTCAATGCCCACGCCGAGGCCGACCATGGACGCCAGCGTCGGCGCTTTCGTGGACATGTCGGTCAGAGCGGCCAGAAGCGTGATGCCACCGGTTCCCACCAGCAGACCCGTTATCGCGATGGTCAACGGCAGGGACGCCGCGACCAGCGCCCCGAAGGCCAGCAACAGGATGAGCAACGCGACCACCACCCCGATCATCTCCGCGTGGCCGCTGGCCTCCTGGACGTTCTCTGGCACCGGTCCGCCGAACTCGACCTGGTAACCGGAGGTGTCCAGAGGTTCGGCCGCGGACTTCAGGGCGTCAAGAGCCTCGGTACCTTCGAAGTCCGTCACCTGTACGTCGTACTGCACCGAGAGCACGGCGGTCCCGCCGTCCGGGCTCAGCGCGGTCGGGGCGACGTCGCTGACAGATGGCATCGCCCTCAGCGCGTCGCGGACCCCATTGAGGTCCTCGAGGTCGATTGGACCGGCATCGCTGTGCGCGACCACGCGCGCCGACGTACCGGACATGGCCGGGAAGCGATCGGCCAGCATGTCGTTGGTCCGCTGGGTATCACTGCCCGGGATCCTGAAGCTGTCCTGCATGGTCCCCCCGAAGGCGGATGCAAGGGCGGTGACCAGAGTGGCCGCGAGAAGCCAACCGGCAACGACGCGCCAGGGATGGCGAGCGGCCCCGGCTCCGATGAGATAGAGCAGTCTGGACATTTCGACTCCGGTTGTGGGATGGGGCGAGTCACTGAGGCTTCGATGGTGTCCGCGATGCCACACCTGAGGCGCCGGTGAAATCGCCAGGGCATTGCCGGGATCCCGCCGGAACCACGCTCAGCCCTAGACTGACGAGGTGCTCCGTGGGCGGGAGACCGAGCAGTCAGTGATCTCGGCCCTCCTCGACGAGGCATGGGCCTCGCGCGGTGGCGGGCTGGTCCTGCGCGGACCCGCAGGCGTCGGGAAGTCGGCGCTGCTCGCGGACGCGATAGCTCGGGCCGAAGGCATGCACGTTCTCCGAACGCAAGGCATCGAGTCTGAGTCCGACCTGGCGTTGGCTGCTCTGAACCAGCTGCTGCGCCCAGTTAGCGGGTTGACGGTCCGGTTGACCCCACCCCAGGCAGCGGCACTGCGCATCGGGTTCGGGGAGCAGCCCACTGGTGACCGGAACGACCGGTTTCTCGTCTACTCGGCGGCGCTGAGCCTGATTGCCGAGGCGGCGGAGAGTCAGCCGGTGCTGTGCGTCGTGGACGACGCGCAGTGGCTCGACGAGGGGTCGGCCCACGCGCTCTTGTTCTCCGCCCGCAGGCTGGGCGTGGAACGCGTCGCGATGCTGTTTGCGGCTCGCGACGATGACGAGCCGAGCTTCGAAGCTCCCGGAGTGCCTGCCCTGTCGGTGCCGGGGCTGGATTCAGCGGCCGCTCATGCCGTGCTCGAGGAGTCAGCTGGTGGCCGAGTGGACCCACGAGTGGCCGATCAGTTGCTGGCGGCCGCCGGCGGGAACCCGTTGGCGCTTGTTGAGCTTCCCGCGGCGCTGACCGCCGGGGAGCTGTCTGGACAGGAACCCTTGCCCACCTCTTTGCCGGTGACCCAGGGTGTCGAGCGAGCCTTCCTGGCCCGGGTACGACGGCTCCCAGCACCCTCACAGAAGCTCCTGCTCGTTGCTGCTGCCGAGGGCGCAGGCGACCTGGCGACGGTCCAGACCGCCTCGGCATCCTTGGGCAGTGAGCCGGCTGCGCTCGAGGCGGCAGAGCAGTCGGGCCTGGTTCACACCCGGGCGGGGCGGCTGGAGTTTCGCCATCCCCTGGTGAGGTCGTCGGTGTACGGCGCGGCGACGACCTCGGCGAGGCGAGATGCGCATGCTGCGCTCGCCCGGACCCTCACCGCGCGAGGTGACGTGGACCGAAGCGCCTGGCACCGGGCTGCTGCCGCAGTGGCCCCAGACGAGAAGATCGCGACGGAGCTCGAGCAGGTGGCTGCACGAGCCGCCACGCGTGGTGCTCCTGCGGCAGCATGTGCCGCCTTCGAGCGGGCCGCGCAGCTGACCGCGGATCCCGAGACGCGGGCCCGTCGCATCTGGTTCGCGGCGGAGCAGGCTCGTCTCGCCGGCCATCACCTCCGAGCGATCAATCTGCTCGAGTCCGCACGTTCAGCAACGGCAGACCCGTTGCTGCAGGCCGATGTCGACCTGCTGCTGGGGGCTGTGGAGCTGGTCGCAGGTTCTGCCGAGTCGGCAGAGCATGTCCTGATGAAATCCGCGCGGGGCATGCAGTCGAGGGATCCGGGCAGAGCGCTTCACCTGCTGGTCATCGCAGCGCAGGCGGCAGCTCTCGCCGACCACGCCGAGGCAGGGATCGAGATCGGCCGGCTAGCAGCCGCATTGCCGCGTGGCCCAGGCGCCCGCGAACACTTCTTCCTCGACCTGCTGGTGGGCTGCGGCCAGTATCTGGGCGGGGATGCGTCTTCGGTGAGTCTGCTGCAAGACGTGGTTCGGCAGGCGCAGGACTTCGACGAGAGCATGTTGATGACCTGGGCGGGCCGAGCGGCGTTCTACCTCGGCGACGACGATGTCGCGCACCGGCTCGACTCCAGGGCCGTGGCCCGAGCCCGTGCCGTCGGCGCGATCGGTGACATGCTTCCCCCGCTCCAACGGCTCGCGTTGTCGGAGATCTTTCAAGGTCAGTGGTCCACCGCGACTGCCAATGCTGTAGAGGCGCTACGGTTCGCTCGCGAAACCGGTCAGCATGGCCTTTCTTCACTTCCTTTGTGCTGGTTGGCCCTTCTGGCTGCCTACCGAGGCGACACCACGGAACTGCGCTCGCACCTAGACGCAGCCGGTGCAGTGCTGCCGCGACATCCGATGGTCGTTGCCTCCGAAGCTCTTCTCTGGGCGCGTGCAGTGTCCGAAGCGGCGGCCGGCAACGTGGACGCCGCCATGGAGCACCTCGGTCGTGTGACAAGTCAGACCGTCTCGCAGATGTGCTCTCTGGACCGGATCGAGGTCGCGGTCCAGACAGGGCACACCACCGAGGCTCACGCCTGGCTGGTCGAACTTGCAGGATTTGCCTCGCTCACAGGCGCCCCCTGGGCTGCGGCACGGGCCGCCCACTGCCGCGCTCTCTTGGCGGGACCGGATGAGGCAGGTGAGCACTACGGGGAGAGTCTGCGACAGCACGAGGCGGGTCGGCGGCCATTCGAACGGGCCCGGACACAGCTGGCCTACGGCGAGTTCCTGCGTCGTAGCGGACACCGGGTCGACGCCCGCGCTCAGCTGCGGAGAGCGTTGGCTACGTTCGACGACCTGGATGCGCGGCCCTGGACAGAGCGAGCGCGTCAGGAGCTACGAGCCTCGGGGGAGTCGATCCGTAGGCCGGGCCCGAACGCCTCACCCAAGCTGACCGCCCAAGAGATCCAAGTCGCCAAGTTGGTCACTCAAGGGTTGTCCAACCGTGACGTCGCGGCCCAGCTCTTCATCAGCCCGCGAACGGTCGACTTCCATCTACGCAACGTCTTCACCAAGCTCGGAGTCAGCTCGCGAGTACAGCTCGTGCACCAGAAGCTGGAGCTCGCCTGAGGCCAGAACCTGGCGGTTTCACCGGCGAGAACCCGGTTCGAGCGCTCGTAGCGTCGGTGTTGTCCATCACCGACCAGGAAGAGTTGACCATGATTCCCGTCATCGCCCTCTTACTAGGGACCATCTCTGCACGCCTCGCCGGCTTCGCCGGGGTGGATGCACTCGACGGCTGGCAGATGTCCGTCAGGGCTGGACTTGCAGGGATGCTCCTTCTGACGGGCAGTGCCCACTGGGGCAACCGACGCCCCGACCTGATCGCCATGGTGCCGGAACGGTTCCCGCGGCCAGGTCTGCTGGTTACCCTCACCGGGGCGCTCGAGCTCGCTGGCGCGGCCGGACTATTGATCAGCCGGACCGCGCCGTACGCGGCTGTTGGTTTGGCGCTTCTCTTCCTGGCCATGTTCCCCGCCAACATCAGCGCGGCGCGGCGCCGGCTGACCCTGAATGGTCAACCGGTCACCCCGCTGCCACAACGAACCGCAATACAGGCCCTGTTCGTGGCGGCAGCCGTCGCCGCGGCCGTTTAGCCCGAAGCCGAAGAGGAAGAGTCCGATGCCCGCATTCCCCTGGATCAAGGTGGGGACAGCCGACCGCGACGCCGACCTCTCCATAATCGCGTCCAGGCTGCCATTGCGTTCCCACCGTGATATCCCGCGGTTCCTCTGGCACACTTGGCTGGTCCAACGCCAACTTGCCCGGTCGCCTGGGCTGGTCGGCTACTCACTGGACGCCCAACTCTTGAGCAAGACGTTCTGGACTGTCTCAGCGTGGACGAGTCGTCCCGATCTTGGCGGATTCGACCGCTCCAGTCGGCACCGGGCCGCAAAGGACGCCATCCGGCCTGCAATGCTGCCCTCGACCTTCGTGATGTGGAGGTGTCGCGCCGGCTGTCTGCCAATTACGTGGCGGGAGGTCCGCAGCCGCGTCGAGGCAGCGGCGACTTCGGCGGCCCGATCATGAGCGCGGACTTGTTGCGCTAGAGCCGTCGTCGCCGGGGGCGAGTGCTTCCAACGCATCCATGGCCCGGTTACACATTTGTTGCTCGACAAGGCGATCGATCGGACGGTCCGGGGGCACTCACCTCTGAGAGGTACTCAGTGCGCCTGTCGATCGCTCTCTTCTACCGCTTCATCCCGCTGGGCAAGGCAAGGGCCGACCAACCTGCACAGGATCTTCACGAGTCGTCCCCGATTCCCGACCAGGGCGG
>DASQUD010000092.1:0-5250 GCA_035641455.1 Propionibacteriaceae bacterium | reverse complement strand
CGCATGTCTTGTCGTCCTATCTGGACAGCGACCTACCAGTCGCCGTCTCGGAATACACGCGCCAGCTGGTGATCGCGGCAGCGGAGGAGATCGACGCCCGGCACGCCACGCACTTCGCCGATCGCTGTCGCATGCGCATTGCCGTTTCCTATCCCGCCGTCAACACCGGGGCGTATCTGGGACTGCACCCCCGGAAGGTGGCTGAGCGACTAGCTACTCGGGGCCTGACACCCGGCCGCTACGTGCTTTACCTTTCCCGGCTTGCTCACGCGAAGGGCGTCGACGACGTGATCACAGGCTTCGCCCAGAGTTCCGGCTGCGCGGACCAGAGCCTGGTTATTGCGGGCGACGGCCCACAGTCTGCCGAGTTGAGAGCGTTGGCACGGGAGGGTCCGGCCGGGGATCGGATCTTGTTTTTCGACGACGTGAACGACGAGGAGAAACCGCATCTGATGGCAGGGTGCGCGGCCTTCGTGCTGCCGAGCAAACCGCGGCCGGAGTTCGTCGAGACCTTTGGCATCGCGCTTGTGGAGAAGATGCTGGCCGGTGGCGGACCGGTGATCACCACCGAGACCGGCGGCATTGGCGAGGCCGTGGGCGACACCGCCCTCTTCGTTCCGACCAGTAGCCCGGCCGCCATTGCCGCCGCCCTTGACCACGCGATCAGCATGCCGGATTCAGATCGGGCACGGATGGCCAAGCGGGCGCGAAGCCACGCCCTTCAGTTCGATCGGATCGAAGTGTTCGACCGACTGCTCGCCCGGATGCCCTCGACTCAAGAGCGGAGACTCACGCCGGCCGGCGGGTGACCGCGGGAGCGGATAGGTGACCAAGTTGACCGAGTCGCTAGTTACAAATGATAATCGTTTTCATGAAGAGGCTGCGGGTGGGTCGAGCAGTCCTTGGTGCGGTCGCGCTGCCGTTGGCCTTGGTGGGCTGCGCCGCAACGAGCGGCGCCCCAGACTCCACCCGTCCGGAGGTCTTGCAGATCGTCACGGCGGCTTACCCGTTTGAATTCATCGCAGAGCGAGTCGCCGGTGCCCACGCGGACGTCAGCAGCCTTACCAAGCCCGGAGCCGAGCCTCACGATCTTGAGCTGACGCCGCGGCAGGTAGCCTCCATCGCCGGAGCAGATCTCGTTATCTATGAGCGGGGGTTCCAGCCGGCCGTCGACGAGTCCATTGCCCAGAGCCAGAATCCGCACGTTCTGGATACCACCACAGTGGTGCCGCTGCGGGTTCATGATGATGAAGGCGGTTCTCACGACGGTCATCGACATCAGGGGGAAGAACCCGGGCCTGACCCTCACGTGTGGCTCAACCCGCTTCACGTAGCAGCGATCGCGAACACGGTCGCTGATCAGCTGGTCGCCATCGACCCGGCCGGTGCCGCCGACTATAGAGCGAATGCGCGCCGGCTCGATCGTCAGCTGACTGACCTTGACGCCCGCTTCCGCGCTGAACTGACGTCCTGCGAGCGCACGGAATTCATCACCGCGCATGCCGCCTTCGGATACATGGCCGAGCGCTACGGGCTGACGCAGATCTCGATCAGTGGCCTGAGTCCCGATGACGAGGCATCCCCAGCCCGGATTGCGGAAGTTCATCGGGAAGCGCAAGCGCACGGCATCACCACAATCTTCTTCGAGACCCTGGCCTCCCCCGCAGTGGCGGAAGCGGTGGCAGGTGATCTCGGCCTGGTCACTGACGTCCTCGATCCGCTCGAGGGCATCACTGCCGACTCGAGAGGCACCGACTACCTCACGGTGATGGCGGCCAACCTGGCAGCGCTGCGAAAGGCGAACTCATGCCGGTAGCGGCGCCGCTGGAACGCATTGAGGCTATCGGCGCCGAAAACTTGACGATCCAGCTCGGTGGTCTTCCTGTCCTTCGCGGCATCGATCTTCACGTTCATCGAGGCGAGGCAGTGGCGCTGATGGGCGGCAACGGATCGGGCAAGTCCACCCTGATCCGATCGTTGATCCGCCTACTCCCTTATCAGCGGGGTGACGTACGCCTATTCGATACGCCGCTCAACAGCTTTCGAGCCTGGGCCCGGATCGGCTACGTCCCGCAACGCTCACCGACGGTGCTGCGAGCAGCCAAGGTCAGGGAGGTAGTCGCCTCCGGTCGACTTGCGCGACGCAAACCCTTTACGCCGCCGCGAGCGAACGATCGGCGCGCGGTATCCGACGCGCTGGCCGCGGTCGGCCTGGCCGACCGGGCGACGGCTGAGATGACGAGGCTCTCAGGCGGTCAGCAGCAGCGGGTGCTTATCGCTCGAGCGCTGGCCGGCGAGCCGGAGCTGCTGGTGCTGGATGAGCCGACCGCCGGAGTCGACCTGGAATCCCAACGTGGCCTGGCCGAATCGCTGGCCGAGCTGGTAGCTGCCGGCGCCTCGCTGTTGGTCGTGCTGCACGAGGTCGGCCCGCTGCGACCGGTGCTGGACCGTGCCGTCGTGCTGCATGAGGGCAGGGTTGTTTCCGATGGTCCTGTTGCGGCGTCGGAGGATGTCCGGCGGGTGGGCAGGCACGAGCATGACGAGCAGCGGCCCGTCAGTGACCAGCCCTGGCTCGGTGGGGCGGTCGAGCGTTGATCGAGCTGCTCCAATTCCCATTCATGCAACGGGCTCTGCTCGCTGCCCTGCTGACCGGACTCATGGCTCCGGCAATCGGAACCTACATCGTGCAACGCCGGTTGAGTTTGCTTGGCGACGGGCTGGGGCACGTCGCGATCGCCGGCGTCGGGTTGGCCTTGATCACCGGTCAGGCTCCTATTCCGGTCGCCGTCGTGGTTTGTGTGGCGGGAGCAGTGATCGTGGAGACCCTCCGCCAGCTCGGCAAGGCGAGCGGCGACGTCGGGCTGGCGATCTTGTTCTACGGCGGGCTGGCGGCTGGCGTGCTGATGTCCGGCATCGCTGGATCCGGCGCCGCTGCCCTGTCGGGCTATCTGTTCGGCTCGCTGACCACCGTGACACGCGGCGATCTGATCATGGTGGGCGTACTGGCTTTGGTCGTACTGGTGCCCGCCGTCGGCTTGGCCCCGCAACTGTTCGCCGTCTGCACTGATGAGGACTTCGCTCGGGTGCAGGGCCTGCCGGTCCGGTTCTACAACATCATGATCGTGGCGCTGGCCGCGATCACGGTCACGCTGGCCATGCGTACGGTCGGTCTCCTCCTGGTGAGCGCCTTGATGGTCGTGCCAGTGGCTGCCGCATCAAATCTGGTGCGTGGCTTCTATGCCGCGCTCGGCTGCGCGATGGTGCTTGGCGTCCTGGTGTCGCTTGGTGGTGCGGCCGGCGCCTACTACGCCGACACCGCTCCTGGTGCACTCATCGTCGTGCTCGCCATTGCGGTCTTCGCCCTGACGCTGCCGGTCTCGGCGCTGTTGCGGCGCCGTCACGAGGAAGAACTGGTGCTGCCGGAGTCGGTCGACGACGAGAACGTCGTTCTGCCTCACGTCGACACAGGCGCTCATCCGCATCAGCACGGGCCTGGCTGTGGGCACCCGTACGTACAGCACGGGGACCACGCCGACTTCATCCACGAGGGCCACCGCCACGCCCAGCACGCCGACCACTACGACGAGCACTAACGGACGAAGGCCGGGCCCAGGGCGGCCCAACCTGGCACCCCTCCCCAAAAACTTCGACTTTGAGCCCGGCAGGTGCTCCTTGAGCCCGATGCTTGGGGCTCGACGTGTGCCTCCGGGGCTCAAAGCGGAGCCTGAAACACGGCTCAGGTGGCGGCATTCGGGATTGCGCCGCCGTAGCGGCGGTCACGATCCGCGTAAACCTCGATCGCTCGCCACAGGTCCCGGCGGTCGAAGTCCGGCCAGAGCCGGTCGAGGAAGACCAGTTCTGCGTAGGCGCTCTGCCAGAGCAGGAAGTTGGACGTACGCTGCTCACCCGACGAGCGGATGAAGAGGTCGACGTCCGGAATACCGGGCTCATCGAGGAAGTGCCGGAACCGCTCCTCAGTGAGCTTCCTTGGATCCAGCCGCCCCGCGGCGGCGAGTTCGGCGATGCGGCGTGTGGCGTCGACGATTTCCGCGCGCCCGCCGTAATTGACGCAAAATTGCAAGGTCAGCACGTCGTTGTCCAGGGTCCGCTGCTCGGCATCCACCAGCTCGTTGATCACACTGCGCCACAATCGCGGCCGCCGGCCGGCCCAGCGGACCCGTACGCCCATGGCGTCAAGCTGATCACGACGGCGCCGGATGACGTCTCGGTTGAAACCCATCAACCAGCGCACCTCGTCGGGAGAGCGACTCCAGTTCTCGGTCGAGAAGGCGTACGCCGAAAGGTACTTCACGCCGATCTCGATAGCGCCCTCGATAACGTCAAAGAGCGACTCCTCGCCCCGCGCGTGACCCTCCGTGCGCGGGAGGTTGCGCGCCTTCGCCCAGCGCCCATTGCCGTCCATGACAATCGCGACATGGGCCGGGAGCCGGTCGACCGGGACTTGCGGCGGCCGAGCGCCACTGGCGTGCGGCGTCGGGGACCTGGGCGGAGGCCGAGCCTCCATCCGCCTGGCCGCGCTCCGGGAATTCCTTGGCATGTCGGGGACAATATCGAGGTGCCGACTTATCGCGATGATGCGATCGTGCTGCGCACCCACAAACTGGGCGAAGCCGACCGGATCATCACGATGCTGAGCCGACGGCATGGCAAGGTGCGCGCGGTCGCCAAGGGAGTGCGGCGTACGTCGTCGAAGTTCGGCGCCCGACTGGAACCGTTTTCCCACATCGACCTGCAGTTCGCCACCGGCCGCACGCTGGACGTGGTAACCCAAGTGGAGTCGTTGGACGCCTTTGGGGAGCCATTGACCGACGACTATCCCGCCTACACCGCGGGCCAGGTGATGCTGGAAACCGCGGACCGGCTGGTCGTCGAGGAGCGTGAGCCGGCGTTGCAGCAGTATCTGCTGCTCGTCGCCGCCCTCCGAGTCTTGAACTCGGGGACTTCCGATGGCCCGCGGCCCGCGACGTTGATCTTGGACTCCTACCTGCTCCGGGCGCTCGCCGTTGCCGGCTACGCACCGTCGTTCACCGACTGCGCGCGGTGCGGGGTGGAGGGACCGCATGACGCCTTCTCCCCTGCCTCAGGTGGCGTCGTGTGCGGCGTATGCCGGCCGCCTGGATCAGCCCGTCCCGCTGCGGAGACGCTGCTTCTCCTCGGCGCCTTGCTCGAGGGCCGCTGGCAGGACACACGCGACGTGCCTGGTCCGGTTGCGCGAGAAGCCAGCGGGAT
>DASQUD010000091.1:0-2913 GCA_035641455.1 Propionibacteriaceae bacterium | reverse complement strand
GCGCCGCATCTAGGAGATGTGGTCGTCATGCTGGACGGTGAGCTGGCGTGTGAGGGTTTGGTCGACCGCCATCCCGAGCTTCAGATCTTCTGGGCAGCGCAGCTCGGCCTGCCGTCGGAGGTGTTGGTCGCCGGGCGGCTCGGAGACGTCCTGCCCCACATCCGCGATACCCGCGCCGAGATTCGTGAGCAGAACGGCTGGGTGATGGACACCTACCTACTCCGCTGTCCGTCGTGACAGCTACGGAAAAGTAAGCAGCCATCGCTGCGGCAGTCACATCGACAAGGCGCTGGTATCAACCGGACGGGCTTGCTCGTGAGGCACCTTCTGCCGTCACATCGCGGGCAATGTCGCGGAGCTTCCGGTTCGAATCCTGCGAAGTCCGCACGAGACGGCGAAACGCCTCGTCCTCGGGCAGACGGTGAGTAGCCATCATGATGCCCACCGCGGTGGAAATCGTGCGATTGCTCTGCAGGGCGGACCTAAGTTGCTCGACCTGGCGAGTGGCAGCAAGCCCGGCGAGGGCAAAGCCCGCGATTCCCGCCAAGGTGTGGAGTGCGCGCTGATGCGTCTTGGTGAAATATCGCAGCCGGTGGTCATAGACCGGCATCACCGCCGCATACCGGCCCTCGACGACGATGAACTGCAGCACCGCCGAACGAACGGGCACGCGATCGCGAACGAGCGCGGCCAGTTCTGGCCACCGCTCATCAGTCGAGAGATCGTCGATCAGGATCTGATCGGCCGCAGGTCGCTGCACCGGCCATTCCGGCCGTCGGGAGCTGAATTCGCCGACTCGCAGCATCTCGAGTGTGAGCTCGGAGTCGGTCGTCGCCAGGACGCCAAGCACGTCCGGTGACCGCGGTTCCAAAATCTCCGCCCAGCGTGCACCAGTCCGGTCGAGCGCGTACTTGATCGTTCGGTTCGCCGCGTCCTCGACGTCTGCGGCACCACCGATATCGTGGACGAGCTCCGAGACTCTGAACGGCTCGGGCAAAGTGAGGAGGCTTGCTGCCCCCGTCGCGCGTCGCGTCCACCCCGCTCCCTTCTCGCACTGACATTTTTTACCGTGCCGAAGCAGCTTCAGTCCAGACCCCGCAGTCGGACGCGACCCCAACCGCTAGCCAAGCCGGACTGAAGCGCTAACCGACGTCACGGTCATGATCACCACGATCCGTTTGGGGTTGATTCGGGGTGGCCGGTAGCGCTCAGCGTAACGCCGCTCCGCGTCGGCGACTGCTTCGGCGCCTGCCTCCACCCGGATCGGGCCTGACAGGGTGATCCAGCGGGCTCCGTCCACCGAGCAGAGGGCCGCGGTGGCGCCCAGACGCCTGGCGTTTCGCGCCTTGACCGAGTCGCTGGACGTGATAACCCGGGCCGTTTGGGTTGCCGAATCAAAGGTGAAGCCGACCGGCACGACATGCAGGGCGCCGCTGGATTTCAGGGTAGTGAGGGTGGCCAGGTGGCGTTCAGTCAGGAAGTCAGCGGCCGCTTGGGGCAGCGCCGCGGGGTCGAGCTTCACCGTGGTACGTCCTCGAGATCGCCCTCCACCTCCAGATAGACCTGTTGCATCGCGGCTAGCAGATCGGAATCCGGCTCGGCCCACAGCCCGCGATCGACGGCTTCGTGCAGCTTTTCGATGATCCCCCGCAGCGCCCAGGGGTTCGCGTGTTTCATGAAGTCCTGGTTGTGTTGGTCCAAGACATAGCTCTCGGCCAGTTGCGCGTACATGCCGTCAGTCACCACGCCGGTGGTCGCGTCAAATCCGTACAGATAGTCAACCGTGGCCTCCAGCTCGAAGGCGCCCTTGTATCCGTGGCGCTGCATGGCGGAGATCCAGCGTGGATTGACAACCCTCGCTCGGAAGACCCGGGCGGTTTCTTCGGTCAGCGAGCGGGTTCGGACCGCGTCGGGTGTTGTGGAATCGCCGACGTAGGCCTTCGGGGGTGCACCGGTGAGAGCCCGCACGGTGGCGACCATGCCGCCGTGGTATTGGAAGTAGTCGTCGGAGTCGGCAATGTCGTGCTCGCGGGTGTCCAGGTTCTTCGCCGCCACACCGATCCGGCGGTAGTTCGCCTCCATGTCGGCCCGCGCCGGCACGCCATCGAGATCACGGCCATAGGCGTAGCCGCCCCACGTTGTGTAGACCTCGGCCAGGTCTGCGTCGCTGCGCCAGTTGCCAGCCTCCATCAGGGGCAAGATGCCGGCTCCGTACGAACCAGGCTTGGAACCAAAGATCCGGGTGGTGGCCCGCCGCTGGTCGCCGTGCGCTTGAAGGTCGGCCAAGGCGTGCGCCTTGGGGAAGTTCGTCTCGAGCGGCTCGTCAAGGTTGACGACCATCCGTACGGCGTCGTCCAGCATGGCAAGCACATGCGGGAAGGCGTCCCGGAAGAAGCCGGAGATCCGGACGGTGACATCGATCCGCGGCCGACCCAGCTCTGCCAGACTGATCGGCTCCAG
Source organism: Propionibacteriaceae bacterium (assembly GCA_035641455.1). Lineage (GTDB taxonomy): Bacteria > Actinomycetota > Actinomycetes > Propionibacteriales > Propionibacteriaceae > Microlunatus. Next base: position 453 of record DASQUD010000091.1, on the reverse strand, counting down.
GCCGATCACCCGGCGAGACGCCTCATCCCAGGTCGGAGTCACACCCAGCAGGGCGAGAACCTCGGCGATGTCGTCGCCCGAGGTGCGCATCGCCGAGGTGCCCCACACCGACAGGCCGACCGACGGTGGGTAGCTGCCGGTCTCGTCGAGGTGGCGACGCAGCAGCGACTCGGCCATCGCGTGACCGGTGGCGTAAGCCAGCCGCGAAGGGATGGCCTTCGGATCGACGGAGTAGAAGTTGCGTCCGGTCGGAAGCACGTTGACCAGGCCCCGCAGCGGAGAACCGGACGGACCGGCCGGCACATAGCCGCCGTCCAACGCGTGCAGCGTGGCGGTGATCTCGTCGCTCGTGCCGTCCAAGCGCGGCACCACTTCACGGCAGGCGAACCTGAGAGCGGCAGTGACCTCGTGTGTCGGCTCGCCGATGATCTTCGTCGCAATTTCGTCGATCAC
>DASQUD010000090.1:0-17674 GCA_035641455.1 Propionibacteriaceae bacterium | reverse complement strand
CATCCATGCGGCAATTCCGGAGGTGCCCAGGGCGGCGGCGGCCACATCCGGGACGTTGGCGCTGATCGGGATCAGGTTCGCCAGCGGGACGGTGCAGAGCTCGGCCAGGCTGCCGTCACCCGGTGCCATTCCCGCCGAGGTGGCGAACCATACGCGGATGCCAGCAGGCAAGTCCGTCGAGCGCAGCACCGCCCCGACGCCCTGCACACCGGGAATATAGGGAAGCGACTGCTGGCCGAAGTAGGACGTCCCGCTCGCGCATAGGACGTCGAGCGGCACGATCGGCGCCGCGGTGACCTGTACGAGCGTTTCGCCTGGGCCGGGGTTCGGATCGGGGCGTTCGGCCAGTTCTGGTACAGCCCCGTATGTGCGAAGGAGGGCTACCCGCATGGCTCAGGTGCTGATGTCGGGGTAGGGAAGGTGCAGGTGGTCCATCGCTCGCGCGTACCCGCGCTGGTACTCCAGCGGACCATGATCACGTTCGAACATGGCGATGAACAAGGTCAGGGTCAGGAACGGGTGTGCGCCCATCTCGAACAGCGCCACGTGATCATGCTCTCGGAGCGCCCGGCGCTCGTCCTCGTTGAAGGCGAGCCACGTACTGCGCTCGTCATCGGTGCAGTTCAAGATTTTGTTGGCCATCTCGACCTCCCACCACGTCACCGTCCCGTTGGGGTCCGTGCGGTAGCGCTCGACCAGCTCTGGATCGCGGTCGACCGTAAAGAGGAACTTGTCCAGCAGGTACTTGCTCATCGCACCGCCCCCTTCGGGTACCAGGTGAAGTAGGCCTCCATGGTGTGAAACAGGTCGAGGGTGTCGACATGGTCGGCGGTGACCCCCTCGCCGGCCACGCCCATCATCAACATGAAGTCCATGAAGCCGTGGGTCGCATTGCCCGGGGTGTGCAGGCTGTCGAGCGTCACTTCCGCCAGACATCCCTTGAGATCCCCGGTGGCGATCCACTCGACGGCCTTGCGGTCGAATTCGGGGTCCGGTCCGTGCGGCCCGAACTGACGCGGGCCACCGAGCTCGAGAGAGAGATGTCCAGTGCCGATGATCGCGACCCGAAGGTCGGACGGCCAGCTTTCCACCAGTTCCCGGACGGTGTAGCCGAGTTCGACGAACCGGCGCGGTTGCGGCATCGGCGGAGCGAAGATGTTGGTATAGATCGGCACGATCGGCAGATCGGCCTGGGGCCGTAGCGTGATGATCGGGCACGTGATGCTGTGGTCGATGCGCAGCTCATTGCTGAACGCCAGGTCGAAGTTCCTGTCCAGCCCGTTGCGAAGGATGTGTGCCGCTAGGTCCTCCTGGCCGCGCAAGGTCATCCTCGGCAGGCCGAACTCGCGTTCCTCGTTGTAGAAGTTGCCGTCGAAGTACGGCGCCTTGCCGACCAGGAACTGTGGCAAGTTGTCCAACCAGAACTGGTGGAAATGGTCACTACCCACCATCACGAGGACGTCCGGTCTCGCCCGGGTGAGCGTCTCGCGGAAGCGCTCGATCTTCGCCACCCACTCGTCGGCGAATGGCGGCCGATCCGCGCCGGTGGACGTGCTCGCGCGGTAGTAGAAGGGATGGTGGGTCGACGCGATCACCGCGGCGATGCTGGCCATGTGCGCGCTCCCTGCTAGTCCTGATCTTGATCCGGGTCGACGTACATCGCGTTGCCGTCCACGGTGCGATAGACGGCCATGCCGATCGGTCGGCGGCGTTCCTCGGCCAGTTGACCGAGCAGGCCGGCAGCCCTGGCCAGCAGGGCGAATCCGCGCAGCAGCTCGACCGGCAGGCCGAGATCGGCCAGCGCGGCGCCGCAGACACCGGCCCCGTTCAGCGGCAGCCGGCGACCCAGAACTTGATCATGGACCCGCCCGATCGCCTCGAACAGCTGCAGGTGCGGCCCGCGCAGTCCCTCGTCGCTCGCGATCTTGATCAGTACGGGCGTCCGGGGGTCCTCCTCTTTGTGCACCGGATGACCAAGGCCGGGCACATAGCGCCCATCCGCACGGGTGGCGCGCACTGTCTCCAAAGCGAGCGCATCCCATTCAGCGTCGTTGATCGGGAGCTCGCCCGAGTGGCGGCCCAAAGCCGCATGGAGGTAAATCCCGCTGTCCTCGGTCACCCCGAGGAACCGGGATCCGCCGCCCAAAAGTCCGGCAGCCAGCGCACCCTGCAACGAATCGGGGGCTGACAGGTAGGTCAATCGTGCAGCTATGGCCGTCGGGGTGAATCCGTGGTCGGCCAGCGCCACCAATACCGCCTCGAACACCCGGACCTCCGAGGGTGTCGGGCGGCGCAGTGTGACCAGCCAGAAGGCCAGTTCACCGAAGCCGACCTGACCCATCAGGTCCCGCGCCACGTCAAAGCCCAGCAGCCGGATGTGGTCGGCATCAGACGTGCCGAGTGAGGTCGGGAAAGTGAGAGCCGGCTCGGTCATCATTCCTCCGGGTGCATTAGCCAGTCACGGATCTCGGCCCCATGCTCATCCAGCCCGGGAGGTGGATAGCGGTAGCCGGCCGGGGTCTCGGACAGGGCGATGGGGTGACGGACGGACGGGACCGCCGAGCCCGGCGGCCCAATCTCGACGACTGGATCCAAGCCAATCTCCTCGGCAAAGGCCACTCCCGCGTCAAGGGTGTTGATCGGACCGCACGGCACGCCGGCCGCGATGATGGTGTTGAACCATTCCTGCTTCGTCCGGGTCTGCAGCTTGGCCACCAACAGCGGGCGGAGCTGATCACGGTTGGCCGTCCTGTCTTCGTTATGAGCGAACCGGGGGTCGTCGACCAGATCGCGCAGCCCGAGCACCTCACACAACTTGCGAAATTGGCCGTCGTTGCCGGCGGTGATGATCAAGTCGCCGTCGGCGCAGGGGAGGGGCTCGTACGGGAACAGGCTCGGGTGGCTATTGCCCATGCGGTACGGCACCACGCCGCCGGCCACCACGGCGCTGGAGTGGTTGACCAAGCCAGACAGCGCTGAGGACAGCAGGTTCACCTCGACATGCTGTCCCCGTCCGGTCTCATGCCGCTTGTGCAGAGCGGCCAGCACGCCGATGGTTGCGTGGAGGCCGGCCATCACGTCGAAAACCGAGATGCCGGCCCGGTACGGTGGCCCCTCCGGGTCACCGGTCAGGCTCATCAGACCTGACATCGCCTGGACGATCAGGTCGTACCCAGGCAACACGGCGCCCTTGTCGGTCGTGCCGAAGCCACTGATCGAGGCGTAGATAATCTTGGGATTGGCTACCGCGACATCCTCGTAACTCAGACCGAACCGGGCCAATCCGCCCGGCCGGAAGTTCTCGATCACGATATCGGCTCGGTGGGCGAGTTCCCGGGCTAGGACGGCGTCCTCGGCGTCGCCGAAGTCGAGCGCGATCGAGCGTTTGTTGCGATTAACGCCCAGGTAGTAGGTCGCGACTCCATCCCGGGCCGGCGGCTGCCAGGTCCGGGTGTCGTCTCCGCGCGGGCCCTCCACCTTGATCACCTCGGCACCGAGGTCAGCGAGCAGCATGGTCGCGTACGGGCCGGCCAGAATACGCGAGAAGTCAGCGACAAGCAGGCCCGTCAACGGTCCCGCAGAGTTCTCGTCCAGCACCTTCACCTCGGCTCTTGTCCGTCCAACGGACAATCATCCGTTCCTGCTCGAGTGTGGTCTCGACCGCAATTTGTGTCAAGAATTCGTGGACATCCGGACCGCGCTCAGCGTAGTTTGCGCCTTAGAGACGTCGTGCTGACCGTCTTACGGACGCATGTCCGGAATTGATCTCGACGAGGAGGAGTCTGTGTCCGAGAACAGGGGGGAGTCGCCAGGCGGCCCGGGCATCGTGCTGCGTCACGGGACGGTGCTCATCATGGATGAGAGCCGCCAGGTGCTGACTGATGCCGACGTCCTGGTGGTCGGGGACCGGATCGCCGCGGTCGGAACCGGTCTGGAAGTGCCGCCGGGAACCCGGGAGATCGATGCGATCGGGGGGATCGTCATGCCCGGCATGATCGACACCCATCGCCATCTGTGGCAGACCGCAATGCGCGGCTACGGCGCCGACTGGACGCTGACGCAATACTTCGTCTGGTACTACCTCGAGCACGGCCGCAAGTTTCGCCCTGAGGACATCTACGCAGGCAACTTGCTCGGCGCCATCGAGGCGATTGACGCAGGCGTCACCACCACGGTGGATTGGTCGCACGGACTTCAGACCGTCGAGCATGCAGCCGCGGCTGTCGAGGCGCTCCAGGAGGTTCCGGCTCGCTTTGTCCTGGCGTACGGGAACATTCAGGCCGGACCGTGGGAGTGGACCGCACAGCCAGAAGTTCGCCGGTTCCTCGAGGAGCGCAAGAGCAAGGCCGATGGCCGGTTGGGTGTCCAGCTCGCGTTCGACGTTACCGGCGACCCGTCGTTCCCTGAGCGGGCGGCGTTCGAGGTGGCTCGCGATCTTGAGCTACCGGTGACGACGCACGCCGGGGTCTGGGGCGCGACGAATGATGACGGAATCCGCCTCATGCACGAGAACGGTTTCGCCACCCCCCAAACGGTCTACGTGCATGCCGCCACGTTAGAGGCGGACTCCTACCTGCGGATTGCGGCAAGCGGCGGCTCGATCTCCGTGTCGACCGAGTCGGAGCAGAGCGCCGGCCAGGGTTACCCGCCGACCTGGCAGGTCCGCCGCTACGACATCCCGGTCTCCATCTCGATGGATACGAGTGTGTGGTGGAGCGGGGACTTGTTCTCGGCCATGCGCAGCACGCTGGGAGCTGACCGGGCCCGGGAGCACCTGGAGGCCCATGTCACCGGCGACACGGTCACCTCTCCCCATCTGCGCGCCGAGCATGTCGTCCAATGGGCGACCCGGGGCGGTGCACAGGCGCTGAAGAGGGAGGACATCGGCACCCTTGCGCCGGGCCAAAAGGCCGACCTGATCTTGATCAAGAATGATGCCTCGCCGGTGTCCTTCCCCCTGCTGAATCCCTACGGCCACGTGGCCTTTCAGGCTCAGCGGGCCGACGTGCACACGGTGATCATCGACGGAACGATCGTCAAGCACGATCATCAGCTTGTCGGGGTCGACTTGGGCAAAGCGCGCAGGGCTATCGACGCCACAGTCGACTACCTCCGTTCGTCGATGGGCGAGGAGGTCTGGCACGCGGGCATGCATCCGGAGATGCCGGCGGATGACAAGGTGCTGGACAACCCGTACACCTACACCGACTACCGATCCGCCTCAACGCGTGAAGCCCGCGAGTCGATCTTCGGCGAGCCAGCCTCGGGCTGAGGCGCGGCTGGCGGTCGGGGAGGTGCATGTCAGCTACCGTCTCGGCTGGAAGGTGGAATATGGCCGGAAGAGGAACGGGGCCTGATTTCGTCGAGGCACTAGCGCGCGGCCTCGACATCTTGACGTGCTTCGATGCCAACCACCCGGCGATGACGCTGAGCGAGGTTGCCGTCGCCGCCGGACTCGCTCGGCCGACTGCGCGTCGGCTGCTGCTGACGCTGGCCGAGCTCGGCTACGTACGGATGATGGGCAATGTGTACGCGCTGACCCCGAAGGTTTTGAGCCTGGGCATCGCATACACCTCCTCGCTCGGATTATGGGACATCGCGCGGCCACATCTGGAGGCGCTGGTTGCCAGGACTGGCGAGTCGTCATCCATGGCTCAGCTCGACGGCTCCGACATCGTCTACGTCGCCCGCGTCTCCGTGCCCAAGATCATCGCACTGCGAGTGGAGATCGGCACGCGGTTCCCTGCCGCCCGCACGTCACAGGGCAAGGTGCTCCTCGCCGCCTTGCCCGAGGCTGAGGCCACCGCCGCACTCGCCGAGCCGAGTCGCTCCGGCCTGCCGACGGTTTCGGAGCCGCCGGCAGCCGAGTTCAGGCGAGAGCTCATCCGGGTTCGAGCGCAGGGCTGGGCGCTCGCCGATGAGGAGCTCGCCCCTGGCGTACGGTCCATCGCAGCCCCGGTCCGTGACGGCGGCGGCACGGTTCGCGCTGCGATGAACGTCACGGTCCATGCGGCCGAGACCTCGACCGAGCATCTGCTGCACGCGTACCTGCCGCTGCTGCTCGAGACCGCCGGGCGCGTAAGCGGCGAGTGGGCGCTGTGGGAGTCCAGGCCCCATGTCCAGCAGGTCCAAAGCGTCTAGAAGGCTAGGTCGTCGACCACGCAAGGCCGACCCGAACCCTGACCAAGAGCTCGCACCACAGGCAGCGGCTCAGCGGCCCTTGTTCCGAGGTCTGGGCGGCAACGAGTCGTTGCCAGGAGTCCAGTTGAGCATGCTCGACCGCTCCATGAACTCATCAGAGCTGATATCACCGCGAGCGAAGCGTTCAGCGAGGATGTGCTTGGCGCCGTCCTCCGGCGATCGGCGGCTGATGAGTTTCGGCAGGGTTCCCTGACGCCACAGGTAGAGCGCAGTGAGACCCAGAAGCAGCAGCAGGAGCAGCAGGAAGCCGCCGAAGAACGGCAGCGCGGAGAACGAGTTGTCCTCCCAGCCGTGGGGACCTGGGTGGAGGGGCACCAGTGGGGTCATCGGTCAACCTTTCTTTGGTAGATGTACCTGCTCAGCAGGTCCAGGATCACCCGGCGGTGGCCGGGTGCGAGAATGTCGGTTCCTCGTGATCATCGTTCAAGCTGCGGCTAGCGGGTGGGTTTGAACCGCCTGTGAGAGCACTGTGGAAATCGCTGGCCCGTGCCCTGCTCACTCGCCCGCGTCGTCCGCCTCTCCCGCCAAGATCAAATACAGCGAGCGCCGGGCTCGGCCCAGGACCTGCGCCGCCGCCTCGATCTGCGCGGCGCTTCCGCTGCCGGCGATCTGGCGGACGGCAGCGTGCAGCTGCTGCAGCGGATCTCTGAGGTCGGGGCCGCTGACCCCGCCCGCGAAGTCCGCGAACGGGTTACCCAGTCGAGCACTCCGCTCATCGATGTAGGTACGCCCCTCCGACGTGAGGGTCACCAATCGGCGGCCGCCCTCCTCCTGGGTGGTGACCAGGTTCTCGTCCTCCAGTTGCGCAATCGTCGGGTACACCGCGCCTGGGCTCGGACGCCATGCACCTCCGGTGCGGTCGCTCATGGCTTGCATGATCTGGTAGCCGTGCATGGGCTGGTCGGCCACCACGAGCAAGATCGCTGTCCGAACGTCTCCTCGCTGGGCACGCCCGCGGCTGCGGCCACCACCCGGACCACGCCGGCCTCCCCGCCTTTCTCGGTCGCGGTGGAGTGGCGGACGGTGATGCCCCCCACCTGGGGCGGTATCGCCACCCGGCTCACCGCCGGGACCAGTCCTCCCGTCCGGTTCGCCATCCCAGCCGCCTCCTCTACGGCGCTCGAACTTCTGATCTGGTCGTCGATCTCTGTGTCGCATGGTTATCTCCTTTACTAGACGACACGATCACGATATATCGCGATACGCACTGATGCAAGCCGTTCAGCGCTGCCAGCGAGCAGCGAGCGGGACTACGCTTCTTGCATGGCGTCTTCGGACGTGCAACCGGACGCCGAGGTTCTGTCCTTCGGACCGCGGCCAGTCCGTGTTCGGTCGTGGCGACCGCTGGTAATCGCAACCTTGGCGGCGCTCGTCCTGACTGCTGTCCTTGCGGTGTTGGCGCTGCGCCCGCAACCGCGTGAATTCACCTTCTCGGACCTGCAGGACATTTACGCCGGAATGGTGCGAGCCGACGGGACGAATGACGCCGCAACACTGGACAGGAGTCAGCCACGCCGCCCGCCAGCCGTCGCGGTGTCGCCGTTAGCCTGTCTGCCGCTGGTGGAATCCACCCTCGCCGAGCAGTTTCCGGCGAACGCGCTCGACGGCGTTTCCACGTACTGGCTGGGAGAAACATCCGCTTCGGCGGTCTCCCTCTTCACGCTGCGATATCCCGATCATGAAACCGCGGCCAGCGAGTACCAGGCGATTGCCGACGCACTTGCCGCCTGCGACGGAAACGAGCTCAGTGTTGGTCGGGATTCCGGTGTCGTCACCGCCACGCCTGTCTCCTACCAGAACGGCGTCCGCACCCAGCTCGGCTACCTCGTCAAGCTGGCCACCGGTGATCTCTACGCCATCTCGGTTCTGCAGTACGCCAACACGATCAGCTGGCAGTTCCGGCTCGAGATCGGCAGCCAGCCGTACCAGCCGTTCGTCGCTCAACGGCTGATGGACAGCCTGATGGCGCAGGTGCGCTCAATTGAAGAGCTGCGTCGCTGACCCGAGTGGAAGCGGGACGGGTGACCCGGCGAGTTGGCTTACCGGTCGAGCACAGGTTCGGACAACAACGCCGCACTGGATTCGCTGGCGGCACCGCCCTCGTGCAAGCGCGGCACGTCGCTCAGCAGCCGCTGGGTGTACTCGTGCTGAGGGTTGAAGATCACCTCGTCAGTCTTTCCCTGCTCAACCATCAGCCCGTTCTCCATCACCAAGACCCGATCGGCGAGATAACAGGCCTGACCGATGTCGTGGGTGATGAACAGGACCGTGAGGCCGACCTCGTCGCGCAGATCGTGCAGCACGTTCAGGATGTTCACCCGCAAGGACGCGTCCAGCATCGACGTGGCCTCATCGGCAACCAGCATCTTCGGACGTAGCATCAGCGCTCGTGCGATCATGATCCGCTGCCGCTGACCGCCCGACAGCTGGTGCGGGTGGCGGTCCAAGACGTCACCCGGGCGCAGCCCGACGTGACCAAGTGACTCCTCCATCCGATCCGCACCGACCTGCTCGTCGAGCAGCCGCAGCGACCGGTTGAGCAGCCGCCGTACCGTGAAGAACTGGTTGAAGGAGGAGAACGGGTCCTGGAAGACGGCCTGCACCTCCCGCCAATAGGCGGTCCGTTGCTTTCCCTTGAGGTGCGTCACATCATTGCCCCGGAAAGTCATGGTGCCCGACGTGATCGGTAGCAGGCCCAGCACCATCCGGGCCATGGTCGACTTGCCCGACCCTGACTCGCCGACGATCGTGACGACCTCGTTCTCTTCCAGGTTGAATGAGACGTTCTTGACCGCTTCGACCGTATTCTTGCCGTGGCCGAAGGTCTTGGTGATGTCCTTGGCCTCCAGGAGCGCAGTCACGCCGACACCTCCGCCGTGGTCGTCGTGGTGGCATCCTCGGGCTCGTTCTCACCGTGCACGTAGCCGTCCCCTGTGGTATCGCCCGCGTTGATGTCGTCGGTGGTGACCTTCTGCAGCGGCACCGCCTCGCCCGGATGCTTCAGCGCCCAGAAGCACTTCGAGAACCGCAACTGGTCGCCTACGTGCGGCGGCTCCTCGGTGTGGCACTCCGGATACGAGACGCCGCACCGCGGATGGAACCGGCAACCGGCCGGCGGGTTGGCCAGGTTGGGGGGTGCGCCCGGGATTCCCTTAACCCGAATCTGCCGGTACTGCGGCTCGGGGGAGAGCACAGACCCCAGCAACGCCGCCGAATAGGGATGCCGCGGCCGCTCGGTGAGCTCGAGCGCCCCGCCGATCTCGATGATCTTGCCGGCGTACATGACCGCTATCCGGTTGGACACCTCCCGCAGCACGGGCAGGTCGTGGGTGACGAAGACCACGCCGTACATGATCCTCTGCTCCAACATCTCCAGCAGCATGTCGCAGAGCGCCTTCTGCGAGCTGACATCCAGCGCCGACGTCGGCTCGTCGGCAATCAGCAGCCGCGGATTGAGCAGCGTCGAAATGATCGTCACGGTGCGCTGCTTCATGCCGCCCGAAAGCTGGTGCGGATAGGCGTCAAGTACTCGCGTCGGTAGCCCGAGGCTTGCCAGCCGGTCTCGAGCACGATCCAGCGCTTCATCCTTCTTGATCGATCGGTCGTGCGCCTGCACAACGTCATAGACAAGGTCGCGAATTCGCATGGTCGGACTGACGGCGTTCATCGCGCCCTGCGGCAAGAAGGACACGATCGAACCGCGCCAGGACCGCTCTACCTGGCGGTTGCCGCCTAGGTCCTGCACCTTGCCGTCGATCTCCAGGGTGCCGGCGTCCACGTACAGGGGTGGCCGGGCGGTCAGGGAGATGATGGAGCCGAGGGTGGTCTTGCCGCAGCCAGATTCGCCGGCCACGCCGAGCACCTCGCCCTCGTCGATGTAGACGCTGACGTCGTCGACGGCGGTGACCTCCCGACCATCGGGCGTCCGGTAGGACGCCCGGAGATGCTCCGCGTTGAGCAACCGGGTCATCGGCCACCTCCAGCCGTCACCGGTGTCTCGAGGGCCGGGGCCTCACCTGTTTGCGGGCTGGCGGCGGCCAACTGCGAGTCAGCACGCTCCTCGGCTGCCGCCCGCCTACGGACCTTGCCGCGCCGCAGGCGCGGGTTGAACACCTCGTCCAGGCTGGACTGCAGCAGCAGCAATGAGAACGAGATGATGCTCAGCATGATGGTCGGCGGCAGAAATGCCCACCAGGCCCCGGTTCGGATCGAGCCCCAGGCGATCGCCCAGTAGAGCATGATGCCCAGGCTCACGCTGCCGGACGGACCCAGGCCGAGAAGGCTCAGCGTCGCCTCGAACAAGATGGCTGCTGACACTTGCAGCACGAAAGCCATCACCACATAGCTCAGCAGGTAGGGCAGGACGTCCCAAGCCAGAATGGTGATCGAGCGAGCCCCGGATAGCTTGGCCACGTCGATGTGCTCCCGCGTTCGAACGCTGGTCGACTGGGCGCGCACTGCGCGTGCCAACCAGGGCCAAGCGGTGAAGCCGATGACCAGCGCCAGGATCGTCGGTGTCCGGCTCTGCAGGGCAACGCTCACCAGGATGATCACGATCAAGGTGGGGATGGCCAGCGCGATGTTAGTGATGGCGCTCAGGATGTCGTCGACCCAGCCTCCCACATAGCCCGAGACCAAGCCGATGATCACACCCACCAGGGTTGCGACTGCTCCTGCGATCAGCCCAACCAGCAACGACGTCCGGATCCCGTAGACCAGGTTGGCCATCACGCTCTGGCCCTCGTTATCGGTGCCGAGCCACATAGCGACCGATGATCCGTTGGGTGGATCGTAAAGTCCGCCGATGGTGGCGTTCGGATCAGTATTGACGATCAGTGGGCCGATCCCGCCCAGCAACAACGTGAAGGCGATCAGTGCCGCAGCCACCCAGAAGCGGGAAGTGAAGCTTGAAAGTTTCATCAGCGTTCTCCGGTCTGCGCGGCGCGGATGCGGGGGTCAATCACGCCGTTGAGGATGTCGACGGCGAAGTTTGCGGCGAGCACCGCGAGTGTGATGAGCAGGGCGATCGCCTGGATCACCGGGTAGTCGTTTTGTCCGATCGCGTTGAACAACAACGTGCCGACACCGGGGTATGAGAACACCAACTCCGTCACCAGGGCGCCACCGATCATGGCCCCGATCGACAAAGCCAGGCCGGTGATCTGCGGCAACATCGCGTTGCGGAAGCCGTAGCGAGTGATGGTGCGGTCCTTCAACCCAAGGCCGCGGCCATAGTTGACGTAATCGGCGCCCAGCTCATAGATCGCCATCGAACGCATGCCGACGGCCTGACCGCCGATGAAGACCAGCACGAGCGACCAGAACGGCAACCAGAAGTACGTAATGGCATCACCGAAGAACGCCAGAGAGAACTCCGGGGTGAGCCCGAACGAATACGCGCCTCCGACGGGCAGCAGGCCGAGCTGGACGCCGAAGACGTACAGCAACAAGATCGCCAGGCAGTAGTACGGGATGCTGGTCAGAAACAGCGATCCGAGGAAGGCTCCCCGGTCGAACCAGCCGCCCTTGAAAGCGGCGATAGCGCCCAGGATGTTGCCGACGATCCAGCCGATCAGAATGGCCGGGATCTGTAGCACGAGGCTCCACGGCAGGGCGGCGGCGATCAACGAATTCACCGACGCCGGATACTGCCCGAAGGATGTACCGAGGTCACCCTGGAAGAGGTTGCCGACGTAGATGAAGAATTGCTGCCATAGCGGCTTGTCCAGGCCGAACTCGGCCATGTACGTCTCGTACGTCTGCCTTGCCGCTTCGCCGGTGGCCCCGCCACCTCGGGTCAGGTTCGCCACGATCGCATCCACCGGGTTGCCAGGGACCAACCGAGGCAGCAGGAAGTTGAGTAGCAACGCGACGAAGAGGACGACGACATACCAGGCCGCCCTCCTGCCGAGGTAGCGGGCGAAAGCCATCAGCTGTCCTTTCTATGCGCCTACCTTCTTGATCTTGAACAACCACGAGATGCCGGCGCCCTGCCACATCGGCGGTGCGTACGAGTTGGCCTCGCTCGGGAAGTTCGTCCAGTTGGACTCGTTGAACTCGAAGAACTCCAGCGGGCGGTACATCAGCGGGATCACCGGAATCTCGGCCCGATAGATCTTGTCGAGCTCCTGGATCGCGGACTTGCGGGTGGCGTCGTCGGTAGCGGCCGCCGCCTGGTCGAGCAGTCCCGGCACGTCGGGATGGGAGAACCGGTTGTAGTTGTAGTAGGCCGTCTGGCCCGCTTTGGCCACGCCGCGATCATCCATCGCATCCCGGAATCGCACCCACGGGCTGGCTGCGTTGACACCGGTGTAGCTGTACATGACGAGATCGAAGTCGCCGTTCTGCATTCGGCTGATCATGGTCGGCGCCTGCGGGAACTGGGTCTGGATCCCGATGCCAAGCTCGGTGGCGCTCTTGGCCACGATCTCGCAAGCGGTGTTCCAGTCGGTCCAGCCCGTTGGGGTGATCAAGGTCCAGCCACCGAGCTTGGTGCCGTCGGGCAGCTCGTAGATACCGTCGGACCCCTTCTTGGCCTTGAGCTCGCCCTCGAGAATCTGAACCGCCTTCTCTTTGTTGTAGCTCCAGCCGTCCGCTTGGACCGCGGCCTGGTCGTAGTACTTCGACTCGAAGCCGGTGGGCACGATGAGGCTGGGATTTGCCGGTTCGGAGTAGTCGCTCATCGCCGTGGTGGCGATGTTTGGATAATTGATCGCGTAGGCGAGCGCCTGGCGGACCTTGACATTGTCCAGGCCCGGCTTGCTCAGGTTCGGGATGAGCAACGGGATACCGCCGGGCAGGTGATACGGCTTTTCCTTCTTCCAGGTGCTGACCGGCTTGCCCTTCTCCCACATCTTCCAGATCTGGGCGGTGAACTGCTGGCTGACGTCGATTTCACCGGACTCCAGCTTGAGGTCACCGTCGTTGTTGCTCTTGAAGATGGGGTGGTTCATGACCTTCACCGGCGTCTCGCCGAAGGCCGTCTTGCCCCAGTAGTTGTCGTCGCGGATGAGATTCACCTGAGTCTGATCGGCCTTGTCGAGCTTGAACGGGCCGCTACCGATCGGCTTCAGGTTGGTCTCTTTGACCAGGTTCTTGGCATCGATCGCGCTCCACACCGCCTTGGGCATGATCATCACATTGGCGATGTAGTCCTTCACCAGGTTCGGGTTGTAGGGCTTGGTCTTGAGCTTGAAGGTTACCGTCCGTGGGTCGGTCGCGGTGATGGAGTCGACGTACTGCCACACGTTGGAGAACCAGAGCCCGGTGCTCGTCTTACCGAGACCGAAGGTGAATGCGACGTCTTCAGCGGTCAGTTCGCTGCCGTCGTTCCACTTGGTGCCGTCTTGGAGGGGCACCACGATGGTCTGTTTGTCCGGTTCCTGCAGCTCTTTCCCGAGCCCCGGTGAAAGCGAGCCGTCCAGCATGTTGAATCGCACCAGGGTCTCGTAGAGGTATTGAGGCTGTCGGACCGCGGTGGGGAAAGCTGGTGTGGGCGCCAAGGGGTTGAAGCTCGACGGCGGGCCCCACTGAAAGCCCGCGACGAACAGCGTGTCTCCCGCCGCGCCGGCGCGTCCCTGCTGGGAGCCCGCTTCCTGGGTGCGGCCGGTCTGAGCGGTGCCGCAGCCGGCCGCGCTCGTACCGAACAAAGCGCCGCCGACGGCCATCGCAGCAAGGCCGAGGAAGCGGCGCCTGCTGGTCTCAGAGCCTCTGACGAAGCTCGCGAGCGTTGGATCTGCCATGTCGGTCGGGCTACCTACGGGGTCGTTCATGCACGTGCCTCCTATGGACGTAACGAATGCGGCGGCTGACGATTGGAGCCTCCGAGGGTGCCTTCGACGCGCGAGGTTCCGCCAACGCAGAACCGGGTCAAGGCCACATCACCCCTTACTCAAGGCTTCGGTACAACTCACCACGACCCCGTTCGGGTGTCAATGCCACCGGCCCAAGCGAAACCAATTCTTTGTCAATAGGATTCGCGATGACATGGCCTCAACATCGCCGACTGGGCCACCCGGCCCCATAGCCCCTGCCTCCTTGGATACTGCCTCCTTGGATTCATCGGCTGGCGTGCTCTGGACCGTCCAGCCGACCAGCGAGTTGCCGTTGGACTGGGCCGGCATCGCATCACAGCCATGCCCAGCCACTGTCCCCGGTGAGGTGCACCTCGACCTGTTGGCCGCCGGTTTGATACCTGATCCGTTCGACGGCGACAACGAGTCGCTGCTGGCCTGGATCGGCCGAACAGGCTGGATCTATCGAGCAACGTTCGAATGGGAGGACTCCGAACACACGCGGACGGACCTGGTGGCGGAAGGCCTCGACACGGTCGCCACCATCACCCTGAACGGTCGGGAGGTTGCCCGGACGGAGAACCAGCATCGCAGCTACCGGTTCGAGGTCTCCAACCTTCTCGTCGCCGGCCACAACGAGCTGGAGGTGGCTTTTGCGGCACCGGTGCTCGAAGCGGAGCGCCGAGCCGTCGAGACTGGCCATCGACCACACCTTTTCCCGCACCCGTTCAACGCCATCCGCAAGTCGGCCTTCAGCTACGGATGGGACTGGGGGCCGGACCTCGCGGGCGTCGGGATCTGGAAACCGATCCGGCTCGAATCCTGGTCGACTGTCCGGCTCGCCGGCGTACGCCCGTTGGCGACGTTCGACGGCAGCAACGGACTCCTCGAGACTCATGTCGATCTTGAGTGGTCGGTGTCGGAGCACCGGTCCGGCGCACATCTGAGTGTGCAGGTGGCCGGCCTGGAGGCTTCAGCCGAGGTCGAACCGGGGCAGACGTCCGCCGTGCTGTCGCTGGTCGTCCCCGACGCCGAGGCCTGGTGGCCCAGAGGCTACGGCAGTCAATCGCTGTACGCCATTTCGGTCGACCTGAAGGTCGACGGAGAGCGGTCGGGCGGTTGGCAGGGACGGGTGGGCTTCCGCACGGTGGCCTTGAGCACGAAGCCGGACGACTTCGGCAGCGAGTTCGTGATTTCGGTGAACGAGACGCCGATCTTCGTCAAGGGCGCTAACTGGTCACCCGGTGACGCGTTCTTGACCCGGCTCAACCGCTCGAGCTATGAGCGTTCGATCACCGACGCGGTCGAAGCGGGGCTGAACATGATCCGGGTGTGGGGCGGCGGCATCTACGAGACCGACGACTTCTACGACGTATGCGACGAGCTCGGAGTGATGGTCTGGCAGGACTTCCTGCTCGCCTGCGCGACCTACAGCGAGGAGGAACCGCTGTGGAGCGAGTTCGAAGCGGAAGCACGGCAGGCGGTGACTCGGCTCGTCAAGCACCCCAGCCTGACCATGTGGAACGGTGGGAACGAGAACATTTGGGGCTATGTGGAGTGGAACTGGCGTGCCCCGCTGGCTGGGCGAACCTGGGGCGATGGTTACTACACGGAGTTGTTCCCGACAATCGTCGCGCAGCTGGATCCGCGGGCGCCGTACATGCCGGGAAGTCCGTTCTCATTCGCCAAGTACCACCATCCCAATGACCACCGGCACGGCACCGTCCACGTCTGGGACGTCTGGAACTTCGTGGACTACAGCAAGTATCGAGATCGGACGGCACGATTCGTCTCGGAGATGGGCTTCCAAGGACCACCAGCCTGGTCCACGCTGACCTCCGTCGTCCACGACGAGCCGATGGACCCCAATGGCCATCAGATGCTGGTGCATCAGAAGGCGATCGAGGGCAATCTCAAGCTGGAGCGCGGAATCGGCGACCACCTGCCGATGTGGCCGACCGAGCCGGAGGTAGACATCGACGACTGGCATTGGACCACCCAGCTCAACCAGGCCCGCGCCGTCGCCTTTGGGATCGCGCACTTTCGCAGCCACTATCCGCTCAACCGCGGCACCGTGGTGTGGTCGCTCAACGACAACTGGCCGGTGATCTCGTGGGCCGCAGTCGATGGCCGTGGGATCCGCAAACCGCTCTGGTACGCGCTCCGAGACCTCTCGGCGGACCACTTCATGACGATTCAGCCGAGGTCCGAGCAGGGTGGGGAACGCCCGACCTTGCTGCTGCACAACGACTCGGCGACCCCGTGGAGCGGCGAAGTGATGATCAGCCGTCGTCCAACCGTGGGCGGCGCCGAGCCGCTCGCGCAGCAGCAGGTCTCGTTCGACCTCGAGCCCCGGTCCGCTACGGCCATCGTGATCAACGATGACGTGCTGTCGGCGGTGCAGCAAACGCAGGAGTACCTGGTTGCCCGTGAGGACTCGGCAACCGCCGCCTATTGGTTCTTCGTGGAGGACCCCCAGCTTCAATTGGCGACGCCCGCCGACTCGCTAGAGGTCGACGTCGAGCGAACCGGATCGGGCTACGCAGTGCGCGTCTCAGCCTCGTCGTTGGTCAAGGACGTGACCCTGTTCCCCGATCGGCTGGATCCGCTCGCTGGTGTCGACACCGCGCTGGTGACATTGGATGCCGGCCAAAGCCATACCTTCGAGGTGAGCTCGACGTTGGCAGACCTTGATGTGGCGGCACTGGCCCAGAAGCCGGTACTTCGGAGCGTGAACGATCTGGTAAGACGCTGAGCCTGCGATCCAAGGGATCAGCGCACGTTGAGGATCACGATCACTTTTTCCAGGTGATGGGATTCGACCTCGAATCTGCCCGACTCGGAGGCGACGAGCTCGCCTCGGGTCGATTTTCCGGCCTTGACCTCGAGTTCGTAACCTTGGTCACTGGTATGAGCGTGGATCTCGTCGTCCTCGTCGCTCGTCACGTTCAAGACGATGGTTTGACCACGGCGGACGTCGATCTTCTTCGCGTTCGGGTCGACCCGGCCGTTGCTGATCGTGATGTCGATCGTCAGGGCATCGGTGGGTGGCGAGGGACTCGGACTTTGCGCCGGAGACTTGCTGGTGCGCGGCGAAGCGCTCGGACCTGGCGAGGATTGACGAGTGGGGCTCGACGTGGGAGCCGAAGTCGCGGTTTGGCTGGGGCTGCAGGCCGCTAGCGCCGCAACGATGATCAAGCTGAGGGCAGCCGCTCTCGTACTTCGACGATCAATCACCATGAGTCCCACGCTCGCCCCCACACTCGACTATCGGCGAAGCCGCGGATGGCGGGGTGTCTTGGTCGTCGGCCGGGGGTCTTTCCGCACAAGGCCACGGATGTTGGCGTAGCTGGCCCGTCCGCGGCGCGTCTTTCCGCACAAGGCCACGAATGGCGGCGCGCGCGCCCCGTCCCCCGGCGTGTCTTTCCGCGCAGAGCGGTCACGACAGAGGCGAGGAGTCGGTCCGGCGCGTGAGTTGCCGCGTTACGCCGGCCAGTACGACAACAAGGGCGATGCCACCGAGGATCCAGATCCAGATAGAAATACCGGTGGAGGAAGCATCGTCTGAGCTTCGCGCTTCTATGGCCGCAGGCGTGGCGGGCCTACCCTCGCTGGCTTCCTCAGCGGTGAAGCCGAAGGTACCGGAGAGTGGATGACCGTCGGCGGCGGTGACGCGCCAG
>DASQUD010000089.1:0-31098 GCA_035641455.1 Propionibacteriaceae bacterium | reverse complement strand
GCACCGTTGAATCAGCAGTCACCGCTGAGCCGATTCCTTGATCGAACTGGGCCAGGCGTACAGCACGTGGCGTTCCGGGTGTCAGATGTCGAGCACGCCGCGGCGGAATACCGCCGCCGGGGTCTGCGGCTGCTCTATGATTCACCAAAGCCCGGAACCCGTGGCTCGCGCATCAACTTCGTCCATCCGAAGGACACCGGGGGCGTCCTGCTAGAACTGGTCGAGGCGGCCGAAGAGCCAACTCAGGGCTAGAGAGAGACGGCGTCCCGCGACGACGGGTACGAGCCCACGGAAGGATTCACCAGTGAATGCATCGGACGACACGGGTCTCGGCCTGTTCGACGATACGGCCAGCGCGGTCGGCAACTTCCCAACAGCCTTGCGAGGATATGACCGCACGGCCGTCGATGACTACGTACGAACGCTGGAGAACAACGTCGTGCAGGCCCGTCGGCAGGTAGCGTCGCTGGAGCAGCAGCTGCACTCGCTGCAAGATCAACTCCACGGCGGGGGCAAGCCAGCTGGCGGTGTCGACTACGCAGGCGTCGGGAGTCGTGCCAATGACATTCTGCGGCTTGCTCAGGAGCAAGCCCGCGACATGGTCGACAACGCCAGAATCGACGCGGAGAAGGTCAAGGAGGCCGCTCGTCGCGAGGCCGACTCGCTCCGATCGAATGCCGCGCTCGAGGGCAACAACTTGAAGTCGGGTGGCATCGCCGAGATCGATCAGCTCCGCGCTCGGCTGCACGGCGACATCCAGGGACAGGCGGAGAAGGCCAAGCAGGAGGCCGCGGCCCTACTGGCAGCCGCCCGTCGGCAGGCGGAGTCAGCGCGTCGAGAGGCCGAACACGAGGCTCAGACGATTCGGCAGAACGCCCACCTGGACACTGAAAACCTGCGTCGCACGGTGGAGCGGGAGGCGGCTGAAGCTCGGCAGCGCATCGCCATCGAGCGAGAGGCGGCCGCCGCCCAGCTTCGGAAGACTCATGAGGAAGCGAGTGCCCGCACGGCAGCGCTGCTGGCCGAAGCGACCAAACACAATGAGCAGTCGGCCGCACGACTGGAGGCCGACATCAGCAAGGCGTCCAAGATCCGCTCAGAAGCAGTCGCGGAAGCGGAGCAGATGAAGCTCAAAGCGGCGAAGGAGTCCGAGGAGCGCATCGAGACCGCCAAGAAACAGGCGGCGGGTATCAGCGAGCGCACCCAGCAGGAGTTCGCCTGGCGGAAACAGCAACTGCGCCGCGAGACTGAGTTGCTGCACGAGCGCAAGCGGGCGGTGCTCCACCAGTTGGCGAGCCTGTCCGCGTTGGCCGAGGAGACCGCCCAGTCCTTCCCTGAGCTGGAGGATCCCACGGAGATGGAGCGTGAGCAGGGAGACCAGACCGTCCTGCGGCCGTCGAACCTCGACCCCTCATTGCCCAAGGGCGGCCAGGCCGGTGGCCAGAAGCAGCCGCCCGCCAGCGCCAAGGGTGCCACCCGGCCAACGCCGGCCCCGCCAAAGAAATCAGCCGGTGAGCCCGACGTCGACGGTGAGGCGACGGTCACGGCGGCATCAGACACCCCCGCCGGCACCCAGCACCTGGCCGGCAAGGCGGACAACAACAAGAACGCCTAAGCAGCCGTGTCCGACTCCGGCGAGCTGGCGACCGTGCGAGAGCGGGCCGAATCCGACGCGCCCATGTCGCATGGGAGCGCAACATCCGAGGCGCAGCACATCCTGGCAGCCGCCCGGGCCGAGGCCGAAGCCGTGCGAACCTCGGCTGAGCAGACGGCGGCAGCGCTAGTTCGGCGGGCGCAGCAGCAAGCGGCCACCATCGAGGAACGGGCAAGGCAGGAACTCTTCTGGTACCGACGCCAGCTGCGACGGGAGCGGGACGTCATCACCCGATGTCAGCGGGCGCTCGTCGACCAGCTGACCATGCTCAGCGGAGTCGCCGCGGAGACCGCCAAGAGCCTCTACGACAGCCCGGAACCAACCTTTATCGATGAGGATCTGGCTTTACCGCTCGACGACGAGCTGCTTGAGTTCGCCCAGTCCGAGGGCGCCTAGACCGCCCGACTGTCAGAAAAGGCGGTCGCTGGCGTTGTCCAACCCCCGCAGGGTGTCGTAGTCAACGGTGACGCAGGTGATGCCACGGTCGGTCGCCAGCAGCCGTGCCTGTGGCTTGATCTGCTGGGCGGCGAAGATACCCGACACGTGACCAAGCAGCGGGTCACGTCGCATCAACTCGAGATAGCGCGTGAGCTGCTCCACGCCGTCGATCTCGCCCCGCCGCTTCACTTCGACGGCAACATAGGCGCCATTCGGCTCTCGGCACAGCAGATCGACGGGACCTATGGGCGTCAGGTGCTCGCGGCGGACCAGGGACAGGCCCGGGCTCAATGTTTCGGGATGCTCGGCCAGCAGCGCCTGCAGGTGAGCCTCGACGCCGTCCTTCTGGAGGCCGGGATCGAGGCCGAGGTCATGGGTGGAATCGAGTATCACCTCGGCGACGGAGATCTGCAGCGTGTCCCCATCGCGACCTCTCACCTCCCACAGTGCGGTCAGCGGCTCTCCGGCGGGACTCGGATCGGGTGCCAACCGCTCGGTGAAGGTGCACGGCGGACTCATCCAGTTCAGTGGCTTGTACGCCCGGTCGTCGGCGTGAATCGATACCGATCCGTCTGATTTGATCAAGATCAGCCGGTTCGCCATCGGCAGATGGGCGGTTAGCCGCCCCGCGTAGTCGACCTGGCAGCGGGCAATCACCAAGCGCACGGACGACAACCTATCCTCCGCGCTGAGAGTGGCTGGGACCGTTTGCCAGACTGGTCCGGTGGCCCGCCGAACGAAGAAGCACCTCCGCGCCGCCCGCCCGCTCAGTTCAGGGCATGCAAGCGAGGTGATCAAAGCAGACGGCACGTTCGACGTGCGTACCGTCCCCGGTACCGCGGCGGTCAAGAGCTACCGCTGCCCCGGATGCGGACAGATCATCCCCCCGGGCCAGCCACATTTGGTCGCCTGGCCCAAGATCCCGGGTCTGATCTCGGCCAGCGGGCTGGAGGAACGTCGGCACTGGCACACAAGCTGTTGGGAACGACGCCGATGAGCTCACGCGGATTGCACAGCGTGCAGGTGGGCGACGCTGGCGCTCAGGTTGTTTTCCTGCACGGGCTGTTTGGTCAAGGAAAGAACTGGACGTCGATCGCCAACGCGCTGGCTGATTCGTACCGCGTTCTGCTGGTCGACCTGCCGAATCACGGGCGCTCGCCGTGGACCGAACACGTGTCTTATCCCGAGGTTGCTTCGTCGGTTAGTGATCTGATCGATGCTCGCAGAACGGAGAACGGCAGTAGTGCGCCGGTGGCGGTGGTCGGTCACTCGATGGGCGGCAAGGTTGCCATGGCGCTAGCGCTGCTGCGACCAGCCCTGGTCGGGCGGCTCTGCGTTGTGGACGTCTCGCCGGTGCGCTATTCGACGCTGTCGAGCTTCGCTGAATTCCTACGCGGAATGCGGCAGCTTGATCTCGACCAGCTTCCCGACCGCGCTGCCGCGGATCAGGCTTTGACGCCATACGTACCTGATGCGAAGGTCCGCGGATTCTTGCTCCAGAACCTGCGGCGGCAACCGATCTCGCCGACCGATTCTGGCTCAGCGGGCGCTGCGTGGCGATGGCAGCTCAACGTCGAACTGCTTGATGATCAGCTGGGTGAGCTCGGTGATTGGCCGATCGAGCTTTCCGGGCCCTATCTGGGACCGACTCTCTGGGTGGCCGGCGGCGATTCTCGCTATGTGTTGCCCGAGTACGCGCCGATCATGCGGCAGCTCTTTCCCCGGGTTCAGCTGGTGACGGTGAAGAAGTCCGGGCACTGGGTGCACAGTGATCAGCCGGAGGTGTTCCTGGCCATCCTCCGCCGGTTCCTGCGTGACTCGGCTAACTCGCCCGAGGATGCTGAGGTTGGAGCGTGATGTCGCCGATCACCCTCCTCGCCGCGGTCGTGTTGGACGTGCTGGTACCCAGCCCGAGCGCCGGAGCCACCGTGGATCCGACAGCCGATAGTTACGGGTTCGCCGCCTCCATTCTCGGTGGCTTCTTCGCTCTGGGATTGTTGGTGCTGATCATCCTGCTGTTCAACCGGCGGCCACGGTCGGTCCGAAGTAAGCAGCGGTAGGGCCAGCAAGCCGGCCAGCAACAACAGCGCATTCCCCGGGCTGCCTAGCTCGCACGAGTGACGCTCAGGATCTCTGAGGGGTTGTTGGGCTTGCCTCCCCCTCGCCGGTTGGTGCCGTCCTGTCCCTCGGCGGCCATAGAGGCGACGACGTCGCGGGACTTGGCATCCATGCTGCCGAAGATCGTCGCGCCTGCGTTGCCATCCAACGTGGTGGAGTCGTCCCAGACCAGGAAGAACTGCGAGCCGTTGGTGTTCGATCCGCTGCTGGCCATGGCCACCACGCCACTGATGTACGACTCAGTGCCGTCGGTCTCGTCGGCGAAGGTGTAGCCCGGTCCGCCGCTGCCGGTACCGGTTGGATCACCGCACTGCAGGATGAAGAAGGTTTTGTCGACCAGCCGGGGGCACTTCGTACGCGTGAAAAAGCCTTGATCAGCCAGCGACTCGAACGAGTGAACAGTGCACGGAGCCTTGACGCGATCCAACGTCAGCCGTACGGCGCCGTTGGTCATCTCCAGCACGTAGGTCACCGTGCCGCTAGTCGGCACCCCGTCGGCGCTTGGCGGCTTTACCGGCCGAGCGGCCGAGCCCATCTCGACGTACTCACAGGTCGTCGTGGTTCCCGCGTGAGGGCGTGCGCCCGAGACTCTCCCGTCGGGGCTTGCGCCCGACTCACTCAGGTGCGGGGGCGCGGATGTCCCGGCGACGGACGCGCTCCCTGAGGTCGTAGGGGCCGAAGCGAGCGGCGATTCAGACGGAATCCGGCCGCAGCCGACGATCAGGCAGATCGTCGTCGCGACAACCAGCGCCAACCGGTATCCGATCATGCGCATCACCTTGTCA
Organism: Propionibacteriaceae bacterium; assembly: GCA_035641455.1. Taxonomy (GTDB): domain Bacteria; phylum Actinomycetota; class Actinomycetes; order Propionibacteriales; family Propionibacteriaceae; genus Microlunatus. Next base: position 26,103 of record DASQUD010000089.1, on the reverse strand, counting down.
CGGCGCGCTCATCGGGTCGCTGATCGACGCACCCCGGTGCGTAAGGTAATCGGCATGGTTCGGCTGACCCGCATCTACACCCGGACCGGCGACGGCGGACAAACCCGCCTCGCCGACATGTCCGTGACCGCCAAGACCGATCCTCGGGTGGCCGCATACGGTGATGTGGACGAGACCAACTCGGTCATCGGTGTCGCCCTGGCCGCCGGCGAGCTGCCAGCTGAAGTTGCAGAGGTATTGCGGTCGGTCCAGAACGAACTGTTCGACCTCGGTGCCGACCTGAGCAATCCGCTCAAAGTTCCTAGCGACACTCCGGAACTCCGCATCGAGCAGCCCGCCATCGACAGACTTGAGTCGTGGTGCGATCGTTTCGGTGATCCGCTGCCGTCGCTTCAATCCTTCATTCTGCCGGGCGGCTCCCTCGCGGCCGCGCAGCTGCACGTGGCCCGTACGGTCGCCCGCCGCGCCGAGCGCTCTGCCTGGTCGGCGGCCGAACGGCACGGAACCCGGCCAGCGACTGGCGACTCGCCCGGCGGAGTCAACCCGCTGGCGATCACCTACTTGAACCGGCTGTCCGATCTGCTCTTCATCCTCACCCGCGCAGTGAACGGCGCTGACGGCGACGTGCTCTGGGTGCCGGGCGGCGAGCGCACCGTTAGCGAGCGTTGACCATCGCCGGAGGATGCCAGCTCCAGTGAATGAGCAGACACTCCTCCGTCTCATGAGGGAGTGAGAAGACAGGGCTGGGGGCACGATGCCCGAGCCAAGAATGATCAGTACCGCAACAGGCCGGGTGGGGCGGCCTCGAGCCAACTCATCAGACCGGTCAGCGAGCCCGGGCTCATGGCGAGGTCAAACCTCTCAGGCCGCTCGCCGGCCACCTCGATGCTCACGATCCGCTGATCCGCATAGAGTGAGACGGCCTCAGCGGTACTGGGTTCACGGCTGTCGATCACCCGGACATTGCGGCGGACGAACGACTTCCGCGGTCGCAGGGCGAAGGAAAAGAACCGGAACCACTCGAGAATGTCCTCGTTGTAGCGTCCGATTCCCAACGACCAGCCGCCAGTCCTACTACCGGTACGCAGCCGCAAGCTGCACTCGAACGTGCCGCCTAGCCTGGCCAGCCAGCGACGTCGACCACCGAGCAACGCCAAGGGCAGGGCAATGCACAGCGCGACGAGCACCATGATCTCGACGATGGCCAGCCAGCCCTGCATCTCCCCGACATCCCTGCCCTAGCTTGCTTACGCTCGATCCAGCCTATTGAGCCTTCTGAGCTGCACGGAGTTGGGCGGTCGCCCGAAGGAAGTGCTGCCGGTCCTCGTCAGTGCCGTCACCGGAGTCGAGCACCCGCTGCGCTTCCGCCAGTTCCTTCTCTGCCTGGGAGACATTGATTTCGCCGGCCATTCGAGCGTACTCGCTAAGAATTGACACCCGTCCCTGGGAAACAGAAATGAATCCGCCGTCGACGGCGACAATCTCCCGACTGCCGTCCTCGCTGAAGATCACTACTCCACTCGGCTCGAGAACCGCCAACACCGGCTCATGATTGGGCAGAATGCCGATGTCGCCCTCAACGGTCTTGGCGATGATGTTGGAGGACCGGCCCGACCACACCACGCGGTCCGCCGACACGACCTCGACCTGCATGGGCTCAGCCATGGTTCACCTCCCGTCCGTCGACAAGGCGTTTTCCTGAGCTTCTCAAAAGGCTCAGGACGCTCAACTCAGAGTTCCTTCTGTAGTTCTGACCAGCGGCGCTCCACGTCTTCCATCCCGCCGACGTTGAAGAACGCTTGCTCGGCGATGTGGTCGACTTCGCCGTCGCAGATCATCCGGAACGACTCGATCGTCTCGCTAATCGGCACCGAGGAGCCGGGGATGTTGGTGAACTTGGTGGCCATATAGGTGTTCTGGCTCAGGAACTGCTGGATACGTCGGGCGCGGTTCACGATGATCTTGTCCTCTTCGGACAGTTCGTCGACGCCGAGGATGGCGATGATGTCCTGCAGTTCCTTATTGCGCTGCAGGATCTGCTTGACCCGAACCGCAACATCGTAATGATCCTTTCCGATGTATTGCGGATCGAGGATGCGCGAACTCGACGTGAGCGGATCGACGGCCGGGTAAAGACCGCGGGAGGCGATGTCGCGCGACAGCTCGGTGGTGGCGTCCAGATGGGCGAAGGTCGTGGCCGGTGCTGGATCGGTGTAGTCGTCGGCGGGCACGTAGATCGCTTGCATGGAGGTGATCGAGTGACCCCGAACCGACGTGATGCGCTCCTGCAGCTGACCCATCTCGTCAGCCAGGTTGGGCTGATATCCGACCGCGGACGGCATCCGGCCGAGCAGGGTCGAAACTTCCGAACCGGCCTGGGTGAAGCGGAAGATGTTGTCGATGAACAGCAGGACGTCCTGGTTCAGCACGTCGCGGAAATACTCGGCCATGGTGAGCGCCGACAACGCGACCCGAAGCCGGGTGCCGGGCGGCTCGTCCATCTGACCGAACACCAGGGCGGTGTCCTTGAAGACACCGGCCTCCTCCATCTCGTGGATGAGGTCGTTGCCTTCACGGGTCCGCTCCCCCACCCCGGCGAACACCGACGTGCCACCGAAGTTGTGGGCGATCCGGTAGATCATTTCCTGGATGAGTACGGTCTTGCCCACGCCGGCGCCGCCGAACAGCCCGATCTTGCCCCCCTGGACGTAAGGGGTCAGCAGGTCAAGCACCTTGATGCCCGTTTCCAACATCTCGGTCTTGGACTCGAGCTGATCGAATGCCGGCGCCGGTCGGTGAATCGGCCAGCGCTCGGTGATTTCGACCTCGGACGGCTCGACATTGAGCACGTCACCAGTCGCGTTCCACACGTGGCCTTTGGTGATGTCGCCCACGGGCACCGTGATCGGCGCTCCAGTGTCGCGCACCTCCGTGCCACGCTGCATGCCGTCGGTCGGCTTGAGAGCGATGGCTCGGACCATGTTGTCGCCGATGTGCAGCGCGACCTCCATCGTCATGGTCCGCTTTTCGTTGCCAACCGTGGTGTCGACCAGTAGGGCGTTGTAGATGTCAGGCATCTGGTCAACCGCGAACTCAACATCGACCACGGGGCCGATCACCCGGGACACCCGGCCGACGCCTCCGGCAGGGGCTTCGGACTTTCTCTCTTCAACGGTGGCGGTCATGTCACGTCCTTCTACTCGGCGGCGGCGGTGGCTTCGGCCAGAGCACTTGCTCCGCCGACGATCTCGGAAATTTCCTGGGTGATCTCTGCCTGCCGGGCCTGGTTGGCTTCCCGAGTCAGGCGTTCGATCAACTGCTGGGCGTTGTCCGTCGCCGATTTCATCGCCTTTTGCCGGCTGGCGAGTTCGGATGCCGCGGACTGCAAAAGGCAGTAGTGGATGCGGCTGGCGACGTAGAGGGGCAAGAGCTCGTTCAGGACCGTCTCCGCGTCCGGCTCGAACTCGTACAGCGGGAGCAGCTCGGTCTCAGCCGGCGGCTCGGTACCCTCGACGACCTCCAGTGGCAGCATCCGGATGACTTCTGGACGCTGGGTCAGCATGGAGACAAAGCGGGTGTAGACGACATGGATCTCGTCAACGCCGCCTTCTTCGGTAGGCGTAAGGAAGTCAGCGATAACCGCATCGGCCATTTCTCGAGCGTGCCCATACGTGGGCGCGTCGGAGAAGCCCTCCCACTGCCCGCGAATGGCGAGCCTGCGGAAGGTGCAGTAGGCGATTCCCTTGCGGCCGGCCAGGAAGCGGTGCACCTCGAGCCCCTTGGCCTCCAGCAGCATGCGCAGCTCCTGCGCCTCTTTGATCACCGACGAGGAGTAGGCACCGGCCAGCCCGCGATCGGAAGTGATGATCAGCAGTGCCGCCCGAGTGGGATTCTCTTTCTCGGTGGTCAATGGGTGTTCGACGTTGGAGAACGTGGCCACGGCTGACACCGCCCGGGTCAGCTCACGCGCGTACGGGGTCGCGGCTTGAGCCCGCTGCTGTGCCTTGATGATTCGCGACGCCGCGATGAGCTCCATCGCACGAGTGATCTTCTTGGTCGTGGAAACCGTCGTCCGGCGTTGCCTCAGTTCACGCAGGCTGGCCGGCATGTCAGCGCCCTCCGCTCACATTGATCATCACTGGTCAGCGCCGCCTCTGGCGGACGATCTGCTCCTGCTCGACCTCGCCCTCGTCCATCGTCTCGTGCTCCTCCCGACCGGGACCGGCGAGCATCTTGCCTGATCCAGTCTGGAAGCCACGCTTGAACTCCGCGATCTGCTCGCGCAAGGCCTGCGCCGTGTCGTCGTCGAACGACTTCGTCTCCCGGACGTTCTGCAGCACGCTTCCGTTGTGCCGCAGATATTCCAGCAGCTCCTGCTCGAAGCGCAGCACATCGTCGACCGGGACCTCATCCAGCTCACCGTTGATGCCAGCCCACACGGAAACAACCTGCTCCTCAACCGGGTACGGCGTGTATTGCGGTTGGCGCAGCAACTCGACCAAGCGAGCACCGCGGTCGAGCTGGCGGCGCGACGTCGCGTCCAGGTCGGAGGCGAACATCGCAAAGGCCTGCATGTCGCGGTACTGCGCCAGGTTGATCTTCAGCGAACCGGAGACGTTCTTCATGGCCTTGATCTGGGCCGCACCTCCCACCCGCGACACCGACACGCCGACGTCGATCGCCGGCCGCTGGTTGGCGTTGAACAGGTCGGATTGCAGGAAGATCTGGCCGTCGGTGATCGAGATGACGTTGGTCGGGATGTAGGCCGAAACGTCGTTGGCCTTGGTCTCGATGATCGGTAGGCCGGTCATCGAGCCGCCACCGAAGTCGTCCGACAGCTTGGCGCAGCGCTCCAGCAGCCGGGAGTGAAGATAGAACACGTCGCCGGGATAGGCCTCGCGGCCCGGCGGGCGGCGCAGCAATAGCGACATGGCGCGGTAGGCCTCGGCCTGCTTGGTCAAGTCGTCGAAGATGATCAAGACGTGCTTACCGGCGTACATCCAGTGCTGGCCGATGGCCGACCCGGTGTAGGGCGCCACGTACTTGTAGCCCGCCGGATCCGAGGCGGGAGCGTGCACGATCGTGGTGTAGGGCATCGCGCCGGCCTCCTCCAGCACACCCCGCAGCGCAGCCACCGTCGAGCCCTTCTGACCGATGGCGACATAGATGCAGCGCACCTGCTGTTCCGCATCGCCACTCTCCCAGGCCGCTCTCTGGTTGATGATCGTGTCGACGGCAATGGCAGACTTGCCGGTCTTGCGGTCGCCGATGATCAACTGGCGCTGACCGCGGCCGATCGGGATCATGGCGTCGATGGCCTTGATACCGGTCTGCAGCGGCTGGCGGACCTCCTGGCGGTCCATCACCCCAGCGGCCTGGAGCTCCAGCGGACGCCTGTCGTCGATGTCGGTGATGTCGCCGAGACCGTCAATTGGACGGCCGAGGGCGTCGACGACCCGACCGAGGTAGCCGTCGCCGACCGGCACCGACAGGATGTCGCCGGTGCGCTTGACGGGCTGGCCCTCTTCGATGCCTTCTGAGTCGCCCATCACCGCGACGCCGATCTCGCGGACATCCAGGTTGAGCGCGATACCCACCGTGCCGTTCTCGAACTCGAGCAGTTCGTTGGCCATCGCTGACGGCAGGCCCTCTACGCGGGCGATTCCGTCACCTGAGGTGACCACCGTGCCGACCTCCTCGCGGGTGGAGGTGTCGGGCGTGTAACTCGAAACGTACTTATCCAGCGCGATCCGGATCTCTTCCGGACGAATCGTCAGTTCTGCCATCGCCTTAGTTCCTGCTTCCGTTCGGTGCCTGCATGGATACCCCGAATCTAGGAGAAGAGTCGCCGTACGTCGTGCAGCCGGCTCGACACTGTGCCCTCGATCACCTCATCGCCGAGTTCCACCCGGGCGCCGCCGACAACGTGCTCATCGATGACTTCCTGAATGGCGACGTCTCGACCGACCTGATTCCGAAGCGTTCGCTGGAGTCGCTCGCGCTGATCATCGGTCAGCGGCTTGGCGACCCGTACGGTCGCGACGATCCGGTTCTTCTGCGCGGCCGCCAGCGTGACGTAACCCTCGATCGTCTGCGCGAACGTCCGTTCCCGTGCCGCCACCGCCCGCTTGGCCAGCGTGATGGTCGCGTCGCTGGCTTTGCCTGCCAGCAAAGAGCCCACAAGCTCCTGGCGATGCGCCAGGGTCACGGAGCGATCGGCTAGGGCATTCCGCAGTCCGGGGTTGCCGTCGACCAACCGAGCGAATCGGAACAGCTCGTCCTCAGTGTTCTCCAGCTGATCCGCGTTTTCGGCGGCCATCAGCGTTGCGCGCGCCCCTTGCCGTTCAAGGGCCGCGGCGAACGTCCGGCCACCCGCCCAGCGCATCGCAGCTCCCTCCGCCACGATGTTCACCGCAGTTTTCGACACTTTTCCGTCGAGCACGGCATGAACCAGCTGCTGCCGGTTCTGCTCAGGCGTGCCGGGATCGGTCACCGCGCGCCGCAGCGACGGAGATGACTCCAGGGCGTCGACGACGGCGAACAGCTCGTCCCCCAGCCTGGAGGTATCGGACTCGCTCGGCCCGCTCCGCACGGCGTCGACAACCCGGCCGACCACACCGCTCGGCGCACCTTGCACGGCGTCCGCGACGCGTCCGACCACGCTGCGCTCAGTGGTCGCGCTTGCCACCGCCTCGTCGAGCACACCGTCCAGCGCGCTCAGCCGGGTGTCGGTGGTCATGGCCTGCCCGCGGGGGCTGACTCTGCTTCGCCGGCTTGTTCGCGCTCCAGGTCAGCCAGAAAACGATCGACCGTACGGCGCGCACGCGCGTCGTCTTCCAGTGACTCCCCGACGATCCGGCTAGCCAGCGTGGTCGCGAGACCACCGATTTCGGTGCGCAGCTGGGTCATCACCTGTGTGCGTTCCGCCTCGAGCTGGGTCTGGGCGGATGCCCGGATCCGCGCACTTTCGGCCTGGGCCTGCTCCCGCATCTCGGCCAGAATCTGGGTGCCTTGCGTCTTCGCATCTTCCCGGATCCTCGCGGCCTCCGTACGCGCCTCGGCCAGCTGTGCCTGGTATTGCTGCAGCGCCGCCTCAGCCGCCTCTTGAGCCTTCTCGGCCTTTTCGATGCCGCCCTGGATGGTTGCAGTTCGCTCGGCGTAGGTCGCCTCGAAGCGAGGCACGACCATCTTCCAGATCACCAGGGTCAACAACAGCACGAAGACGATGGACAAGATGATCTCGATCGGTTTCGGGAGCAGAGGGTTCTCCGTCGCGAGCGGCAGGAACGTGATCACCCCGCCCTCCTCAGGCCTGACCGGTGAAGCCGAAAACGAAGGCCAGGGCGATGCCGATGATGGCCAGCGCCTCCGTCACGGCGAAGCCGATCCAGGCGGTACCCATCATGGCCCCGCGGGCCTCCGGCTGCCGGGCGGTGCCCTGGATCACCGAGGCGAAGATCAGGCCGACGCCGATACCCGGACCGATGGCACCCAGGCCGTAGCCCACGATACCGAGTGATCCGACGATCTCCATTGGAGTCATGTAGTGCTTCCTTTCGGGTTTCCGCTGAGGTGCAGAGGTCGGTGGACAAACAGAGGTCAGTGCTCCTCGGCGGCGGCCGAAGAGATGTAGTTGGCGGTGAGTACGGTGAAGATAAACGCCTGCAGGGACTGCACGAAGATTTCCAGACCGAAGATCGCCATGCTGAAGATCCAGGCGACCACGCCGGCCAGCTTGTTCACGATGGACGCGCTCTCCAGCAGCAGGTACTCCCCACCGAGCACGAAGACCAGCACGAGCAGGTGGCCGGCGAACATGTTGGCGAAGAGCCGGAGGGATAGTGTGATCGGCCGGACGATGATGTTGGAGAAGAACTCCAGCGGGATGATGATCGGCCACATGAACCACGGCACCCCGGCTGGCAGCGTGGCGTGCTTGAGATAGCCGAATGGGCCGTGCTTCGCGATGCCTACACCGTTGTACAGCAACCAAACCAGGAGGGCCAGCCCGTAGGGCCAGCCGACATGGGAGGGGGTCGGTAGCAGCAGGAACGGAAAGACCCCCCAGAGGTTGTTCAACAGCACGAAGGAGAAGATCGCGATCAAGATGGGCAGGTACCGGCGGAAGTCGTGCCCGATCATGTCCCGGGCGATGGAGTTGCGAATGAAAAAGTACGCAGTTTCACCGATGAACTGGCCCTTGGTCGGCACCATGGCGTTCTTCCTTGCCATGATCAGCCAGAACGCCAAGATCACGAACACCGAGACGACGGCCATCAAGAGATACTTGTCCAGCCATTCGGGTGCGCCCTCGTAGAGCGGGGGCAGGTCGAAGCTCTCCACACCGGGCGGCTCGAATTCCAACGGCATCAGGCTGAACAGGCGACTCAACGCTCCCCCTCCGTCCTCGTGCCGGATGTTGGCGACGCTTGGTCTCGGTGCGCAACTGCCGATCGGGCCTGAGCGCCACGCCCAGCAGCTCGCTGCCGTCGCAACGCGGCCAGCTCATCGATGGTGGTGCTGTCCACCCGGCCGAAACGCCGGATGATCACATAGATCGCCAGGGCGGCTCCGACGACGATGCCCACCGGCAGCAGAAATGTGGTGTGCAAGTAGCGATCGCCGACCCAGCCGAGAAGCCCGTACAGAACGACTCCGCCAATGAGATAAGAGAGCACGCGCATGCCCTGGTTCAAGCCGGCTGACTGCTCGCCCCACTGCGATCGCGGCTGATCCTGCGTCGGGTCACCGTGTTCCTTCATGGCGAGACACACGCTAGCAGTCATTGTGGCGACGGTCACTGATCGGATTCCGTGCCCACCGGCGCTACGTATTCGGTGTCGTAAACGCCGATTCTCAAGCGAGAAAAGACAAACACCTCGACTACGAGCCAGCCGGCCACGACCGCGATCGTGGTGATGAAGATCGCCATCGGCTGCAGAGCAGGCCAGGCCTCGCGATACCGGTTGTAGATCACCAGGATCAAGCCGAGGATGACGACTCGAGCGGTGTAGCTGCTCATCGAGACGGTGAGCAGGGTCCGTGCTCCGGCGTCGGCGAACAGCACCATCACGTATTGACCGACTCCGTAGAAGAAGAGCACCATGGCCGCCGCCAAAGCTGCCGAGATCAGGCCGCTGTAGCCGCCGACGATGCCGAAAATGATCAGGCAGATCGCGCTGGCGGCCAGGCCGCCGACGGCACCGCCGGCGAGCAGCTTGCGGGCCCGCACGACATGAATGCTCGGACCTTCCTTGCGGCTCGCGGTACCGTCCAATGCGGTCATCGAGTTGAGCAGTCCTTGTCGTGATCGGGTTGGAGCCTGGTCGCAACGCGCATGTCATGGGCTGCGGCCCCGAAACTAACACAGTGCTTTTCCGCTCGCGCTCGCTCGCACCCGCCGGCTGCTGTCTTCCTCCCTCGACTCGCACGCTTCGCGCGCTCGCTCGGTCGTCCCAGACAGCAGCGGGCGCCGAGCTTGCCGACGCTCGCAGGTGGTCCGCTCGGTCGGTGGTGCCGCAAGCTGGGAGAAAAGCGCGCAGCTGCGAGTCGAGGAAGGAAGACAGCAGCTTCAGGCAGGGAGCTTGCGCGAGCAGGACTTAAAGTGAAGCGCCGCGCTTGATTCGATGCCGGCTGGGGACCGGACGGCCAAGGGTGAAGAGCAGCAGCACCATGGCGATCGCTGCGACGGCCGCAACCACGGTCCACTGCCGATCACCGCGCACCAGACCGAGCACGATCACGCCGAAAGAGACCAACGCGGACCAGATGTACATCAACATCACCGCCCGCCGCTGGCTGTGACCGCGTTCCAGCAACCGGTGATGCAAGTGCTGTTTGTCGGCCACGAACCACCACCGACCGGCGTAGGTCCGGCGGATGAAGGCGAGCACAAGGTCCAAGAACGGTAGCGCCAAGATCGCCAACGGCAGAACGAGAGGAAGCACAGTCGGGACGAGCCCACCTCGACCCCCCTCCAACGCGGAGGTGTCGATCTGGCCCGTGAGGCTGATGGTGGAGGTAGCCAGCAGCAGACCGAGCAACATGGCTCCCGAGTCGCCCATGAACATCCGAGCGGGAAAGAAGTTGTGGGGCAGGAAGCCGAGGCACGCTCCGGCGATGGCCACGGTGATCAAGCTCGAGGTTGTCGCCCTGGTGAGGTCCTGGGTGACGGTGAGCAGATAGGAGTAAGCGAAGAAAGCAAGGGCGCCGATACACACTACGCCGGTGGCGAGACCGTCCAGGCCGTCGACGAAGTTCACCGCGTTGGAACACAGCACGATGAAGAAGACCGTGATCGCGACGGAGGCAGGCCCGTCCAGGGAGACTGTCTGACCGGGCAACGGAATCCACAGCATCTTGACGCCCAGCGCCACCGCGATCCCCGCCGCCAAAACTTGCCCCGCGAACTTCGCCAACGGAGGCAACTCGAAGATGTCGTCGAGCACTCCCACCAGGCAGATCACCACGGCCGCGACGAGCACGGCGCGGGAGTCTTGTTGCACTGTCTGGAGTCGGCCGAGGAACGGCAGCTGCCAGGCGAGCAGAATCGCGGCCGCCACGCCGAGCAGCATGGCGATTCCGCCGAAGTACGGCATCTCGATCGTGTGGACATCGCGGTCGCGGACGCGTGCCATTGCGCCGCTACGCAGCGCCAGCTTTCGGCACAACCCACTGGTGAGAAAGGTGACGGCCGCGGCAATGCCCAACACCAAGAGGTATTCGCGCACTCAGGCCTCGTCTCCCCCGTTGTGCGCCCGTCGACCTACTGAGTCAGATCCGGTGTGCTCGTCCGCCTCGGCGAGATCTGACTCATTCTCACCAGCATGCGATGGATCCAACAGGTCAGGCAGCGCATGGCGCAGAACCTCAGTGCTCAGCGCACCCCGGCGAAGAATTTCACCGCACTCGTGACGGGTGAAGTCGACAATGGTCGACGGCGCCGATCCCGTACCGCCCGACGGTCCCGCATCGATATAGATGGCGACCGACTCGCCGAGTTGCTCCACCGCCTGCTGGCAGGTGACCGCAGCGGGCTGCCCACTGAGATTTGCGCTGCTGACCGCGAGCGGACCCGTTCTGCGGAGGATCTCTCGAGCCAGCCCATGGTCGGGCACCCGCAAGGCAATCGTCCCCTCCGTGTCGCCGAGATCCATCCGCAGGCTTGGCTGCATCCGGCAGATGATCGTCAGCGGTCCCGGCCAGTGCCGAGTGATGAGGTCATTGACGTGCTCGGGGACCTCCGTGGCCAGTGCTCGTATCAACGACGAGTCGCCGATGAGCACCGGCGGTGGCATCTCGCGTCCACGTCCCTTAGCGTCCAGCAGCCGCTGCACAGCGTTAGCGTCGAAAGCATCGGCGCCGATGCCGTAGACCGTGTCGGTCGGCAGCACGATGCATTCGCCGCGCTCGATGGCGGCTCCCGCCTCGTCGACGGCCGTGGCGCGCTGTTCCGGGTCGTCGGATGTGCAGTCGAAGACCCGGAATGTCACGCCGCCATCCTGCCAGTCACGAGCGCCGGACTGCGGTAAAGAAGCGAGGTCGGCCGGCGAGATCGCGATGATCCCGTATGGCAGTGAAGGCACCGCTGGCAACGGCGACGTCCGGGGCGGAGCTTCCTTGAAGGTCGGCGTGCTCACAGCAGAGCAGGCCGGCCGGTCGAAGCAGGCGGGTGGCCACCGAAACCACCGTGCGAATCGCGGCCAGCCCGTCGGCGCCGGAGAACAGCGCCAGCGTCGGATCGTGATCCCTCGCCTCCGGCGCCACCGACTCGTAAGCGTCCAACGGAATGTACGGCGGATTGGCGATCACCACATCGACAGTGCCATCGAGGTCGACCAGTGCCGTCGCCATATCGCCGACATGCAGTTCGACCAGAGTGTCGGCGAGGTTTCGCCGCGCGTAGGCGGCTGCTTCCTCCGAGACCTCGACCGCGTGGATGTCCACCCGGGTCACCTCGCTCGCGATCGCTTTGGCGATGACCCCGGAGCCGGTGCACAGTTCCACCACCGACGGGCGGTGCAGCCCTGTTGCGAGCGACCTCAGGTGGTCGATCGCCCATCCGGTCATGACCTCGGTCTCCGGACGAGGTACGAACACTCCGGGGCCGACTTCGACGTCGATACGGCGGAAATGAGCCCGGCCCGTCAGATGTTGAACGGGGACACGTTCCGCGCGCTTCATGATCAACTTCCGGAACCGCCTGACGTGATCATCGTCGAGCTCATCCAGCAGGGGCAACCGGGCCAGTTCGACCCCAGAGACGAACGAGAGCAGGACTCGGGCGTCCTGAGCCGGCGACGGAACTCCGGCCTCGCGCAGCCGATCCGTTGCCTCGCTCAGCAGCAGCCGGACCGGCTGGCTCACCCGGCCGGGTCGCCGACCTGGGAAAGCCGCAGCTGCGTGTCCGCCTCCTGCAAGGCGGTGATCACGGCCTGAAGGTCGCCGTTCAGCACTTGATCAAGGTTGTAGGCCTTGAAACCGATCCGGTGGTCGGAGATGCGATTCTCCGGAAAGTTGTACGTGCGGATCCGCTCCGAGCGATCGACCGTACGGACTTGGCTGCGACGTGCCACCGAGGCGGCGCTGGCAGCCTCCTCCTCGGCCGCGGCGGTCAGCCGAGCCCGGAGCATGCGCATCGCCTGCTCCCGGTTTTGCAGCTGTGAGCGCTCGTTCTGGCAGGACACCACGATGCCAGTGGGAAGGTGGGTGATCCGGACCGCGGAGTCGGTCGTGTTGACCCCCTGGCCGCCAGGACCCGACGAGCGGTAGACGTCGATACGAAGATCATCATCGCTGATCTCGACCTCGGTCTCTTCGACCTCGGGCATGACCAGGACGCCCGCCGCTGACGTGTGAACCCGGCCCTGCGACTCGGTCACCGGCACGCGCTGGACTCTGTGCACACCACCTTCGAACTTCAGCACTCCGTACGGCATCGCGTCAGGCTCGCCCGCACTGGGCGCCTTGATTGCCGCAGTCACCGACTTGTAGCCGCCCAGGTCGGTCTCTTGAGCATCGAGGACCTCGACCTTCCAACCCCGGGATTCGGCGTAGCGGCCGTACATCTTCAACAGATCTGCAGCGAACAGCGCGGACTCTTCACCGCCTTCTCCGGACTTGATCTCCACCAGTGCATCGGCGGAGTCGTTGGGATCGCGCGGAGCGAGCAGCTTGGTCAGCCGTTCAGTGACGGGACCTAGCCGTTCCTCAAGCTCTGCTGCTTCTGCCGCAAAGCCTTGGTCGTCGGCGGCCAGCTCGCGGGCTGCCGCCAAATCCTCGCTGAGTCGCGCGTGCTCGTCGAGCGTGGAGATCAGGGGTGACAACTCGGCGTAGCGGCGACCGATCCTTCGAGCCCGGACGAGGTCGGAGTGCACCGTCGGGTCGGCGAGCGAAGCCTCCAGCTCGGCGAACTCGGACCGTAGATGGTCGGCAGCTTCGAACATGATGGACTCCTCCTCCCACTGCGCCTCGGATCAACCAGAGCACGCAAAACGCCGGGCAAGGCAGGATCTGCTCCTGCCTCCCGGCGTTTCGGTCGCTACTTGGACTTGGTGGTCTTCTTCGCGGCGTACCGCTTCTCGAAGCGAGCCACCCGGCCACCGGTGTCGAGAATCTTCTGCTTGCCCGTGTAGAACGGGTGGCAGGCTGAGCACACGTCGGCGTGCAAGACGCCATTCGGTGCGGTGCTGCGGGTGGTGAAGGTGTTGCCACAGGTGCAGGTCACCTGGGTTTCCCGGTATTCGGGATGGATATTGGGCTTCATGTTTCTCCTTTCGGCACCGGGTCGCCACTCTGGTCGAGCTTTCGGCGTGAACCGGCACCAAGGTCTGAAATTGTGCCGCAGTCCCAGCCGCCGCACCAAACTCACAACGGCGCAGAGGCTGGCTTTAGTCCCGGATTCGAGCGCGAGTGGGACTAGCTCGGGATCGTTTTGGTGATCGCCAGCAGGAACTCGTTGTTGCTCTGCGTCTTGCGGAGGCGGTCCAGCAGCATCTCGAGACCCTGCAGGCTTTCCAGGCCGGAGAGCACCCGACGTAGCTTCCAGACGATGGCCAATTCTTCGCGGCTCATCAGCAGCTCCTCGCGGCGGGTGCTCGAGGCGTCCACGTCGATGGCCGGGAAGATCCGCTTTTCGGAGAACTCGCGACGGAGCCGGAGCTCCATATTCCCGGTGCCCTTGAACTCCTCGAAGATCACTTCGTCCATCTTGGAGCCGGTTTCCACAAGAGCGGTGGCGAGGATGGTCAGGGAACCCCCCCCTTCGATATTGCGGGCTGCGCCGAAGAACTTCTTGGGTGGATACAAGGCAGCCGAGTCCACACCGCCGGAAAGGATCCGTCCGCTGGCTGGAGCTGCGATGTTGTACGCGCGGCCCAGCCGGGTGATGCCGTCGAGCAAGATCACCACGTCGTGTCCGAGTTCCACCAGCCGCTTGGCTCGCTCGATCGCCAGCTCGGCGACTGTCGTGTGATCATCGGCAGGCCGGTCGAAGGTCGAGGCGATGACCTCGCCCTGGACGGCCCGCTGGAAGTCGGTGACCTCCTCCGGCCGCTCGTCGACCAGGACAACCATCAGCTTGACTTCGGGATTGTTCGTGGTGATGGCGTTGGCGATCGACTGCATGATCATCGTCTTGCCGGCCTTGGACGGCGACACGATCAGGCCTCGTTGTCCCTTGCCCACAGGCGCGATCAAATCGATGATCCGACCGGTGAGCTGGCTCGGTGTCGTCTCGAGCTTCAACCGCTCCTGCGGATAGAGCGGGGTGAGTTTGTTGAAATCCTGCCGATTCTTGGCCTGTTCGGGATCGACGCCGTTGATCGTCTCGATCCGAACCAGCGGGTTGAACTTCTCCCGCCGCTCGCCATCACGCGGCGTACGGATCAGCCCGGTAACCACATCACCCTTGCGCAGACCGAACTTCTTCACCATGGACAGCGACACATAGGCATCGTCCGGCCCCGGCAGATAACCCATCGTGCGGACAAAGGCGTAGTTGTCGAGCACGTCCAAGATGCCGCCCGTGGACACCAGCACGTCATCGTCGGAGACCACCGGATCGCTCTCGAAGCGCTCCAACCCTCCGCCGGCAGCGCGACCGCCGCGACGGTTCTGACGATCACGGCTGCGCCGCCGCCGCCCACGCCGCCCACCGCCGTCGTCGTCATAATCGCGACTCGCCTCACGGGATCCTTGGTCACGGGACGGCTGTCCGTCACGGCCTTCCCGAGCCTGATTGTCGCGCGCCTGAAGATCTCGTTGACCCTGACCTTCTCGGTTCTGCTCGCGTGCCGGTTGATTATCCCGGCCTCGCTGGTCTCGCTGCGTAGTTTCACGAGACTGCCCATCCCGGTGGGCCGGGCGTCGGTCGCGCCGGTTGTGGTCGAGATCGCGATCGGCCTGGTCGGCACGGTCTGAAACCGATGCATTATCCGTACGAACCTGGCCATCATCGGCGCGGTCTGCTAGCGCAGTCTCGCCGCGATCACGACCATCGCCAGCTCGATCAGCAACCGGCGCACGGTCACCGGGGTCCCGATCACCGTAGCCGCGGCTGTCGATGCCGCCCTCGACGCCCTGGCGAAGTTCCAGGCCTGCGGTCTGGTTGGACGCGCCGTCCGCCAGCCGCGCCGATTCCGACGATGACACTGGGTGGCGCGCATCGGGACTCGATTCCGGTGCGGTCGGGATAGCCGGATTGGCTTCGCGAGCGCTGAAGTCGCTCGGACCCGAGCCATTGACGGCTGCGCCCGGAGGCGAAGCGCTCCCGGCGGAGCCAGACTGGGCGCCCTGGATCGCTGCAATCAGCTGTCCCTTGCGCAGCGTGCCGGCGCCGCGGATGCCGAGCGAGCCGGCAAGTTGCTTCAGTTCGGGAAGCAGCATGGCGTCGAGTCCCGACCCCTTGCGCTTGCGTCCGGCAGTTCCGTCCTCGACGGAGACGCTCGTCACGTCGGCGATATCTGTCACGTGTGTCCTTCTAGTACGGGCATTGGCCCATCCTCAGCCCAGCGTGCGTGTCACCTGGGCGGTATCTGTCTTGGTCAGGTCCTCGTCGCTGACTGACGCCGAACAAGTTCGGGACGAAAGCTGGCGGGGTGCGCTGTCCACGTTGCGCCCTGACCTTGAAGGCGCTGCTGCCGAGCTGGGAGCCGGGACCAGTTCTTGGACCGCTCACCTTTTCGGCACTCTTAGGCTAGCACTCTCCTTACCTATTCAGTCGAATCGGCCTCGAACTGGCCGCGCCATCACAGTGCGAGCACCGTGCCCCACATTCAGTAAGCGCATTTGGAAACCAGGTGCGGGTTGCTCAGCGAGCTCATCTAGTTGGCGGTTTCGGCCGAGCACGAGCACCGAGGGTCCAGCACCGCTGATCATGGCCGCGTAGCCCCTGCTGCGCAGCGTTGTCATCAACTCGTACGAGCGTGGCATGGCCGGCTCGCGATAGCCCTGATGCAACCAGTCGTGCGTCGCATCAAGGAGCCGGTCCGGATCTCTGGCTAAGGCGTGCACCACCAGACCCGCTCGACCAGAGTTCGCGGCCGCGTCGACATGGGGAACCACGTTGGGCAGCAAGCGCCGTGCCGCCCCGGTAGCTACCGCGGCGTCGGGTATGAAGACCGCCGCTCGTACCTCAGGGTCAACGTCACCACGCGCCACTTGTATTCCGTTCGCCTCGTAGGCGAGCACGAAGCCGCCGTAGATGGCGGCCGCGACGTTGTCGGGATGTCCCTCGATGGCATTGGCGTGAGCCAGCAGCCAATCCTCGTCCCTATCTCGATCGGCGAGGGCAGCAGCCAAGGCCAGGCCGGCGACGATGGCGGCCGAGGAAGAGCCCAGCCCTCGGCCGTGGGGAATGGTGTTCCGGCAGCGCAGCGCGAGTCCCGGGGCATCGAGACCGAGATCGGCGAAGCCGACCAGCGCCGAGCGAATGATCAAGTGGGATTCGTCCCGCGGTATCGCGTCGGCACCTTCACCCGAAACGTCGATGGAATAGCCGGCCTCGGTGACTTCGAGATGCACCAGCTCGTACCAGTCGAGTGCCAGCCCGAAGCAATCGAATCCAGGACCAAGATTGGCGCTGGTGGCCGGCACTTCGACGGTCGCGGCTCGTCCCACCGCCAAGGGCAGGGTCACGAGGCGCTCCGAGCGGTCGACTCAGCCTCCGAAGCCGCAGGCGTGGGCAACCTCGGCCAACCTCGCACCCACCACGGGACTTTGCAGGGGCATCCGAGAGGACAGCGCAGTGTCAACATCCTTCAGACCGTTTCCGGTCAGTGTGATGACGATCTGCTGACCGCTCTCGACCTCACCCCGCTCATGCTTGGCCAGCAATCCGGCGACTCCCGCGGCCGAGGCGGGCTCGACGAACACACCCTCTCGCTCAGCCAGCAGCCGCTGGGCCGCCAAGATCTGATCGTCGGTCACGGCTTCGAACAAGCCACCGGATTCCTCTTTGGCGGCCACGGCCAGCTGTGCCGATGCCGGGTTGCCGATGCGGATCGCTGTGGCGACGGTTTCGGGATGGTCAATACGGCGGCCGAGAACCAGCGGCGCGGCCCCGGCGGCTTGAAAGGCCCACATTCGTGGCGTCCGGGTAGCAATGCCTGCACTGCGGTACTGGGTATAACCGCGCCAGTAGGCCGGCGTGTTCCCACCATTGCCGACCGGCAGGACGTGCAGGTCAGGAGCGTCCCCGAGTTCGTCGACGATTTCGAATGCCGCCGTCTTCTGCCCTTCAAGTCGGACCGGATTGATCGAGTTGACCAAAGCGACCGGGTAGTTTTCGGCCAGCTTCCGAGCCAGAGCCAGGCACGTATCAAAGTTGCCCTCGATCTGTACGACGCGGGCCCCGTGCACGATCGCCTGAGCGAGCTTGCCGGTGGCGATGCGGCCCGCGGGCAACAGCACGATCGGTAGGAGGCCCGCTCGGGACGCGTACGCCGCGGCCGACGCAGACGTATTGCCGGTGGACGCACAGACCACCGCCTCGGCACCTGCACCAGCTGAGACGCTGACAGCCACGGTCATCCCGCGGTCCTTGAACGACCCGGTTGGGTTGGCTCCCTCGACCTTCAGCCAAACTTCACACCCCAGCAGCTCGGACAGGACTCTGGCGTCGACCAAGGGGGTGTTCCCCTCACCGAGGGTGATCACCGGATCGGCATCGTCCACTGGCAGCCACCGCCGGTACCGCGCGATTATGCCGTTCTTGGGGCGTGAAGCTAGAGCCATCGAAGCAATCTCGGGGACCATTCACTCACCTTCAACTCTCATCACGCTGGTCACATCGAGCACCGCTTCCAGCTCGCGTAGATCATGCACCGTGGCACTCAGCGCCGCATCGGTGGCGCGGTGGGTCACGATAACGAGCTGAGCGTCGGCACCGCGACCGTCCTGCCGTACGGTCTGGATGGAGACGTCATGTCGGGCGAAGCATTGGGCGATCGCGGCCAGCACTCCCGCGACATCGGCGACCTGCAGGGCAATGTGGTAGCTCGTGACCACGCTGCCGATCGAGACCACCGGTCGGGCCGCGTAACTGGACTCCCCCGGCCCGACGGCGCCACGCACTCGGTTGCGCGCCACAGTTACGAGGTCTCCGAGCACAGCGCTTGCGGTCGGAGAACCGCCGGCTCCCGGCCCGTAGAACATCAGCCGACCCGCAGACTGGGATTCGACGAAGACCGCGTTGTAGGCGCCGCTCACGGCGGCCAGCGGGTGGCTGCGGGGGATCATGGCCGGGTGGACCCGCACCGAGACCGTCCGGTCGCCGTCGTTGCTGCCTGAGGAAAGTTCGCAAATCGCCAGCAGCTTGACAACGCATCCAATCTGGCGAGCCGACGCAATGTCGGAGGATGTGACCTCGGCGATGCCTTCTCGATAGACGTCAGCCGCCAGGACCCGGCTGTGGAACGCCAGGCTGGCCAGGATGGCGGCTTTGGCAGCGGCGTCGAAACCCTCGACGTCGGCGGTCGGATCCGCCTCCGCATAGCCGAGCTCCTGGGCCTCGGCCAGCGCCTCGGCGAAGCCGGCGCCGTCGGAGTCCATTTTGTCCAGGATGAAGTTCGTGGTGCCGTTCACGATGCCGATCACCGAGGTGATCTCATCCCCTACCAGCGACTCTCGCAGAGGCCGGATGATCGGAATAGCGCCGGCGACGGAGGCCTCGAAGTACAGGTCGGCACCAGCCTGCTCAGCCGCGGCAAACAGCGTCGCACCGTCCTCGGCGAGCAGCGCCTTGTTGGCCGTGACCACCGACGCGCCGCGCTGTAGGGCGGCCAAGATCAGCGAGCGGGCCGGTTCAATGCCGCCGATGACTTCGACGACCAGGTCGACATCGTCGCGAGCCACCAAGGTTTCGGCGTCGGTGGTGAACAGGCTTGGATCAAGTCCGGGGCGCAGGCGGTTCTGGCGTCGGACGGCAATCCCCACCAGCTCGAGCGGTCTCCCGACTCGTGCCCGCAGGTCAGGGGCTTGCTCGGTCAACAATCGGGCCACTTCCGAGCCCACCGTGCCGCAGCCCAGCAGAGCCACCCGCAGCGGGGTCGCCGAGACCACATCGATCTCAGCGACCGGTTGGACGCTAGTCAGAGTCACGGCATACCTTCTTGAGCTTCTGTGCTGCGCGGGTGATCGCAGCCGCTTCATTGTTCCCTATCTGTGGCGGGCCTGCGAACCGAAACTTCGATCGTCCCGCGGTGTTACGTCAACCAGAAATGTGGTTCAACCACTATCCAACGCCAGCAGATCCTCGATCGTTTCTCGCCGGATGAGTGTCCGGGTTTCCCCATCAGCCACGGCCACCACCGGTGGCCGGGGCACGTGGTTGTAGTTGCTCGCCATCGAACGGCTGTAGGCGCCGGACGCTGGTACGGCGATCAGGTCACCTGGGACGATGTCACTCGGCAAGAACTCATCGCGCACCAAGATGTCGCCGCCTTCGCAATGCTTGCCGACGATTCTCGCCAGCGCGGGTGACGCGGTCGAACGGCGGGAGGCCAGCGTCGCCGAGTACTCCGCGGCGTAGAGGGCGGTGCGAATGTTGTCGCTCATGCCTCCGTCCACCGCAACATAGAGCCGGCTCGCTCCCCCGTCCAGCTCGACGTGCTTGACCGTGCCCACTCGGTAGAGAGCGAAGGTGCTGGGCCCGCTGATCGCTCGACCCGGCTCGATGGACAGGCGCGGCACGGCGATGCCAAGCGACGCACATTCATGGTCGACGATGTCCCGAAGAGCGCGGGCCAGCTCTCTGGGAGTAGAGGGCGTGTCGGCGCTGGTGTATGCGATGCCGAAGCCGCCGCCCAGATTCAGTTCTGGAAGGTCGACGTTGTGCTGCTCGCCGAACTCGGCGTGCAGCCGGAGCGTGCGTCGGGCAGCGACTTCGAACCCGTCGGCGTCGAAGATTTGGGAACCGATATGGGAGTGGATGCCCAGCAGCTGGAGATGATCATCCTCGAAGCAGGCGCGCAGCGCCTCAGCCGCCGCTCCCCCGGCGATGGAGAAGCCGAACTTTTGATCTTCATGTGCTGTGGCGATGTACTCGTGCGTGTGGGCCTCCACACCGGTGGTGACTCGCACCAGCACGCCTGGTTGAACACCCAGCTCGGCACTCAACTTGCTCAACCGGGCGATCTCGTCGAAGGAGTCGACGACGACGTGACCGACACCCGCTTGGAGCGCCGCTGCAATCTCCTCCGGGCTCTTGTTGTTGCCATGCAGCGCGATCTTGGCCGGGGGCACCCCCGCCCGAAGGACGACCGCCAGCTCACCCCCGGTGCACACGTCGATGCCGAGGCCCTCGTCGACCACCCAGCGGGCCACCGCCGTACAGAGGAACGACTTGGCGGCGTAGTAAACATCCCAACCGTCGAAGGCAGCAGCGAAGGCACGGGCTCGCTCCCTAAGGTCCGCCTCGTCCACCACATAAGCCGGTGTACCAACCTCCTCGGCGAGGCGGCGCACACCGACTCCAGCAACGACCAGCTGTCCGCCCAGGTCCTTGGTCACGCCGGAACTCCACAACTGTGGCAGCAGGGAGTTCACGTCCTCGGGAAAGGTCAGCCAGCCGGGAGCCCGAGCGCCGACGACATCGGCGTGGATCGAGCCCGCGACGTGGGTATGGGTCACGCGCCCTTCCTCACTTCTTCGCCGGTGAACACCTCGAAGACACCATGCCAGTCGCTAGGTCTTGCCGCCGGTTTTTTCACCCGGTGGACAGGCCGGCAAGGGGCACGATCGGAAATCCAACGCTCGGTTGGACTACAGGCGTCTGTTCTGGGTGTGGAGGCTCGTCCTTCGATCGAGCGTCCGATCCCCATGGGACGTCCTGATACATTGCCCTACGGCCTAGGTGGGCTGTAGAGCCTGCCCGTCACTCTGCCCGGCCCCCGTAGCTCAGGGGATAGAGCACCGCCCTCCGGAGGCGGGAGCGCAGGTTCGAATCCTGCCGGGGGCGCCATCCGAAATCCCAGTTTGACCTGCGGTTTTACGTTTCGCCTTGTAGGCGGCCAAGTGGACCACATGGGCGTTTGGCAACACTTTGGCAACAAGATTTTGAGCATTGGCAACAACAGCAGCGGATTTGACGCCCTCGGATCGGGCGTTGTCGAGCGCGTTGGCGACCTCGTCGAGGCGGTCGCTAAAGGGGTGTCCGTAGACGTCCATCGTCATCGCAGCGCTCGAATGGCCGAGCATCTGCTGCACGACCTAAACGTCGGCTCTCGGGCCCCGTGACGTGCATCACGTGTAGGTAAACGGTAGTTGAATGACCGTGTGACGGAGAACCAGTCGATCTTGCTGCTCCACGGAGTGCTGTCCAGCCAGCTGACCTGGTGGCGGCTCAAGGAAGATTTGCAGGACCTCGGGTGGCGCGTGCAGGTAGCCGACCTGTTGGGCCATGGGTCGCGGAACGCTGCTGGCTCGAGCGACGTGACGCTGGAGGACATGGCTCAGGACGTCCTCGCCCAGGTACCGGGCCCTGTGGATGTCCTGGCTGGCCATTCGCTCGGTTCCGTCGTGGCCCTGACTCTTGTCGGCCTCAAGCAGGACTTCTGCGATCGTGTAGTGATCGAAGACCCGCCTGGTCTTGCCGGGTCGCTGGAGCTCGTCGACGCCGCCGCGGGCGTGGAGGAATCCGTACGGGTCGCTCAGGCGGATCCGGCGGGGACCGTCCTGGCGCTGCTAGAGGAGAACCCAGTGTGGTCGCGTCGGGACGCGGAGTACTCGGTTCAGAATCGGCTGAAGCTGGACGTCGAACGAATCGCCCGATTCCTGAGAACCAAGCGGTGGGACCTCCAGGCGCTCGTGCAGGGATGTCCTGTGCCAGTGCAGCTGCTCGCCGCAACACAAGGCACGACCCTCAACGACCCCGATCGTTCGGTCCTGATGGATCGGCTGCCAGCCGAACACGTCGCCGTGATCGAAAGTGGTCACATCATTCACCGCGAGCGACCTGGGTTATGGCTTCATCACGTCCTGAGATTCGCCGACACAACCTAATCCGGCTACATCGCCAATAGCGGAACGTAGGC
This sequence comes from Propionibacteriaceae bacterium, assembly GCA_035641455.1. Lineage (GTDB taxonomy): Bacteria > Actinomycetota > Actinomycetes > Propionibacteriales > Propionibacteriaceae > Microlunatus. The sequence continues at coordinate 3,571 of DASQUD010000089.1, read as the reverse complement.
AAGAGTGGAAGGGGCGCACGATGCAGATTCTTTGCCGCGTTGGGCTCCACAAGTGGGGTATAGATCGAAATTCCCCGCAGACGCTTCCCGGTGACCTTGCCCTGGTATGCGGTCGCTGTGGCCGCACGAAGGTGATGCCTTGGCGCGGGAGAGACATGGATCGGCCAGGAAGTGGCATCACACCTCTCACCGGGACAACGAGGAACACCTGGCCGCGCAACCGTTCGACATATCCCGGTGGTGGACTCTCGGCCGATCCCGGTGGCGGGCTCTACACCGGTCCGGGTGGCGGAGCGTCGACAGGTCCAGGTGGCGGCCTCTCAACTGGTCCTGGCGGTGGCCTCTATACCGGCTATGGAGGTGGGCTCTCAACTGCCTACGGCGGCGGACTCTCGACCAGCTACGGAGGCGGGCTGTCGACCAGCTACGGAGGTGGGCTCTCGACCAGCTACGGAGGTGGGCTGTCAGTCGATCGCAGTGGCGGGCTCTACAACGGTCCCGATGGCAGCTACGAGGCGAACCAGCCACCGATGGATGTACTGATTTCACATCTGCGTCAGCTCGGTGAGAACAGCATCGCCGACACGTTGGCGCGAGCGCACAAACTCAACCTCTGAGCCGACCGTCGCGTGGCGCTCGACTTGCGCCGGGGGTTCTTGGGCGCTGTCTCCCAACCCGCAAGTGCGGTGCGCCCTGCGCACTGCGCACTGGGCACTGGCACGATATGCAGGACCCAGCCTCAGGTGAGCACAACGACGGAGCACCCCCATGAACGCTGCACAGTCTTCTGCTTCAGAGTCCACTGGACGGGGTGGAGGCACATCCAGCCCCGTGAGTGCCGCCGGGGTGGTGCCAGATTCGTCCGGGACACGTCCACTGCTTCCGCGCGGCATGATGATCATCATCGGTATTGCGGCGGCGCTGGTAGCGGCCGTCGGCCTGAGAGCATTTTCCGACGTGGTGGCACCGGTGTTCTTGGGACTCGTCTTGTCGATCACCGTTCAGCCGCTGCGTCGGTTGCCTGCCCGTCACGGCCTTCCCGGCTGGGTAGGCACGGTGCTGAGCCTCATCGCGGTGTACTCCATTGTGGCCGCTCTGCTCTTCATCCTGGTCGTGTCGGGGGTCCAGCTGGCCGGATTGCTTCAGGACTACGCACCCCAGTTCCAGGCATTCCTCAGTGACATCAATGCCGCACTGACCAAGGCGGGATTCGACACCAGCGAGGCTGAGGCTCTCATCGCCCAGGCGAGTCCCGGCAAGTTGATCGAACTCGCCACCCAGCTTCTTGGCGGTGTGGCCGGCATCCTGGGCAGCGTCTCCTTTCTGGTCCTGCTTCTCTTCTTCACGGTGACCGACGCGGCCAGGTTCACGACCAATCTGTTTCGGGTTTCCCCCGCTGGTCAGCGCCTTGCTGCAGCGTTTGGCCTGTTCGCCCACGGCAGTCGCCGCTACCTTGCGGTCGCCACCGTCTTCGGCGCGGTGGTTGCCCTCCTGGACGTTGTGGCCTTGACGATCCTTGACATCCGCTATGCCTGGCTATGGGGGTTGCTGGCCTTCGTCACCAACTACATCCCGAACGTCGGATTCTTGATCGGGCTCTTGCCGCCGACCGTCCTCGCCCTGCTCGACCAAGACGTCGGGACTGCGGTTGCCGTCGTTGTGATCTACTGCGTGATCAATCTGATCCTGCAGAGCGTTATCCAGCCGCGCGTGGTAGGCAACACGGTCGGCCTGTCCGGCACCCTCAGCTTCCTGTCACTGATCGTGTGGTCGTCGATCCTGGGCGGCGTCGGCGCCCTCCTGGCGGTTCCGGCCAGCCTGTTCGTCAAGGCGCTCTTTGTTGATGTTGACCCTGAGCGAGGATGGGTGAATCCGCTGCTCTCGAACTCCGCCGAAGACGACAAGGCGATCGGGACGGCGTCCTGAGCCGACCACTTCAGCTGAACTCCAGGCCTGCACCGACCGACCCCTCGATCCTGACTAACAAGTCACGACGAATCTTCGACTCAGCGGCGGGCGTCGCGCCCAGCGCATCCAAACCGAGCAATGCGGCGCCCACCACCGGCGGATGATCAACTACCTCCACCCTCGTGCCGGGCGCGTGGCCGTGAATTCGCCGCAACACCCCATCCAACAATTGCGGCTGCCGAGCTGCGAGCACTCCACCGCCGAGAACGACATCAGGGGACTCAATACGCAGCCCGAGCCGGTCCATCGCCACGCGCACCATCAGAAACACATCCTCCGCCAGCCGCTCCACGACGGCCAGCGCCATCCGGTCCCCGGCAGCCGCAGCTCGCAGCATGACCGGCGCCAGTTCATGGATCCGAGCCATTGGCATTCGCCGGAAGTGCAAGGCCTCGGTCACCTCGGCGACCGAGGCTGTCCGAAAGTGCTCGCGCACCGCATCCCGTAGCAGGGTCTCCTCACCTCGGCCGTCTTCAGCCCGTACGGCGAGGAACAAAGCCTCCATCCCAAGAGCACTACCGCCTCCCCAGTCACCCGAGATGGTGCCCACCGCCGGGAACTGGAATCGCGCGCCGCGTGCCGACGCCCCGACACAGTTGATGCCGGCGCCGCAGACCACAGCTATCCGGTTCGGCGCCCGGGTCCCGGCCCGCAGCAGGGCGAACCCGTCGTTGTCCAGATCAAGATCACTCACCCAGCCCTCGTCCCACACCCGGTTCCGGAGCATGTCCCGCTCAGCCGGATAGTCAGCACCCGCAACGTAAAAGGCACCGCGGTGGGCGATTCGTCGACCGTCCACTCCTGCTTCCCCTGCGGCCGCGGAGACACAATCGGTGAGCACTTTGACCGTGGCGTCCAGGCCGATGACCTGATGATTCGATCCAGAGCCGCGGGCATACCCGAGCAGAGTCCCGTCGTAGCCGACCAACGCGACATCTGTCTTGCTGTTTCCTCCGTCCACCGCGAGCACGGCAGCGGTCACGCCAGCCACCTCAGGTAGTCCCGATTTGCCGCCAGCAACAGATCGGTGAGCTGATCCGCCGTTTCCCGCTGGCCGACCAGCGGGTGCGCCAGCAGGGCCCGGAAGACACGATCCCGGCCCCCGTGCAGGGCGGCGTCCACCGCAAGTTCCTCATAGGCCGAGACGTGAGCGATGAGCCCGGCGCAGAGCGGATCGACGGTGGTTACAGCCTCCGCTACCGGACCCGCTGGTCCGACCCGGGCGGGCACCTCGACCACAGCGTTGTCTGGCAGGAATGGCAGCGTGCCGTCGTTTCGCACATCGACGACGTGCACGCCCTCACGATCACCAAGCAGCGATGCCATGAGAGCTACCGCCGCCTCGGAGTAGTACGCGCCGCCACGCTGCTCCAGCAGGACCGGCTTCTCAGCCACCGACGGGTCGGCATAAAGGTCCAGGAGCTGTCGCTCGATCGCCGCCACCTCCTCGGCCCGGGAAGGCTTGGCGCGCTGTTCGGTCACCACGTGATCGTGCTCGTAGAAGTACCGCAGATAGGGGGACGGCCACATCCCCAGCCGGCGCAGGAAGTCCGCCGGCATGCCCGATCGTGCGGCCAGCTGATCGCCGAACTCCGCAAGCAAC
>DASQUD010000088.1:0-2073 GCA_035641455.1 Propionibacteriaceae bacterium | reverse complement strand
GGCAGACGCACGGGCTGCTCGTCGTCGAGATCCATGATCAGGCCGCGTTGGCGGTCGGCGCGGCGGTTTGCTGGTCGTTTGATCGTTCGACGAGTTTGCCGTTGACGAACCTCGCGCCGGCGCGCACGAGCGCGACGAGATTCGGTGCGTTGACCGCCCGCCACCGGTCCTGCGCGGCCATGATCAGCTTGAACGCCATGCCCAGCCCGGCCGCCTTCGAGCCCGGGCCGCGGGTGATCTTGGTGCGGTGCCGGACGGTCGCGAAGGTCGACTCGATCGGGTTCGTGGTCCGCAGATGGATCCAGTGTTCGGCCGGGTAGTCGTAGAAGGCGAGCAGCTCGTCGAGGTCGTCGGTCATCTTCGCGACGGCCTTGGGAAACTTCGCGCCGAACAGCTCGGTGAAGACCTTCACCGCGGCGAGAGCGTGGGACTTGTCCTCCGCACCCCAGATCTCTGCCAGGGCCTTCTTCGCCGCCGGGTGCGCCGATTTGGGCAGCGCAGCAAGCACATTCGCTGACTTGTGGAACCAGCAGCGCTGCTCACGAGTGTCGGGAAAGACCTCTCGCAGGCCGCCCCAGAATCCGAGAGCGCCATCGCCGACGGCCAGCACCGGCGCGCGCATCCCGCGCCGCTTCGCATCGCGCAGCAGGTCGGACCACGACTCGACCGACTCCCGGTAGCCGTCGGCCAGCGTGATCAGCTCCTTGGAGCCGTTGGCGCGCACCCCGATGAGCACCAGCAGGCACAGCTTGTGCTCCTCCAGGCGGATGTTGACGTGGATGCCGTCGGCCCAACAGTAGACGTAGTCGACCTGCGAGAGATCACGTCGGGCGAACGCGCGCTGCTCGTCTTGCCACTGCTCGGTCAGCCGGGTGATCGTCGAGGCGGACAGCCCGGCCGAGCTGCCGAGGAACTGCTCCAACGCCGGGACGAAATCGCCGCCGGACAAGCCGTGCAGATATAGCAGCCGGACTCTGCCTTCAACGCCGCCGCCAGCATCCGCCGCGCACCCTCCCGGGCGATGTCATCCAACAGCGACCCCGACCGCACAGCCGTCGCCGAGTCATGCCCCTCCTGATCGGTCTGCACTACCTTCAACATGGGCGTACCTTCCCGACCGACGTTCCAGCGCCGGCCTGCTTGAGATACCTACTCGATCACCGGGAAGGTACGCCCACCTGCGCGTCCCGCCCCGGAACCCGATCCACAGGTTTCAAGCATTGCTCCCACACCGGCCGCGGCCGCCGCGGGGACTGTCCGACGGTGTGTGTAAGCGGGCGTGATCCGAGGGTCCGCGATCGGGGTGTCGCGGGCCGGAGAGGATCACGACCGTGACCACATCTTCTTCTGATTCTGTTTTGTCGAGCGGAGTGTCGGAGCCGGCGCCGAGTTCGTCGGGTCGTAGCGTGCCGTCGGTGGGCGATGAGCCGGCGATGCGGGACTGGGCGGCCGAGCTGGTGGAGCGGGCCCGCAGCGGGGGGTCGAGCTGACCGGCGACGACGGGCTGTTGACGGCGCTGGTGCGCCAAGTCCTGCAGACCGGCCTCGAGGTGGAGATGACCGACCATCTGGGCTACGAACCCCACCTCTGGAGGGCCGGGGGTCGGGCAACAGCCGCAACGGCCGCTACCCCAAGACAGTGACCACCGATATCGGCAAGGTCGAGCTACGGGTCCCCCAGGACCGCAACAGCACCTTCGCGCCGGTGACGGTGCCCAAGGGCCAACGCCGGTTGGACGGCCTCACCGGCAATGGGATCTCGCTGTACGCCAAGGCATGACCACCGGCGACATCCAGGCTCGCGCTCCTGACGCGCCACACACCTGACACGAAGCTCAGCGATTGAGTGACACGTGCTCCTTACGCGGGCGCCGGCGACCAGCGCCGACAGCGACGGCTCCGTGCGGGCACGGCGTGACCGCAGCGAATCAGCGGCGCGAAGCGAGCCTGCGTGCTCGAGCCGGACGGGCGCGGCCGATTTAGGGTGTCTGGCCACATGCCTCGCTCGTTCCGGTTCGTGCCACCCGAGCCGCGGCCCGGCTCGCTCACCCGGCCGCGGCTGCTGCGCGCGCTC
>DASQUD010000087.1:0-8964 GCA_035641455.1 Propionibacteriaceae bacterium | reverse complement strand
GGGGCCAGTGACGTTCACCTTGGCGGCGAGATGGACCACCGCCTCATGGCCCCTTACCGCCGCTCCGATGGCGGTGGCATCAGAAACGTCGGCCAGGACCTCAGGCAATCCGAGGCCGCTCGGGCGGCGTTGGAGAACGGTGACCGAGTCTCCCCGCGCGGCAAGCGCTTTCGCGACGCCGGCGCCCAGCATGCCGCTCGCGCCGGTGACGAGAACCTTCATGGCCGACCGATCCTGCCTCCGCCAAGGATCCGCTCAGCCCAGGCAGCCAGCCGGGTCCGGTCCACCTTGGATGCGTGGCGAATGTCCACCGGCAGCGAGTCGACGACGAGAACGGCGGCGAGGGGGATGCCGGCTGCATCTCGGACGGCAGCCGTCAGTTCCTGATCCGCGAGAGCGCCGCCGAAACTCGCCTGGGCATGGCGGCGAACCGCCGGCAGATGGCTGGAAAGCGGCGATGGACGGGCAGCGTTCGGCCAAGGCGTCGTCACAATCGCCACCGGCTGCTGAGTTCCGACCGGCCCCACGCCGACGAGTGCGGCGGCCGCGACCTCCTCAAGCGCCTCGATGCGCTGTTCCACGCCGACCGGAGTGAGCGGCCCAGCGGCAGGAGTGATGACATGGACCAACCGTCCTTCGACCCAGAGCCGCCCCTGCTGGTCCAGGTGCCCGATGTCACCCGTGCGATGCCATCCGGGATTCCGTGAGCTGGCCGCCTCCGTTGCCCACAGTCGGTCGTATCGGTCCTTGACGTGGGCCGCGGCGACGCAGATCTCCCCGGTGATGTCGGCTGCAGCGGTGAGCTCGCCGGTTGCACGCCCGAGCATGTCCATCGGACTTATCTGCACCCTCACGCCTGGGAGTGGCCGGCCGACACAGACGCCATCGCCGGGACCTGCCTCCTCGATTTCGGTGAGGGAGATGTCGGTCACGGGCAGCGCCTCAGTCATCCCGTAGGGCGTGTGGAGCTCAGCCGCCGGCAGCAGCTTCTGGACCTGCCGAAGCAGGGGCACTGGTACCGGAGCACCGGCGGACAAGAGGAGGCGGATCTTACCGAGAACGGCGCGCTGGTCGCGAGACAGATGGCCGGCTGTGGCCGCGACGTTCCGCAGTGCAGCCGGTGAGGCAAATACCTGAGTGGCCTGAATGGCGGCCGCCGCATCGGCCAGTGCAGTCGCGGTCAGGGTGCCTGGTTTGGTGACATCCATGGCTGGCACGGCAGTGCCAATGCCGAGGGCCGGTCCGTACAGTGCGAAGGGAGCGAAGGCTGCCACCATGCGGTCGCCAGGGCGAATGTCGAAGACAGTGCGAACCAGCTCAAGCTGAGCGCGGAGCTGTCGATGCCGGTAAACGACGCCCTTCGGGGCGCCGGTGGCGCCTGAGGTGAAGAGCACCGCCGCCTCAGCCTCGTCCTCGAGCACGACCGGGTGCGATTGGCCACTGACATCGGTGGCAGAACCCACGCGCTGATGGTTCTGAGTCAGTTCGGAGAGCGTGTAATTCACCTTCAGCAGCTTCCGTAGCTGGTCTGGAAGCTGACCGGCCAAGAACCGCTGGCCGGGCAGACGGAAGGCAGCGGCGGCCGCCAATCCGGCCGGGATGGCGATCAGGTGGTCGGGATCGGCACTGCGCAAGGCGTCGACCATCCGGCGCAGCCCTAGGCCGGCGTCGGCCACCACAATTGACGCACCGACGCGCCAGCAGGCGTAGACCGCCGCCGTCAGATCGAGCCCCGGACGGACCAGCAGCGCCACCCGATCCCCGGGATTGACCTTCGCGCCGGACAGCCCGGCGGCGAGGGCCTCGACCCGTGTCGAAAGGTCGCGAAACGACGTGATGCTGGCGCCATGGTCGCCGAGTTCCGCGACCGCCGGGTCGGGATCGTGGGCCCGGGCTCGAAGCGCCGCGCCGAGTTCGCCAATCATCGGCTGGTCGTCGGCCCGCGCCGGGACCACCGGAGTAGTCGGCGGAGTTCCGCGGCTGGACACGCAGTCCACGCGATCTGCGACCCAACGCCAGGTGTCTTCGGCCGCTTTCGGAACGTCCTCAATCACAAGGTGCGAGGCTCGCGCGTACCGGTGGACATCGGCTTTCGGTAGGCGCTGCCTCAGGTCTCGAAGCTGGTCCTCGCGAAACACGGGGTCCCGCGGTCCCCAGAGCAGCAGAGCCGGCACATCGCCAAGCTGGCCGAGCCGTGCGGCCACCGAGTCCATAGGCTTGCGACTCGGATGATTGGATTCCAGCGGAATGTCCGCCACGAAGTCGCCCACCGATTGCCGTCGCGCCGGTGACCCGTACGGCGCTCGGAGCGCTTCCCGCACGGGGACCGGGAGAGGTGGTCGAGAAAGCGCCGCCGCCGTCGACACGAAAGCGGGAGTGCGGACGCACGCCAGCTCACGCAACGCCGGGCTGCGAGCCAGCCGGATGAGCCATGGAGCCGCGGCCTTCGCGGGGACCGCCACGCCAGTATTGGCCAGCACTACCCCGGCGACCTGATCTCGATGGGCGAGCGCCCAGCCCAGCGAAATCGGCCCACCCCAGTCGTGCGCCGCCAGGACGACCCGGCCGGTAATGCTCAGCTCGGATGTCAGCCGTGACAAGTCATCGATCCGGTCGGCCAAGGTGCGTGGCCCTGCCAACCGATCGGAGTAGCCCATGCCGAGCTGATCAACGGCTACCACCCGCCAGCCGGGCGCCGCCAAGCCGACGAATCGCCGCCAAAGGTAGGACCACGTCGGGTTGCCGTGAACGCACAGCATCGTGCCGGAAGCGGCATCGCCGCCAGTGTCGAGCACGTGCCAGGTCCGTGAGACGCCCTCGGCATCGCGGACGGGCACCAGACGTGACCAGGCCGGATTGACCTCCGGCATCCCGTGCAGTGCACGGGCTATCTCGTCGCCAGTCAGCGGGCGAGAGTTCACCAGATGATCTCGGCGTACGAGGTGTTCAGCCCCGAGCCGATGCCCAGCAACAAGATCCGGTCCTGAGAGCGGAGATCATCGGCGTGCCGAGCCAACGTGAACGGGACGGCTGCCGGGCCCATGTTGCCGTAGGTCGGCAAGGTCAGCGGGAATCGCGACGGATCCACGCCAAGGGCCGCCGCCATCGCCCGGATATGCACCACCGAGGTCTGGTGCGCCACGAACCAGTCGATGCCCTGCCAGTCGAACTCGGCCTTCGCGTCCCGCCACGTCTCCAGGGCCAACGCAAGGCCAGCTTCGAAGAGCCGCTTGGTGTCCGTACGCATCCGATTCAGGTCGCCGACACACAGGTCGTGGTGCTCGGTGCCGGCCCGGCTGACGCCGCCGACCACCCGGTGGCCCTCCGGGTGCCGGTCCGCGCGACCCAAAACCACCGCCGCGGCACCGGAGCCCAGAGTCAGCGTGGCGAACTGTGAGCGCAAGTCGTCCGCGGTCGCGTCCTCGCCCTCAAGCCGACCGAGCGTCACCTCTTGGGTGTAGCGGGAGCCCTCCGCGTCAACCAGCACAGCGTAGTCAGCCTGTCCTGCGTCGATCATGTTTCCGGCCAGCTGGATGGCGTTGACGAAGCCGAGGCAGGCGTTGGCCAGGTCGAAGTTGAGGCAGCTCGTGGGCAGGCCGAGCTGATGATGAACCGCGACGGCGGTCGACGGCTCGAGATACTCCCGAGAGACCGACGTGTTGATCATGACCCCGACCTGGGCCGGAATGATGCCCGCCTCGGCGAGCGCCTTGGCGCCCGCCATCGCGGCGGCGTCGGCGAAACTCACGTCGGTCGGCCACCAGCGTCGCTCTAAGACTCCGGCCCGCTCGGCCAGCATCCCGGGCTTCATGCCGACCCGCTGATAGGTGGCCGCGAGCCGGTCGTCAAAAGCCGACGAAGGCACCACGATCGGTGCCTCCACCGCGCACACCGACAGCATCGTGGTGTTGTGGAGCCGAAAGCCTGCATTGCCGCTCATGTGTCCCCTTTACCTAGGGATGCCGATCCTGGCTGCCTCCCCGTAAACACGTGGGACCAATGGTGCCACGTGGCTGGGTGGGACGGATTCACCCGGACCGTGTGATGGGCGCCGGCCGAGCTCCGATTGCGCGGTCAGGCACCCTCCTCCAGCATGGCGGCGGCCCCCGATTGCGCGCCTCGGGCCTGCGGTTCAAGGGACGCGTAGTCACCGGGCACGCGCCACCGATAGCATCGGACCATGATCATTTCCTCCGCGCGAGCAGAAATGAGTCGGCCGTGACACAACTTGGCAACGCCACTGTCACCTCGTTGTCGATCCCCGGCCCGGGTTACGACCGATCGCGGGTCAGGGTGGGCATCGTCCACGTCGGCGTGGGCGCATTCCACCGAGCTCACCAGGCGAAGTACCTGGACGCCTTGATGGAGCAGGGCAAGGCGCTCGACTGGGGGATCTGTGGCGTAGGGGTCATGCCGTTCGATCTGAAGGTGCGCGATGCCCTGCGCGCTCAGGATTGCCTTTACACACTTGTCGAGAAGGATCCGGAGGGAAATTGGACCCCGAAGGTGATCGGATCCATCGTCGCCTACCGCTACGCGCCAGACGACCCGGAAGCGGTGATCGAGCAGATGGCCGATCCCGCGACGGGGATCGTGTCCATGACCGTGACCGAGGGCGGATACAACTTCCACCCGGTCACCGGGAAGTTCGACGCTGACAACCCGGCCGTGCAAGCAGATCTCACGCCGGGCGCGGTTCCCACCACGACCTTTGGCTTGATCACCGAGGCGCTGGCTCGACGGCGGGCGCGAGGTGTGGAGCCCTTCACGATCATGTCCTGCGACAACATCCAGGGCAACGGCCACGTCGCCTCGGAAGTCTTTTCCGCCTTCGCTCGGCTGCGTGACCCTGATCTCGGCGAGTGGGTAGCATCCAACGTCTCGTTCCCCAACTCAATGGTGGATCGGATCACTCCGGTGACTACCGACGAAGATCGGGAACAGGTCCGCCAGCGTTTCGGGATCGAAGATGACTGGCCGGTCGTCTGCGAGCCGTTCACCCAGTGGGTGCTTGAAGACAACTTTCCGACTGGCCGGCCACCCCTGGAAGACGTCGGTGTCCAGGTGGTGGCCGATGTTGAGCCGTACGAACTGATGAAGCTTCGTTTGCTCAATGCCGGCCATCAGGCGATGTGCTATTTCGGGTATCTGGCCGGCTACCGACTCGTGCACGAAGTCGCGCAAGACAGGCTCTTCGCGAACTTCCTGCTCGAGTACATGAATCGTGAGGCGACTCCAACGCTCCCCCCAGTGCCGGGTGTTGACCTTGACGCGTACAAGCGGACGCTGATCGAGCGGTTCTCTAATCGTGCGGTACGAGACACGGTCGCCCGACTCTGCACGGAATCGTCGGACCGGATTCCGAAATTCGTGTTGCCGGCGGTGAATGAGAACGTAGCCGCTGGCCGGGACGTTCGCCTTGCCGCGGCGGTGGTGGCCAGCTGGGCCCGATACGCGGAGGGCGTCGACGAGCAGGGCCAACCGATAGCGGTGGTGGATCGACTGGCTGACGCCCTCAAGGCGATCGCAGCCAGGCAGCGAACGGACCGCACGGCCTTCATCGCCAACCGCGAGCTGTTCGGGGACCTGGTCGATCAGCCAGCCTTCGTCACGCCCTACGTCGACACGCTTGAGTCCTTGTACGCATACGGCGCCCGCGCCACCCTGGAGCGGCTCGCGGCCTCCTCGCCGCGACTTTGACCCATACGTCGATGCCTCACTCATTGCGCTATGCCGCTAACTGCTCCATCTTGTTCACCGAGGTGCCACTGGTCGAGCGCCCTGGTGCGGCGGGGGCCGCCGGCTTCCAGGCGATCGAGTTCTGGTGGCCTTGGCCGGATCAGCCGGTGCCAGCCGACCGCGACGTTGACGAGTTCGTCGACGCAGTCCGCGCCGCAGAGGTGTCGCTCATCGGCCTGAATTTCTTCGCCGGTGACCTGGCAGGACCTGACTGCGGGGTGCTGTCGGTTCCAGCTCGGGCCGCTGAGTTCCGCGACAATCTTGCTGTCACCGTGGACATCGGTGAGCGGCTGGGCGTCCGCGCCTTCAACGCCCTGTACGGGAACCGGATGCCGGAATCGTCGCCCGAGGAACAGGACGAGCTCGGAGTCGAGCAGCTCACCGCGGCCGCGAAAGCCGCAAACCGGATCGGAGCGACAGTGCTGCTCGAGGCGGTGAGCGGGCCGAAGCCGTACCCGCTGCGTACCGCCGATGACGTCGTGCGCATCCTGGACCAGGTGCAGGGGGCGGGTGCGCACAACATCGGCTTTCTGTGCGACCTCTTTCACCTGGCCAACAACGGCGATGACATCGAACGCGTGCTGGACTTGTATGCAGACCGCATCGCTCACGTCCAGATCGCCGACTACCCCGGCCGTGGTGAACCCGGCAGCGGGTCACTGGATCTGGACCACTACCTATCCCGCATCGAACAGAGCGGCTATACGGGCTACGCCGCCCTGGAGTACAAGCCGACCCGCCCGACCCTTGACAGCCTGGAGTGGTTGCCACCGCAACGGCGAGCAGCTCCACCCAACGCACGGAGCTAGGAGATTCATGTCAACCATCGCGTTCATCGGTCTCGGGATCATGGGCGGGCCCATGGCGGGACACCTGGTGCAGGCCGGGCACACCGTCGTCGGCTTCAACCGCAGCCCGGCGCCCGTACAGAGGCTGGTCGAGGCGGGCGGCCAACGAGCCGAGTCGGTCGCCGAAGCGGTCGCCGAGGCCGACGTGATCATCACGATGGTTCCGGACTCCCCCGACGTCGAGGGGTTGGCTCTGGGCGACGACGGCATCTACGCCAATGCCCGCTCCGGCGCGATCCATCTGGACATGTCCTCCATCCGGCCCGATGTCTCAGTTGGGCTGGCCGAGGCCGGACGGGAGCGCGGGATCCGGGTGCTCGACGCGCCGGTGAGCGGCGGCGAGGCCGGTGCGAAGGAAGCCAAGCTGTCGATCATGGTGGGCGGGGAAGAGGCCGACTTCAAGGAGGCCAGGCCGATCTTGGAGACAGTCGGCTCCACCATCGTCTATGTGGGCCCGGCGGGCTCCGGACAGACCGTCAAGGCGGCCAATCAGCTCATCGTCGCCGGGACCATCGAACTGGTGGCCGAAGCGATCGTGTTCCTCGAGGCGTACGGCGTCGACACGGAGGCGGCCATTGCCGTACTGGCCGGTGGTCTAGCCGGCAACCGGATTCTCGACCGGAAGGGGGCGAGCATGCTCGCCCGGCAGTTCGAGCCCGGCTTCCGGATCGACCTCCACCACAAAGACATGGGGATCGTTACCGAGGCCGCGCGGGCCAAAGGCGTCGCCATTCCGCTGGGTGCGCTGACCGCCCAGCTCGTCGGCGCCATTCGGGCCCAGGGCGACGGTGGCCTCGACCACTCCGCCTTGCTCAAAGGTGTGGAACGTCTGTCCGGTCGTGACCACGAGCAGCCCACTGCGTCGTCTCCAATCTCGAGATGAGCGGCGACGGCCCAGATCCCGATCTCCGGGGCGCCAGCCGTCTTAAGGTGGTCCGCGACCAGCGCCGACGGCCACACGCGCTCCCGGGCGCCAGCCATCTTGAGATGGCGCGCAACCCGTGAAACGCGACGAACCCGGATGTCTGCCATCTTGAGATGGCAAACGTTCCCTAGCAACCAATGTGGAGAAACAAGCCATGTCTCGCGTGACCGCAGCCGACGCCGTTGTGAAAATCCTCGAGCTGGAAGGTGCCACCCAGACCTTCGGGCTGCCGGGACCCGCGATCAAACCCTTGTACGCCGCCGTCCGCGGCGGGGACGCCCCGACCGCCGTGCTGCTCGACTGACGTCATGCGAGTCGTCGTCTCGCCGGACAAGTTCAAGGGCTGCCTGACCGCCGCACAGGTCACCGACGCCGTGGCCAACGGCTTGCTGGAGGAGCGACCGGATCTCCAGATCACCAGGATGCCCGTCGCCGACGGTGGTGACGGCACGGTGGCCGCTGCCCTCTCCCGAGGATTCGGCGAGGTGACCATGTCCGCCGCAGGACCGACCGGCGTGTCCGGGCCGGTGAGCTACGCCCGCCAAGGCCAGCGGGCGGTGATCGAACTGGCGGCGGTCTGCGGTCTCGACCGTCTCCCCAACGGTCGACCCGACGCCCTCGGTGCGTCGACGTACGGGCTTGGCGAGGTGATCGGGCACGCGATCCAGCACGGCGCCCGTGAGGTCGTCCTCGGCATCGGGGGCAGTGCGTCCACCGACGGTGGCGCGGGCATGGCCCAAGCCCTCGGTGCGCGGCTGCTCGACGCGAGCGGTGCAGAGCTTGCTCACGGCGGTGCTGCGCTCAGCTCGCTGGACTCGCTGGATGTGGCGGGGCTCCGGGACCGCATGGCCGGCGTACGAGTCCTGGTCGCTAGCGATGTCGATAATCCTCTGCTCGGCTCACGAGGTGCGGCGGCCGTCTTTGGGCCACAAAAAGGGGCCAGCGCCGATGATGTCCGTCTCTTGGAGGACGGGCTTACGCGATGGGCTCGCGTCGTGAACGCAACTGTCGGTCGGGATGACGCCAATCGCCCGGGCGCCGGCGCGGCCGGGGGCACCGGCTTCGCCGCCCTTGCCCTGCTCGATGCCGAACTCCGTTCGGGAATCGAGTTGATCTTGGAGCTGCTGCGATTCGACGAGGCGGTGGCGGGTGCAGATCTAGTGGTGACCGGCGAGGGATCGTTGGACGAGCAGTCGCTGGCGGGCAAGGCGCCGATCGGGGTGGCGCAGGCGGCTGCGCGCGTGGGCGTCGGAGTCGTGGCCGTCGCCGGCCGCACTCAGCTCTCGCCTGATCGTCTACGGGCTGCCGGCATCATGGCCGCCTATCCGCTGTCGGACCTGGAGCCGGACCCGGTCCGGAGCATCGCGAACGCGGCACCCCTGCTGCGTCAGGTCGGGCGCATCATCGCGGTCGAGCAGCTCCCCTCATGACTCCGGAGCTGCTCCTCCGCGC